>NZ_JBIWKR010000014.1:0-164157 GCF_044765765.1 Streptomyces sp. NPDC102402
CCGGGAACAGGAGAGTGCCCTCACGGTGCATCTCGTACAGCCGGTGCACACCGGTCGTGGTCTCCTCCGTGACACCACGGATCTCGGACGCCAGCTGGGTCCACTTCTGCGGGGACTCGCCGAGGGTGCGGTTCAGCAGGGTGAGGATGTACGCGTACTCCTCGCTGTCCGCGGTCGACGGGTCCGGTGCCTCGCCGGCCTTCTCGAACTCGACGCCCTTGTGGACGAGGAGGGTGGCGTCACCACCGTCGTCCAGGATCATGTTCGGGCCGCCGGTGGGGGTGTTGGGCCACGTCAGCGCCTGCTCCGTGCACCACCAGTACTCCTCCAGGGTCTCGCCCTTCCAGGCGAAGACCGGGACACCCGCGGGTGCGTCCGGGGTGCCGTTCGGACCGACGGCGATGGCGGCCGCGGCGTGGTCCTGGGTGGAGTAGATGTTGCAGGAGGCCCAGCGGACCTCGGCGCCGAGGGCGACGAGCGTCTCGATGAGTACCGCGGTCTGCACGGTCATGTGCAGCGAGCCGGTGACCCGGGCGCCGGCCAGCGGCTGCGCGGCGGCGTACTCGCGGCGGATCGACATCAGGCCGGGCATCTCGTGCTCGGCGAGGGTGATCTCCTTGCGCCCGAAGGCGGCGAGGGAGAGGTCGGCGACCTTGAAGTCCTGGGGGTTGGCGGCCGTCGTCATAACGGGCTGCTCCTCGTAGTGGGTCGAGGGTGGACTGGCTGGCTCTGCGGCGGCCACGGACACACGTATGCCCGGGCGGTCCACAGTGCAGTCCGTCGGAGGCCCTCTCTCCCTCGGCCGGTCCGCTTCCGCGGACCGATCGACCGCCATCAGCAGCGACGTCTGGTACGTCTCCGAATCTACACCGAACGGCCCCGCGGCCCCAGCCCGCCTGGGTGGCGGTGTGGGGCCCGGGGCCGTTCGGGGCTGGTACCAGCAGGTCAGTGGCCGGATCCGGCCGGTGCGTCGTCGGAGGTTCCGGGGCCGCCCGGAGCCTTGCCCGGGTTCGTTCCGGCCGCGGCCGCCGACTCGTCGTAGATGTCGGGCTCGAGGTAGATGACCCGGGCGATCGGGACCGCCTCGCGGATCCGGCTCTCCGCGGCGTTGATCGCCTCCGCGACCTCGGCGGCGCTCTCGTCGGCCCGAACGGCGATCTTGGCGGCCACCAGCAGTTCCTCGGGGCCGAGGTGGAGCGTGCGCATGTGGATGACGCGGGTGACGGTGTCGCCGTCGACCACGGAGGCGTGGATCTTCTCGACGTCCTCGACGCCGGCGGACTCACCGAGCAGCAGCGACTTCGTCTCCGCGGCGAGGACGATCGCGATGATGATCAGCAGGATGCCGATGCACAGGGTGCCGATGCCGTCCCAGACGCCGTCGCCGGTGGCCAGCGCCAGGCCGACGCCGCCGAGGGCCAGGATGAGGCCGACGAGCGCGCCGAGGTCCTCGAGGAGGACGACCGGGAGCTCGGGCGCCTTGGCGCGGCGGACGAACTGCGTCCAGGAGAGCTTGCCGCGGGTCTGGTTGGACTCCACGATCGCCGTGCGGAAGGAGAAGCTCTCGGCGATGATCGCGAAGACCAGCACGCCGACCGGCCAGTACCAGGCCTCGATCTCGTGGGGGTGCTTGATCTTCTCGTAGCCCTCGTAGATCGCGAACATGCCGCCGACCGAGAACAGCACGATCGACACCAGGAAGGCGTAGATGTAGCGCTCGCGCCCGTAACCGAAGGGGTGCTGGGGAGTCGCCTCGCGCTGGGCCTTCTTGCCACCGAGCAGCAGGAGGCCCTGGTTGCCCGAGTCCGCCAGCGAGTGGACGCTCTCCGCCAGCATCGACGACGAGCCACTGAAGAGGAACGCCACGAATTTGGCCACTGCGATCGCGAGGTTGGCGGCGAGTGCCGCCACGATCGCCTTGGTTCCGCCTGACGCGCTCATGAGTGCGTGGTGTCCCTTCCTCGGTGCCGCGGCACGGACGCCGCGTTACGGCCGGACATTGTTGCAGCCGTTGGGGCGGACGGTACGTCAGACCATCACGGTCGCGCGGAAGAGTGTTCCCTTACCAGCCACTTCGACCGTTTCGTCCGCCGGGACGAACACGGATTCGCCGGGTGCGAGGGTGATTTCCCCGGCCGTCGGGGCACCGGCCGTGCAGAGGAGGATCTGCGGGGTGGCCGCCGTGAGCTCGACGGGGGCTCCGCCCTCCGGCAGGACGAAGCGCGACAGCCGGAACTCGTCGACCGGCGTCTCGTACAGTTCCTCGCCGTCGGGTGCCGCCTCGGGGCGCAGGATGCCCGGCTCGGTGGGCTCGAAGCGGACGATGCGCAGCAGTTCGGGAACGTCGATGTGCTTCGGGGTCAGACCGCAGCGCAGCACGTTGTCGGAGTTGGCCATGATCTCGACGCCCAGGCCGCCGAGATAGGCGTGCGGCACACCCGCGCCGAGGAACATGGCCTCTCCCGGCTGGAGTTGTACGTAGTTCAGCAGCATGGCCGCGATGACGCCCGGGTCACCCGGGTAGTGGTGGGCGATCTGGGCGTACGGGGCGTGGGCACCGCCGAGGCGTGCGGCGGACTCGGCCGCGTCGGCGACCGTGTGCGCCATCTCGTCCGGGTCGGCGGTGAGGATCGCCGTGAGGACCTCGCGCAGGGCGCCTTCCTCGGGGCGGGCGCGGAGCAGGTCCACGTACGGCTTGAGGGAGTCGACGCCCAGGGCGGCTATCAGGTCGGCGGCCTCGGCGGGCCTGCGGAAGCCGCACAGTCCGTCGAAGGGTGTGAGTGCGCAGATCAGTTCGGGTTTGTGGTTGGCGTCCTTGTAGGTGCGGTGGGGCGCGTCGACGGGGATGCCCCTGCGCTCCTCGTCCGCGTACCCCTGCTGTGCCTGCGCGAGGTCGGGGTGGACCTGGAGGGACAGCGGGGCACCGGCGGCGAGCAGCTTGAGCAGGAAGGGGAGGCGGGGGCCGAAGGCGCGGACCGCCGCAGAGCCGAGCTCGCGTACGGGGTCCGCCGCGATGACGTCCGTGAGGGTCTGCTCGCCCTCTTCTGCGACCGAGGCGTCCGCTCCAGGAACCGAGGCGCCCTCTCCGGCGACCGAGGCGCCCGCTCCGGGAACCGAGGCGCCCGCTCCGGAGGAGCGGGTCAGGCGCGAAGGGGCTCCCGGGTGGGCTCCCATCCACATCTCGGCCTGCGGTTCGCCGTTCGGGGCTGTGCCGAGCAGCTCGGGGATGGCCGTGGTGGACCCCCAGGCGTAGGGGCGCACGGTGTTGGAGAGCCGGTCCATGGAGATTCTCGTCCTCGTGGGTTGTGCGGGGCGTGGGTGGGTGCCCGGGGAGGGAGGGCCGTCAGGCCCGGTTGTCTGAGGCCAGGGATGCGTAGACGGCGGCGAAATCGGTGACCGCGAGGAGCTCGGCGAGGGCTTCGAGTTCGCTGCCCTCCTCCGGTTCGAGTTCGCTGATGGCCGTGTCGTGGCTCAGGGCCAGCTCGCGGGCGGCCGGGCTCGCGCTGAGACCGCCGGTGGGCCGGTCGCGGAGCAGGACGACACGGGCCCGCATGGCCTCGGGCTCGTCCACCCGGTCCCGGAAGAAGTCGTCGGGGTCGCCCCCGGCGGCGAAGGCGCCGGCGAGCAGCCCGCCGTGGGAGGGCAGGGCCTGAGGCAGCTCGGCCACGAGGGCCGGACGGCCGGCGAGCTCGGCCAGGACGGCGGCGAACCGGCGTCCGACGGGGCCCGCGGCCTGCCCTTCCGTCCAGACGAGGGGCAGGCTGTCGGCGAGTTCCGAGGCGAGCGTCTTGGCGGGGTTGCTGTACGTGGCGATCGCCGGACCGCAGCGCTCGGCCGTGCGGTCGAGGCGGTCGGCGACCTTCTGCAGGGTCTCCGGGGGCGCGTCGATCAGGCCCACCCGGTCCAGCAGGGCGAGCAGCGGGGTGAGGAGGGCCCAGAGGGTGCCGGGGCCGGCAGCCGAGGTCTCGGCGTCGTACTCCCCGTGCGGAGCGGCCGCCATCGGTACGACGAGGCCGTGGACCCCGTCGACGGCCTCGCGCAGCGGTGAGCGGACGGGGGCGACGGCGACGACCGTGCAGCCGCGTCGGTACGCCTGCTCGGCGAGCAGCGCGAGACCGGGTTCCGAGCCGTCGGCGGTGGCGATGAGCAGCAGGTCCACGGATCCGGCCCAGCCCGGCAGCGTCCAGCGCAGCGCGCCGGCGGCCGCCGCGACGCCCGTGGGGCCGATCGCGGTGACGGGCGCGGAGGCGCCTGCGAGGGCGCCGATCAGGTCCGCGACTCCGGAAGCGGCGGTGCCGGGCCCCGCGACGAGGACGGCGCGGGGCCGCCCCTCGGGGGCCAGCGTGCCGATTCCCGCCTCGGCTGCGTGCCGGCTGGCGGTGCGGACACGCGCTCCGGCTTCGGCGGCACCGCGGAGCAGGCCTCGCCGGTCGGCTCGTGCCAGGGCTTCCGGTGCGTCGAGCAGCGACTCGTCGAGCATGTGGTGGGCCTCCGATCACCGTGCTGATCAGGGTGCGGGTTACGCGGGGCGGCGGGCCTCGTCGACGAGGAGCACCGGGATGCCGTCCCGTACGGGATAGGCGAGACCGCAGTCCGTGCCGGTGCAGACCAGCTCGGGGCTCTCGGCCGCGGAGCGGTCGTCGAGCCCGGCGTGACAGGCCGGGCAGGCGAGGATCTCCAGAAGGCCGGCTTCGAGCGGCATGGGGTGGGTCCCTTCAGGCATGCGGTGCGGATCCGGTCCGGACCGGTGGGTCCGGGTCGGCGGAGCTTGGGGCGTGGTCAGCCTACCGCCGGGCCGGGAGGGTCGCGGCCCGGCGGACCCCGCCCGACCGGGCATGCGTCGGCCGCCGGCGCGAGGCGGGCGGCCCCGGTCCGCGTGAGCGGCTCCCGGGGCACGCGCGCCTCACGGCTCCCGGGCACCTCACGAAGGGCTGAGCCACGCGGGGCGGGTGCCCCGACGCGTGCCGGTCATGCGCGGACGAGGGCGAGGACCTCGTCGCGCACGGCCGTCATCGTCCTCTCGTCCCGCGCCTCGACGTTCAGGCGCAGCAGCGGCTCGGTGTTGGAGGCGCGGAGGTTGAACCACCAGTCGGCGCCGGTCACCGTCAGTCCGTCGAGCTCGTCGAACTCGACGCCTTCGCGGGTTTCGTACGCCGCCCTGATCGCCTTCAGCCGGCCGGCCTGGTCGGCGACGGTGGAGTTGATCTCACCGGAGCCGGTGTAGCGGTCGTAGCTGTCGAGGAGCCCGGAGAGCGGGCCCTCCTGGCCGCCGAGTGCGGCCAGGACGTGCAGGGCGGCGAGCATGCCCGTGTCGGCGTTCCAGAAGTCGCGGAAGTAGTAGTGCGCGGAGTGCTCGCCGCCGAAGATCGCTCCGTGCTCGGCCATCTCGGCCTTGATGAAGGAGTGGCCGACGCGGGTACGGACGGGGGTCCCGCCGTGCTCCCGGACGACCTCGGGGACCGACCAGGACGTGATCAGGTTGTGGATGACGGTGCCCTCGCCGCCGTTGCGGGCCAGCTCGCGGGCGGCGACCAGGGCGGTGATCGCGGACGGGGAGACGCCCTCGCCGCGCTCGTCGACGACGAAGCAGCGGTCGGCGTCCCCGTCGAAGGCGAGCCCGAGATCGGCGCCCTCCGCCAGGACACGGGCCTGGAGGTCGACGATGTTCTTCGGGTCGAGGGGGTTGGCCTCGTGGTTGGGGAAGGTGCCGTCGAGCTCGAAGTACATGGGTACGAGGTCGAGAGGGAGCCCCGCGAAGACGGTGGGGACGGTGTGGCCGCCCATGCCGTTGCCCGCGTCGACGACGACCTTCAGGGGCCGGATCCCTTCGAGGCCGACGAGGCCCAGCAGGTGCGCCGCGTAGTCGGACAGGGTGTCGCGCTCGGTGACCGTGCCCGGGTCCACGGCGGCCGTCGCGGGAACACCGTGCTCCGACCACTGCTCGACCAGGGCCCGGATCTCGGTCAGGCCGGTGTCCTGGCCCACCGGCGCGGCCCCGGCGCGGCACAGCTTGATGCCGTTGTACCGCGCCGGGTTGTGCGAGGCCGTGAACATCGCGCCGGGCAGGTCCAGCGCCCCGGACGCGTAGTAGAGCTGGTCCGTCGAGCAGAGCCCGATGAGGGTCACGTCGGCGCCGCGTGCCGTCGCGCCGCGCGCGAAGGCGGCTGCCAGCCCGGGCGAGGACGGGCGCATGTCGTGGCCGATCACGATCGCTCCCGCGTCGGTGACCTGGACGAAGGCGGCGCCGAACAGCTCGGCGAGCGACTCGTCCCACTGGTCGGGCACGACTCCGCGCACGTCGTACGCCTTCACGAGCTGCGACAGGTCAGCAACCACGGCCGGTCCTCCTGGGAGTCTTTGCGGACCGCCCAAACTACCCGGCGCCCCCGGACCTCCCGGTCAGGGGAGCATCCAGCCCAGCACCACCGTGCTCTGTGCCATCACGATCAGGCACATCACCAGCAGCAGGCCGAGGCTCCACGGGAGGACCTTGCGGAGCAGATCGCCCTCCCGTCCGGCGAGCCCGACGGCAGCACAGGCGATGGTCAGGTTCTGCGGGGAGATCATCTTGCCCAGCACTCCCCCTGAGCTGTTGGCGGCGGCGAGAAGTTCGGGCGAGAGGCCCGACTCCCGTGCGGCGGACACCTGGAGCGCGCCGAAGAGGGCGTTGGCCGAGGTGTCGGAGCCGGACACGGCGACCCCGAACCAGCCGAGCACCGGGGAGAGGAAGGCGAGTCCGGCGCCTGCCGCGGCGACGGACTGGCCGATGGTGGCGGCCTGTCCGGAGAGGTTCATGACGTAGGCGAGCGCGAGCACTGAGGTCACGGTGAGGATCGCGTAGCGCAGTTCGTGCACGGTGGCCGCCCACTCCCGCGCCGCGGTGCCGGCCCGTACGCCGAGCACGACGGCGGTGGCCAGGCCCGCCAGCAGGACGAGGGTGCCGCCCGTGCCGAGGAGCGGGAGGGTGAAGTCGTTGGCGCCCACCGGTTCTCCGTCGGGCCCCGCGAAGTCGAGGAAGGGCCAGTCGAAGACGCGTGTCGCCTCGGCCAGCAGCTCCTTGACGGGCGGGATCTGGGCGACGGAGAAGACCGCGACGATCAGTGCGTACGGGGCGTAGGCCCGCAGCACCTCCCGGCGCGGGTCCTCCTGGTCCAGGTCCTCGCTGCGCGCGCCCGTCAGCACGGCCTCGCGTACGGACTCGTCGGCGGGCCTGCGGGCTCCGGGGACGGCGATCAGCGCGCCCGCGCCCACCAGCGCCGCCGCGATGTCGGCGAGCTGGGCCGAGACGTAGTTGGACGCGGCGAACTGCGCGACGGCGAAGGCCACTCCGCAGACGAGCGCGGGCAGCCAGGTCTCCCGCAGTCCCCGCCTGCCGTCGACCAGGAAGACCAGGATCAGGGGGACGACGAGCGCGAGCAGGGGTGTCTGTCGGCCTACGACCGTGGCGACGTCGTCCAGCGGCAGCCCGGTGACCTGGGCGAGCGTCACCACCGGTGTGCCCATGGCGCCGAAGGCGACGGGCGCGGTGTTGGCGACCAGGGACACGACGGCGGCCTTCACCGGGTCGAACCCGAGCGCGACGAGCATGACCGAGCAGATGGCGACGGGTGCGCCGAAGCCCGCCAGCGCCTCCAGGAGGGCGCCGAAGCAGAAGGCGATGACCAGCGCCTGGATGCGGGGGTCGTCGGAGACCCTTCCGAAGGAACGCCGCAGGATGTCGAAGTGCTGGGTGCGGACGGTCATCCGGTACACCCAGAGGGCGTTGACGACGATCCACATGATGGGGAAGAGGCCGAAGAGGACGCCCTGCGCCCCCGCGGACAGGGTCTGCCCGACGGGCATGCCGAAGGCGAGCCATCCGACGAGCACCGCGACGGCGAGACCGATGAGTCCGGCGCGGTGGGCCTTCATCCGGACGGCGCCGAGCAGGACCAGAACGGTCACCAGAGGCAAGGAAGCGACGAGAGCGGACAGACCGAGCGAATCGGCTACGGGTTCGAGTTGCTGGACAAACACACAGACCTCCCCGGATTCCGTGATGCGGAAGCGATCTCTCACGGGTGGGGGAATGGTCGTGTCCGCGACAACGCAGCGTCAATGCTCCGTACCGGAAAACTTCATTCCGGTCGGAGAAGTGACGGGTGGTACCGGGGGGTCAGGTGGTGTGCCCGAAGCCGGAACCCAGGACGGACACGCCAGGGAACCCGGGACGGACGCACCAGGAACCCGCGGCCGGGGAAGCGGGGGTGGGGCGCGGAGAGCACCCAGGAGCGCCTGGGATCGGGGAACCAGGGGCACCTGGGATCCGGGAAGCGGAAGACGCGGGTGGGGTACGGGACGCGGCAGACGCGTCAGGAGTCCGGGGAGCGCAGCACCCGGAGGTGGCCCCGGCGCGCTACCTCCACCGGGTCCGCCGCTCGTGGTCCCCTGCCGCCCTGCGGCCGGTCCTGGGGCCGGGCCGCCTCGCGCACGGCGTTGGCCAGCGCTTCGAGATCGTCACCGCTGGGCCGGGTGGGAGCAGAGGGATCGGAGAGCCGGACGACTTCCCAGCCGCGCGGCGCGGTGAGCCGTTCGCCGTGCTCGGCGCAGAGGTCGTAGCAGTGGGGCTCGGCATAGGTGGCGAGCGGGCCGAGGACCGCGGTCGAGTCGGCATAGACGTACGTCAGTGTCGCGACGGCGGGACGGCCGCACGCAGTTCGCGAACAGCGACGTACAGGGCTCACGATGTTGGACGGTACCGCACTCTTGAGCGGGCTGCGACGACTCTCCCCCAGCCCACCCCCTCGTGTCGCCCCTCGGGCAGGGCCTCGCGCGGCTCCGGCGCAACAGGTCCGACCTGCGCGTCAGCCGGTGGGCGCGGGCGGGGGAAGGTCGCCGGGGAGGACAGGAACGGTCGCACGGCGGAGGGCTCGCGATCGGAGCAAGGACCGGAACCGCACTCGATCCTGGCCGGAATGTTCATCTCAGGACATCCGGAGGGCCCGCCCGGAAGCAGTGATCGCCCCGGGCCGGGGAGAGTTACGCTGCGTCGGTGATGGACAGTCCCGTACCGCCCCACCCGCCCGAGCCGCGGCCCCGTCGTCGCGACCGTCATGGCCGCGGCATGCGCGGACCGGTCGCCCCGCCCCAGGTGCCGCTGTCCGTCAGCAGGGCCGAGAGCTTCCGCGATCTGGTCCAGGATTCGGTGGAGCGACTGGAGCGGCGCTGGCCGCAGCTGGCGGACGTCGACTTCCTGGTCCTCGATGTACCGGGGTCGCTCGAGGACACCGTTCCGCTGGGACGCGCGGAGTCCGCCGCGAAGGGCCGGCCGGCACAGATCGTCGTCTACCGGCGCCCCGTCGAGATCCGCACCAAGAGCCGCGACGAGCGCGCCATGCTGGTGCACGAGGTCGTGGTGGAGCAGGTCGCGGAGCTGCTCGGCCTGTCGCCGGAGTCGGTCGACCCGCGCTACGGGCAGGACTGAGGCCTGCCCGCGGCACGGGCCTCAGTCGTCCAGGACCGACAGGTCCTGCTCCGCCGCGGGCACCTCGACCGAGCCCCCGTCGTCCGGGAGCGTCTGCACGGTGAACATGTCGACGCCGCCCTCCGCGAGCCTGAGCGTGCGGGCGGCGTGCACCGGCCCGCCCGACTCGGTCTCCACCGTCAGGGCGTAGCCGCCCTTGAGGCCCGCCGGGGTCTCGGGTGTGACATCGAGCGTCGTGCCGCCCTTGACCGTGTACGTCTTGACGGTCGCCTCGCCGCTCTCGCTGCCCGCCGACGCCGTGACCTTGACCTTGGCCGTCGCACCAGGGGCCGTCAGGGACAGCGTCGAGCCCTTCGCCCGGTTGTCGGCGACGCTCGCCCGTTCCCCGACCGCGTCGGTCGCCGGGATGAACGCGACCTCCTGCTTGGCACCTGTGCCGCGCACCACGCGCAGCGCGGCGACCACGGGGGTCGTGCTGCCGTCGGCCGGGGACAGCCGGAGCGAGCCGGGCTCCCCCCGTGTGACGTCCTTCAGGTCGAGGGCGGCGGTCATCTGCGACTTGATGTGCAGGGTGGCGTTGCCGGCCGGTGAGAACGTCGCGTCCTTGCCCATGAGCTGGACCTTCACGTCGGCGTCGTCCTCCCCGGGCGCGAACGCCACCAGGCGCACGGAGGTGGCGTCGGCCGGGATGCCCGGCAGGACCTGGGTCCCGGCCGGGTCGGCGGAGGCGGTCAGCCAGTCGCTGCCCACCTCGTCCTCGGCCGCGCTCACGACCGCGCCGACGCGTCCCGTCCGGGTGGTGACATGGACGGTCACGTTCTCGGCGGCCTCGCCGGTCAGGGTCGAGATCAGCATCGGGACGCTCGACCTGGCCGGGACCGTGATGCCCTCGCCCGCATCGGACTTGAGGGGGCCCTCGGCGCCGTACAGCTCGATGTCGGCGACGGCGGCGGTGTCGTCGGGGTTCGTCAGGTGGACGTAGCCCTGACGGCTCTTCGCGGTGCTCGCGCCCGGGAACCAGAAGTCCGTGTCGGGGGCGGTGCAGCTGACTCCGAGCAGGCCGCGGGCGCTGCCCGCGGCGGTCGTGGTGGTCTGCTGGGCGGTCCAGCCGGGGGCGAACTTCCCGGTGGCCGTGCCCACCAGTGCCGGGGCGCCGGTCTTCGTGGTGTCGGCGGTGGCCGGCCTGCCGAGGTCCTTCAGGGAGATGACGGGCTTGCCGTCCGACGCCTTCTCCTTGTCCGCGTCGTCCTTCTCCTCGTCGGTGTCCTTCCCTCCGTCGTCGGACGCCGCGTCCTCGTCAGCCGGGAGGG
Source organism: Streptomyces sp. NPDC102402 (assembly GCF_044765765.1). NCBI lineage: Bacteria > Bacillati > Actinomycetota > Actinomycetes > Kitasatosporales > Streptomycetaceae > Streptomyces > Streptomyces sp. NPDC102402. Next base: position 10,774 of record NZ_JBIWKR010000014.1, read on the forward strand.
CATCGGCCGCCTTCAGCTCTGCGGCACCCGCCTCCCCACCGCTCTCCCCCGCCGGCGTGAAGGAGGTGTACGTCGTCTCCGCCAGGTCGGACGTGCTCGGCGCCGGGCACAGCAGGCTGGACCGCTCGACCGGCAGCCGGGCGGCGGCAGCCCCGGCCTCCGTCGTCTCCCCGCCGCCCGGTGCGGTGAGCGCGGCGAAGCCGGTGACGGCGGCGAGGGCGACGACGCCCGCGATGAGGGACAGGGGGGTGGACTTCACTCGGACTCGCCTCGCGATGCGTTGCCGTTGCCGTTGCCGTTGCCGTTCGGCCACGGGTCCTGGCCCGGAGCCGTGTTCTGGTCGTTCCCGTCACGCCCGTCGTAGGGGGCTGCCTCGCCCGCCTCCGGGGCGTAGGGCTGCTGCTGGGCGTAGCCGTAGGGGTCGTAGGCGCCCTGCTGCCGGTACGGGTCCTGCTGGTAGGGGTCGGCCTGGTAGTACTGGCCCGCGTCCTGCCCGCCCGTGTACTGGCCGTAGTCGGCGCCCTGGTACTGCTGCGCGTCCCACTCCCCGTAGTTCTGCTGCGGGACCGCCGCGTACGTGCCGGCACCGTCCTGGTCCGGCAGAGCCGCGTACGTGCCCGTACCGTCCTGGTCCGGCAGAGCCGCGTACGTGCCCGTACCGTCCTGGTCGCCCGGGACCGGCGCGTACGGGTCGGCGTTCTGCTGCGCCGGGATGTGGTCGCCCGGCGCCTGTTCGGGCATCCCGGGAGCCGCGTCGCCGTACCCGGTCCCCGCACCGTCCTCCGGGTACGCCGCCCCGGCGGGCTCCTCGCCCGCCGCCGCTTCCGCCTGGGCGGCCGCGCGCAGCCTGCGGGCCCGGCGTCCCTCCCCGGCGACCGGCTCCGCCGGAACGGCCTCGGTCTCCTCGGGCAGGTCGTCGTCGATCTCCCGGCGGCGGCCCGGCAGGGCCAGGACCACCAGGACGACACCGAGCGCCACCTGCACCCAGACCCAGACGGTGTGCGTGAGGGGCGCGTCATAGGTGAGGTCGAGCGTGCCGCCCTCGGTGGGCAGGTCGAAGCCCTGGGCCCAGCCGTCCACGGTCTTCGGGGTGAGGGCCCGGCCGTTCAGCGTGGCCTGCCAGCCCGGGTCGGCCGAGTCGGCGATCCGCAGCACGCGGCCCGCGTCGCCCTCAGGGATCGTGGTGTGCGCCTCGACGGACAGCGATCCGACGGGCACGGGCACGCTGTCCGCGCCGGAGGGCACGATCGCGAGCCGGGAGACCTGCCGGTCGACCCGCCACAGGGCGCTGCCGTCCAGCTGGCTGAGCCGGCTCAGGCCGGGCGTCGAGTCCAGCACGCGGCTCATCTGACGCGGCGCCCCGTCCCGTACGAGGACGTAGCGGACGGCGAAGCCGCTGAGCTGGCTCCCCTGGTCCGCGCCGGAGCCCGCGACCAGGTTGGCGACGACCTTGTCGAGGTGGGTGTTGCTGCCGCCCGCCTCGGTGAGCTCGGCGTCGCCGAGCCGGGCACCCGAACCGCGGACCAGGCTGTAGGAGACGGTGTCCGGTGACGAGCCCCCGAGCACCAGGGTGCGCGCCTGGTCGCGGGTGGTGCTCTCCTCCGCGACGAAGGCGGGCACCTGCACGGGGTCGCGCCGCTCCACGGGGCCGGCCGCGCCACCGATCATCCAGCCGGCCGCGGCGAGGACCGGAGCGATCCCGGCGGCCAGCGCGATCAGCGCGGCGGCCGGCTGGCGCCAGCCGAAGCTCAGGGCGGCGACCCGGATCCGGGCGCCGTCCGCGCCCAGAAGCGCGGCGGCGAGCAGCGCGATGCCGTAGACGAGGGTGGCCGGGCCGGCCCAGGTCGAGCCGTTCGAGAGCGCGGCGAAGACCAGGGCGACGAGCACGACGGCCCAGGCGGCGCGGATCGCGAACTGCCGCTCCCCGCGCATCAGGGCCGCCAGCGCCGCCAGCACGATGCCGAGCAGCAGGACACCGCCCGCGGCCTTGGGGCCGCCGGGGCTGATGCCGAGCAGGTCGAGGGCGGACGCCGTGCCCGTACCGATGTCGAGCCCGGCCTCCTTCAGGAATCCGGACGGGCTGGTCAGCAGGGAGAGCGACCAGGGGGCGAGGACCAGGATCGGGGTGCCGGCCGTGGCCAGGAAGCGCAGGCCGTACGCGACGATGTCGTCGCGGCGCAGCACGAGCACCGCGATGCCGAGGGCCACCGCGAGCGGCCAGACGACCGGGGTGAAGGCCGTCGCGAGGGTGAGCAGCAGGGTGTACGCCCAGGTGGCGCGCCAGCTGCCGCGCGCGGTGGAGCCGTCGCCGCGCAGCCCGTGCGCGGCGACCGCGGCGCGGGCGATCAGCGGCAGGAGGACGGCCAGGACGGCCGTGCCGAGACGCCCCGTCGCCAGCGCTCCGGTCGCTGCGGGCAGGAAGGCGTACGCGACGCTCGCCCAGGCGCGCAGGAGCCTGGACTCGATCAGCGGCCGGGAGGCGAAGTACGCGGTGAGCCCGGCGAGCGGGACCGAGCAGACGAGCAGCACGGTGAGCGCGAAGCCGGTGGAGCCGAGGAAGAGCGCCGACAGGGCCGCGATCACACCGAGGTAGGGCGGTGCGGACTGGGTTCCGCCGGTGCCGACGGGATGCCAGCCGTCGGCGTAGCGCGCCCAGAGGTCGGAGACGTCGGCGGGGGCGGGCAGCAGCGCGCCGCCCGCAAGGGCGCCGCTGCCGAGCAGACCCCTGCAGGCCACCAGTGAGACGAGGAGGAGGAGCAGGAAGAGCACGGGGCCGGGCTTGCGGCCGACCTTCTTGAGCCGCGCGAACTGCTCGATCTCCAGGAAGTCGGCGTCGTCGCCGCCGGGCCCGGACTCGACCACTCCGTGCCGTGAGCCGCCGGAGTCGGAGTCGGTGCGGTTGCCGAAGTTGCCCGCGACCTGTTCGACGGTGGCGCGGACCGTGGCGCCGGGCGGCGGGAACAGGGACCGCAGCTCGGCCGCGTCCACCACCCCGCGTCCCCGGACACGGCGCGCGGCGAGGATCCGCCCGGGGCGCAGCAGTGTGCCGAAGAGCCCGGCGACCTCGTCCAGGGCCTGTCCCGGCACCTTGCCGACGAGGTAGGCGAGGGTGCGCAGCAGGGTGCCGACGACGAGGCGGACGAGGGCCCAGGGAAGTTGTCTGCCGCGGGCGTTGACCAGCATGGTGTAGACGGCGCCGGCCTTGTCGACGCGGTGCGGGCTGGCGACGGAGCGTCCGGCGCAGTCGATGGGGCGCCGTTCCCTGGCGGAGGCCTCGGCGTGCCGCAGCACCGCGTCAGGGGCGACGAGCACCCGGTGGCCGGCCAGGTGGGCGCGCCAGCAGAGGTCGACGTCATCACGCATCAGCGGGAGCCTGCGGTCGAAGCCGCCGAGCTCCTCCCAGACGTCCCGCCGCACCAGCATGCCCGCAGAGGACACGGAGAGCACGGTACGGACCTGGTCGTGCTGGCCCTGGTCCTGCTCCCGGCGGTCCAGTCCGGTCCAGCGGCGTCCGCTGTTGGCGATGGACACGCCGACCTCGAGGAGCTGCTTGCGGTCGTACCAGCCGCGCAGCTTGGGTCCGACGATCGCGGCGTGCTTGTCGTTGTCGACGACGCGGAGCATCTCGGCGAGCGCGTCCGGCTCCGGGGCGCTGTCGTCGTGCAGCAGCCAGAGCCACTGGACGGGTTCGCCGTACGGGAGTTCCGGGAGGTCGTACGCGTCGTCGCGCCAGCTCCGGGTGACCGGGTCCCAGCCGCTGGGGCGCTTCAGGTACGGCAGGTCGTCGGGGGTGAGGGGACCGGCGGTGCGGGTCGCCTCGTCGACGGCGGTGCCGAAGCTCGTACGCCGCGCCAGGTGCAGGACGCGCTCGGCGCCGAGCGCCTCGGTGACCAGACGGGCGGAGTCGTCGGCGCTGCCGGTGTCGGCGGCGACGACGTTCTGTACGGGGCGTTCCTGCCCGAGCAGTCCGCCGAGCACGCGGGGCAGCCAGCGTGCGCCGTCGTGCGAGACGAGCACGGCGGTGACGACGTGGCGGGGGAACTCTGGGGCGGCGGCGGCCGCGTTCGGCGCCGCCGAGTGGCTGTGCACGGACATCGGGGTACGGGCCCTCCGGCCGGGTCCGGAGGGGGTTCCCCCCGGGGGCTGCATCGGTGTACACGCGCGCCCCGGCGGGGCGTTGGCGCGTCTCTCGGACGGGGCCCCACACTAACGGTACGGCTGTGCGCCCCGCGCCGAGCGGTTGACCGGCGGGAACGCGGGACGGCCGAGATGCCGGAGATGGCCGGACATGGCGATGGCCTGGGGGTCGCACCCTGTGCTCAGGTGCTCAGGGTGCGGCCCCCAGGCCATCGCCGTCCCGGCGTCCGTGGCGCCGTGTCAGATGGCCGCCTTCTTCAGGCGCCGGCGCTCACGCTCGGAGAGGCCGCCCCAGATACCGAACCGCTCGTCGTTGTTGAGGGCGTACTCAAGGCATTCGCTACGGACCTCGCAGGCGAGACAGACCTTCTTGGCCTCGCGGGTCGAGCCGCCCTTCTCGGGAAAGAAGGACTCGGGGTCGGTCTGGGCGCACAGTGCGCGCTCCTGCCAGCCGAGTTCCTCGTCCGCGTCCTCGACCAGCAGTTGCTGGAACAGCTCGGTCATGTGCGCCCCTCGTCTGTCTCTCGCGTCCCCGTGATGCGGCCGTTACCGATGCGGCCGAACGACACGAGTGAAATTACAAGTGTGTAGCTTCGGGCCAGTCAAGCGAAGATCTGCTATTGGCCTCGGTATTCACTCTGCGGAACCAAGCGTATGCGGAAAGTGTTCAAATCACCAAAAACCTGACATATGCCATCGGTGTCGCTCACGTAGCGCTTCTCACCGGGTGAGACGAGCGGGGCCGTCCTGATGTTTCGATTTGATCACTGAAGCGACCAGGATCACAGGAGGGTAACGGCACATCAGCCGCGTGCGCCGACGCGGTTGATGCGCCACCTTGCCTCTCCGGGGGCTGCCAAAACCTTTCTCCACCTCCAGCAACCGGATGGGGTGAAACATTGCCGCCAAATCGGGCATTGGGTTGACAGAGGGGCGACCCAGCCGGTCTCCTTGACTTCATGCCAGCGACCTCAGCGATGTACACGACCCACGTCCGTGGGTTCCGTACCGCTGTCCAGGCCCGCTGTTGCTGTTCCAGCTGTCACAGCTGTTGAGCCGTAGCGCTCCAGCTCTGATCCAGCCCCGTTTCACCGCATTCAGGTCTTCGCGACACCCCCCGCACGCGTATCCACATGCCGAGGAACCACCGCACCCATGAACAGCGACAGCGACCTCTCGATCGCCGGCGACATCCTCGAGGTACAGCACCTCCTCCAGCCGGCCAGCCCCCACCCCTCCACCGTGGCCGGGTTCGTCGGCCTCGCCCGCTCCATCGCCGCCGACCGCGACCGGTGGGCCCCGCACGTCCGCTACGACACCACGACCCGCTGGTACCACCGGCTCCAGAAGGGTCCCGGCTACGAGGTATGGCTCCTGAGCTGGGTACCCGGACAGGGCAGCGGGAGGCACGACCACGGCCTCTCCTCCGGTGTACTCACCGTCCTGGACGGCGAGTTGACCGAACACACGGCCCGCGGGGCGCACTCCCTGAGCGCCGGTGCGCAGCGCGTCTTCGCCCCGGGATACGTCCACGAGGTGGTCAACGACTCCCTGGAGCCCGCGGTCAGCCTGCACGTCTACTTCCCGGGCCTGACCGAGATGCCCATGCACTCGGCGCGGTGCGCCGCTGCCGCCACCGCCGAGGACACCGTCCCCGCCTGACCGCCGGGCCCACCACCCCCACAAGGACCAGGCCGCGCCTGACAGACCCACCCGTCGCCCACCACCACCCCCACAAGGATCAGGCTGCGCCTGACAGACCCACCCGTCGCCCACCACCACCCCCACAAGGATCAGGCTGCGCCTGACAGACTGTTGGTCATGCGCATTGTGGTTCTGGCCGGCGGTATCGGTGGTGCTCGTTTCCTGCGTGGCCTCAGACAGGCCGCGCCCGACGCGGACATCACGGTGATCGGCAACACCGGCGACGACATCCATCTGTTCGGACTGAAGGTCTGCCCCGACCTCGACACCGTGATGTACACCCTCGGCGGCGGCATCGACGAGGAGCAGGGCTGGGGGCGTACGGACGAGAGCTTCCGGGTCAAGGACGAACTCGCGGCGTACGGGGTGGGACCCGAGTGGTTCGGTCTCGGCGACCGTGACTTCGCGACCCACATCGTCCGTACGCAGATGCTCGGCGCGGGCTATCCGCTGAGCGCGGTCACCGAGGCGCTCTGCGCGCGGTGGAAGCCGGGCGTACGCCTGATCCCGATGACCGACGACCGTGTCGAGACGCACGTGGCGGTGGACGTCGACGGCGAGAGCAAGGCCGTCCACTTCCAGGAGTACTGGGTGAAGATGCGCGCCTCCGTGCCCGCACAGGCCGTCGTGCCGGTCGGTGCGGACCAGGCCAAGCCCGCTCCCGGGGTGCTGGAGGCCATCGCGGGGGCCGACGTCATCGTCTTCCCGCCGTCGAACCCCGTCGTGTCGGTGGGCACCATCCTCGCCGTGCCCGGCATCCGGGAGGCGATCGCCGAGGCCGGTGTCCCCGTCGTCGGGCTCTCCCCCATCGTCGGTGACGCGCCCGTCCGGGGCATGGCCGACAAGGTGCTGGCCGCGGTGGGCGTCGAGTCCACGGCCGCGGCCGTCGCCCAGCACTACGGTTCGGGGCTGCTCGACGGCTGGCTCGTCGACAGCGTGGACGCCGGAGCGGTCGACGAGGTCGAGGCCGCCGGGATCCGCTGCCGCGCCGTCCCGCTGATGATGACGGACGTGGACACCACCGCCGAGATGGCGCGGCAGGCCCTGGCGCTCGCCGAGGAGGTACGCGCATGAGCGGCGGACCGGCGGACGGGGCGCCCTCGTACCGGGTGTGGGCCCTGCCCGGGATGCCCGAGGTGCGGGAGGGAGACGACCTCGCGAAGCTGATCGCCGCGACGGAGCCGGGTCTGGTGGACGGCGACGTCCTCCTTGTGACCTCGAAGATCGTCTCCAAGGCCGAGGGCCGGATCGTGGAGGCCACGGACCGCGAGGCGGCGATCGACGCCGAGACGGTCCGGGTGGTCGCCAGGCGCGGGACGCTCAGGATCGTGGAGAACCGGCAGGGCCTCGTCATGGCCGCCGCCGGGGTCGACGCGTCGAACACCCCCGCCGGGACGGTGCTGCTGCTGCCCGAGGACCCGGACGCCTCGGCCCGCCTGATCCGGGACGGCCTGAGGGACACGCTCGGCGTCGAGGTCGGGGTCGTCGTCACGGACACCTTCGGCCGCCCCTGGCGGAACGGTCTGACGGACGTGGCGATCGGGGCGGCGGGGGTCAGGGTGCTCGACGATCTCCGGGGCGGAACCGACGGATACGGCAACCCGCTGAGCGCCACCGTCGTGGCCACGGCCGACGAACTGGCCTCCGCGGGCGATCTGGTGAAGGGCAAGGCGTCCGGGCTGCCGGTGGCGGTCGTCCGGGGGCTTCCCCATGTGGTGGCGGACTCCGCCGAGCCCGACGGGGGTGCCCGCGCGATGGTGCGGGTCGCCGCCGACGACATGTTCCGGCTGGGCACGTCCGAGGCCGTGCGGGAGGCACTGAGCCTGCGGCGCACGGTGCGTGAGTTCACCGACGAGCCGGTGGACCCCGGGGCGGTACGGCGCGCGGTGGCGGCGGCGGTGACCGCTCCGGCGCCCCACCACACGACGCCCTGGCGGTTCGTCCTCCTGGAGTCGGAGGCGTCGCGACACCGGCTGCTGGACGCCATGCGGGACGCGTGGATCGCGGACCTGCGGCGGGACGGACGCGACGAGGAGTCGGTCGCGAAACGGGTACGACGGGGCGACGTCCTGCGCAACGCCCCGTACCTGGCGGTGCCGTGCCTCGTCATGGACGGCTCGCACACCTACGGGGACGAGCGCCGGGACACCGCGGAGCGCGAGATGTTCGTGGTCGCCGCCGGGGCGGGCGTGCAGAACTTCCTGGTGGCTCTCGCGGGTGAGCGGCTCGGTTCGGCGTGGGTGTCCTCGACGATGTTCTGCCGGGACGTCGTGCGTGAGGTGCTGGACCTGCCGGAATCGTGGGATCCGCTGGGCGCGGTGGCCGTGGGGCACGCGAAGGCGACACCGCCGGCGCGGACCGCCCGGGACGCGGGGGCGTTCGTCGCGGTGCGCTGAGACGCGGGCATCGGGACGGTGCGCTGGGACGCGGTACGTCGAGGCGCGGCGCGCCGGCCGCCGGCGTGGGGCGGCTACAGCCGTGCGATGTCGCGCGGCGTCATCCTGGGTGCCCGGCGGGCCGGGGTGTGGCCCGAGAGCATGATCAGACGGGTCGCACGGTGGCGCTGGCCCTCGTACGGGGCGAGGAGCGCCAGCATCTCCTCGTCGTCGGCGTTCCTGTTGCCCGCGAGTGCGTGGCCGACGATGCCCGGCAGGTGGAGGTCGCCGACCGTCACCGCGTCGGCCGCGCCGTTCGATCGCTGCAGGGTCTCCGCCGCGGTCCAGGGGCCGATGCCCGGGATCAGCTGCAGCCGGGCCATGGCTTCGGGAAGGTCCATCGCGGCCGCCTCCTCCATCCGCCGGGCCACCCGGACCGCGCGCAGGATCGTGGCGGAGCGCTTGGCGTCCACACCCGCGCGGTGCCACTCCCAGGACGGGATCAGCGACCAGGTCCTCGCGTCCGGCATGACGTACAGGCCGTAACGTCCGAAGTCCCCTTCGGCCGGGCCGGGGGCGGGGGTGCCGTGGGTGCGGAGCAGCAGCCGCCAGGCGCGGTAGGCCTCGTCGGTGGTGACCTTCTGTTCCAGGACCGACGGGATCAGGGACTCCATGACCAGCCCGGTGCGCAGCAGGCGCAGCCCGGGCCGGCTGCGCTGGGTCAGGGCGAGCAGCCGGTGGCGCGGCCGGAAGTCGTCCGGGGTGTCGTCCGCGCCGAGCAGCGCCGGCAGCCCGTCCAGGAGCCACTGCGCGCCCGGCCCCCAGGCCGCCGCCGCGATCCGCCCGTCGTGGGCCGCCGAGACGCGCAGGGTGCCGGGGCCGGCCGGGGTGCGGGTCGCACGCCAGAAGGTCCCGTCGGGCAGCGCCCGGTAGGCGGGGTCCGCCGGACCGCGCCGCAGCGGGCTCAGGACCAGCCGCAGGTCGAGCGGGCCCTGCGGCGTCCAGGTCCGGGTCCGCGGCGCGGCGGAGGCGTCACCGGGACCGGCCCCGGGCTCCTGCCGGGGCACGGCGGTGGTGCGGGGTACGAAGCGTCCTGCCACGGCTGAGTTCCTAGGTCGTCGGGGGTACCTGTCGAGGGTACGGCCGACGAGGAGCGTTCACTGGTCGGACGAGAAGCGGACCGCGGCGTCCGGGAGGACCGCACCGCACCAGACGCGGATCCCGTCCCTCAGTTCGTTGTCGGCGCCGACCTGGGCGCCGTCGCCGATCACCGCCCCCGTGAGGACGGTGCGGCTGCCGACGCGGGCACCGGCCCCGACCAGCGAGTCGGTGATCACCGCGCCGGGTCCGACGACGGCGCCGTCCAGCACGGTGGAGCCGGTGATCCTGGCGCCCTCGCCGATCACCGCGCCCTCGCCGACGACCGTACCGCCGGTGAGCTTGGCGTCGGAGGCCACGGAGGCGGTGGGCAGGACGAGCCGGTCGCCGCAGCGGCCGGGGACGGCCGGGGACGGGGCACGGCCCAGGACCAGGTCGGCCGAGCCGCGGACGAACGCCTGCGGGGTGCCGAGGTCCAGCCAGTACGTGGAGTCGACCATGCCCTGGAGATGGGCGCCGGCGTCCAGGAGCCCGGGGAAGGTCTCGCGCTCGACGGAGACCGGCCGGCCCTCCGGGATCGTGTCGATGACCGACCGGCGGAAGACGTACGCCCCCGCGTTGATCTGGTCGGTGACTATCTCCTCGGGGGTCTGCGGCTTCTCCAGGAAGGCCGTCACCCTGCCCGTGGTGTCCGTCGGGACCAGGCCGAAGGCACGCGGGTCCTCCACCCGCGTGAGGTGCAGCGAGACGTCCGCCCCGGAGGTGGTGTGCGCCGCGACCAGGGCCCGGATGTCGAGGCCGGTGAGGATGTCCCCGTTGAACACGATGACGGGTTCGTCCGGGCCCGAGGCCAGCCGCGACGCCACGTTCCGGATGGCTCCGCCGGTGCCGAGGGGTTCGTCCTCGGTGACGTACTCGATGGAGAGGCCGAGCGACGAACCGTCACCGAAGTACGGTTCGAAGACCTCCGCCAGGTAGGACGTCGCGAGCACGATGTGCTCCACTCCGGCCGCCCTGGCGCGCGCCAGCTGGTGCGTGAGGAACGGCACCCCCGCCGCCGGGACCATCGGCTTCGGGGTGTGCACGGTGAGCGGACGCAGCCGGGTGCCTTTGCCGCCGACCAGGAGGATCGCTTCTTTTGCCTCTGTCACAGCACCGTCTCTGCTTCCTGCTGGGGCCGGGCCTCGTTTCGGCTGGCCAGTGTATGCAGACCGTTCGGGCCCTCCCGGTCAGCGGCCCTGCAGCTTGGCCGAACTGGTCCGGGCCGTGCCGAGCTTCTTGTAGAGACGGATTCCGGGGCATTCGGTTGCGAACCCGTCGCGGTGCCCGGAGATGACGTGGAGATTGGCCTTGGCGCCCTTCTTGTACTTGCCGCTGCCGCCGGAGACGAGCGTCACCTTGCCCTTGGGGTTGCGGCCGAACAGACCGAGCTTCCAGGCGGTGAGTTTGGCGATCGCCGTGACCGCGGCGGCGGGCGGGTTCTTCGAGCTGTACGTCCCGAGCACGGCGATGCCCATGCTGTTCGTGTTGAAACCGAGCGTGTGCGCCCCGAGGACCGCCTTCGTCACCCCGCCGGCACGTCCTTCGTAGATCTTTCCGCACTTGTCGACGGCGAAGTTGTAGCCGAAGTCCCGCCAGCCGCTGCTCTTGACGTGGTAGCGGTAGATACCACGCAGGACGGAGGGCGCCTGGGCGCAGGTGTAGTTGTTCCCGGTGGCGCTGTGGTGGACGAAGGCGGCCTTGACGGTCGAGGTGTACGCGAAGTTGCGCTCCCGCAGGCTCTCGTCGGCACCCCAGCCCTTGCGGGTGACGATGCCCGGGCGCGGGCCGACGAACGGCTTGGCGCCCGCCCCGACGACCGCCTGCTCCTCCGACTGGGCCTTGCTCAGGGCGGGGATCTCGGTGGCGCCCAGCGGGGCGAGGTCGGCGTTGACGGCGGAGCTCTCGGCCGCGGCCATGGTGAGGCCCTGGGACTCGGGCAGTGCGCCGGGCTGGGCGGCCGTGGCGGGTGTCGCGGTGGCAGGTGTCGCGGTGGCGGGTGTCGCCGCAGCCGGCGACGGGGTGATGGTGTGGTCGGCGCGCGACTCCTCCCCGTCGTCGCCCGGATCGACGAGTTCCACCCGCAGGCCGGCGGGGAGGGGTGCGGTGCCGGCGGTGCCACCGCGCGGCCCGGCGTTCTCGGATCGGACGCGCACCTCGACACCGTCCGAGTCGCCGACCCAGAGCGGAGCGGTCGAGCCCCGCACCGAGCCCGATTCGCGTTCGGGGCTGCCCGAGTCGGCGGCGTGGTCGGTGTTGTGCGTCTCGACGGACTGCCAGCCGGACCACCCGGTGGTGCCGGTCCTGCGGGTACGGACCTGGACGGTCCCGTGGAGTTCGGCGTCGGCGTCGTCCCAGACCACGCCGACGAGCGAGAAGCGGTGCGAGTCGCGCCGGAGGATTCCCTGCGCGGCGTCGGGGTTCATGGACCCGGTGGGTTCACCGGTCGCCCGCTCGGCCGCGTCGGTGAGCGGCCGCAGGGGCAGGGACTGGGTCGAGCCCGCGGGTTCGACGGGGGCGGCGGGCGCCTGTGCGACCGTGGCCTGGGCGGGGGCGGCGGGTGCCGGCGCGGCGAGCGGAAGGGTGAGTGCCGTCGCGCAGGTGACGCCGATCGAGGTTGCAAGAAGTGCACGCATACAGGAAATCCTTCACAGAGTCCGGCATTTCCGGCTACTGGAGTACAGTCGCGTCGACTTGACGCCCCGTCTGCCGAACCGGTGCACGGGGCACCCGTCACGCACGTCGGGGCGCGCGCCCGCCGCGTACCCTTGCGCGGATGAACGCCAGCGATCGCACCCCCGCCGACCTGCTGCGATCCGCGCTCGCCGCGGACCCGGCCCGCCCCCTCGTCACCTTCTACGACGACGCAACCGGAGAGCGCGTCGAACTGTCGGTGGCCACCTTCGCCAATTGGGTGGCCAAGACCGCCAATCTGCTCCAGGGCGACCTGGGCGCCGAGCCGGGCGACCGGCTGGCCCTGCTGCTCCCCGCCCACTGGCAGTCGGCCGTCTGGCTGCTCGCCTGCTCGTCGGTGGGTGTGGTCGCGGAGGTCCAGGGCGACCCGGCCTCCGCCGATCTGGTCGTCAGCGGACCTGACTCGCTCGACCGGGCCCGCGCCTGCCGCGGCGAGCGGATCGCGCTGGCCCTCCGCCCGCTGGGCGGCCGGTTCCCGCAGGTTCCCGAGGGGTTCGCCGACTACGCGGTGGAGGTTCCGGGCCAGGGCGACCGCTTCGCCCCGTTCGCCCCGGTGGACCCGGCGGCCCCCGCCCTGACCGTGGGCGGCGTCGGCCTGACGGCGGACCAGCTGGTCGCCCGAGCCCGCGAGGACGCGGCGGAGCTGGGGCTCGGCCCGGGGGCCAGGCTGCTGACGGGACGCACGTACGACACCTGGGAGGGGTTGTCCGCCGGCCTCTTCGCGCCCCTGGCCGCGGGGGGCTCCGTGGTGCTCTGCCGCCATCTGGACCGGCTGGACACCGAAGGGCTGGCCAAGCGCGTCGAAAGTGAGCGGATCACCGGCACGGCGGTATGACAAGCGCCCTGAAGGCCACCCGTCCGGCCCACGGCGGGCCGAGCCCCCGGGACTGATCAACGACGGCGGTACATGATCGGGCGGTACGAAGCACCGCCGGGAATGCCCTCTGGATGCACAACCAAGCGTGAGGTTCAGCCGTCTACTTCTGCGACCGGCGGCCCATCGCGCCGCCGACCGTGAAGGATGGACGCAGACGTGAGCGACAGCCCCGGCACCCCGGCCGAACCGGAACGCCCGGACCACCCGGCCGGGGGCGAGCCGGCAGACGGGCCGCAGAACACGTCCGGGGCGGCCCCGCGGGAGGACGCCTCCGCCGGCGCACCCCCGCCCCCGGCGTCCGGCACAAGCGGAAGCGAGAGCAGCGCCGACGACGGCAGCGGCCCCGGTGACGGCAGCGACGACACGGACGACGGCGCTCCGGCCGCGGACGGGACCTGGTCCCAGCGGGCCGGGCGCGACCCGCGCGGCGGAAGGCGCCATTGGCTGCGCTGGACCGCCCTCGCCGCCTCGTTCCTCGTACTGGTCGCCGCGGGGGTCGGCTGGTGGCTGTACAAGAAGCTGGACGGCAACATCACGACCGACACGAGCGCGGCCGCCGAGCTGAAGGCGTACGAGAAGGACCGTCCGCTGCCGATCGCCCGCGACGCCCAGAACATCCTGCTCATCGGCTCCGACACCCGCTCCGGCGAGAACAGCGCCTACGGGCGGGACGACGGCGGCAGCCAGCGCTCGGACACCACGATCCTGCTGCACCTCGCGGCCGACCGCAGGAGCGCGACGGCGGTGTCGATCCCGCGCGACCTGATGGCCGAGATCCCCAGCTGCCACACGGACGAAGGCAAGTCCACGAAGGCACAGTTCGCCCAGTTCAACTGGGCCTTCGAGCTGGGTGGCACGGCGTGCACGATCCGTACGGTCGAGAAGATGACGGGCATCCGGGTCGACCACCACATGGTCATCGACTTCAACGGCTTCAAGGACATGGTCGACGCGGTGGACGGCGTCGAGGTCTGCCTCAAGGAGCCGGTCGACGACGACGACGCCCATCTCAAGCTCCCCGCGGGACGTCAGGAGCTCGACGGCGAGGAGGCCCTGGGGTACGTACGCGCCCGCAAGTCGATCGGCGACGGCAGCGACACCGAGCGCATGGACCGTCAGCAGAAGTTCCTGGGGGCCCTCGTCAACAAGATGCAGAGCAACGGCGTGCTGCTGAACCCGACGCGGCTCTACCCGGTACTGGACGCGGCGACCAAGTCGCTCACCACCGACCCGGACCTCGACTCCCTGCGGGACCTGTACGACCTGGTGCGCGGGATGCGGAACGTGCCGACGGAGAAGGTGCAGTTCCTGACGGTGCCCCGCACCGCCTACCGCGCCGACCCGAACCGCGACGAGCTCGTGCAGCCCGACGCGGGCCGGCTGTTCACACAGCTGCGGAAGGACGAGCCCGTCACCGTGGTCCCCGCCGACAAGATGGATTCCGGGGATTCACAGGCGGGTGACAGCTCCGAGAAGGACCCGTCCGGCGAAAAGCCCGGCGAAACCAGCGGAAGCCCGACACCCGCCCCCACCTATTCGGGCTCGAATGCGGCGGACGACCCGTGCGGCACGTAAAACAATTCCCAAGCGATGGGCGGCAATCGGAGTGGAATAGGCGGAATGCCCGGTTGTAAAGGGCGTGGATTGTGTCACGCACGCCTCCTGTGGCCGATTCCGCCGGATAGTGTGACGCGATCCGGCGCTCTCGGTCATCCGATCGCACGCGGCCGGAGCGAGCGACCGAGCGCCCTGCCGGGGAAGGCGCCTCGTGTGGCACCGACGGAGGATTCAGGCAACCGTGGATGCGCATAGCCGTGGGCGGGCGGACGAAATCGGTCCCGCCGACCAGTGGGCCCCCGGCCTGCGGACCGGCACTGACGAATTGCGACCGGACGACTCCGGAAGAGAGTCGTCCGGTCGTTTGCGTATACCGGGCCGGCCCGCCGGCCGACGTGAATACGCAGCCTCTCGCGGCGAGGTGCCCGCCACCGCGTCAGGCAGGGGGAGGCCGACGCCGCGCCGGGGGTCTTCAGGCGATGGCGATGGCGCCGGCCCCCGAGCGCCGGCTTCGAGGGCGCGGGGAGTCCCCCTCACCGGACCGGCAAAGGCGCCGGAGGACATGCGGTGGGCCGGTGCGGGTACGGCGGAACGCGCGACGTGACGACAGTCCTCGCGCCACAAGCAGATTTCTGAGAAGCAGGGGGTCCAGGTGGGACGGAGCAGTGTGCGCGGGGAGGAGACGCGGCCTCACGGCCGGCACGACGGTCCGGCCGTCCCCGGCGGGGCGGATGCCGCCGGCCGGGCCGGACGGCGAGGCCACGGCCGGCGGAACCGGTCCGCACAGCCGGAGCACGGAGGACAGGGACGGCCCGACCGCCGGGCCCGGCGGACCCCCAGGAGCGGGAGGAGACGCGTGCTGCGCTGGGTGGCGTCCGTCCTCGCGCTGCTGATACTCGGCACCGGCGCCGCCGGTTACGTGTACTACAAGCACCTCAACGGGAACATCAGGAAAGAGGATCTGACGCTCGGCGACAAGGACATGGCCGACCACAAGGCCAACGCCGCCGGACAGACGCCTCTCAACATCCTGCTCATCGGGTCCGACGCCCGTGACTCCGAGGCCAACCAGAAGCTGGGCGGCGCCAAGGAGACCTTCGGGGGCACGCCGCTCGCCGACGTCCAGATGCTGCTCCACCTCTCCGCGGACCGCAGCAACATCTCGGTCGTCAGCATGCCGCGGGACACCATGCTGAAGATGCCCAAGTGCACCGACCCCGACTCCGGCAAGGTGTACGCGGCCAGCACGCTCGACGTCCAGACCAACGAGAGCCTCGGCCGCGGTGGCCCCGGGTGCACCGTTGCCGCCTGGTACGAACTGACCGGCATCACGATCGACCACTTCATGATGATCGACTTCGCGGGTGTGGTCTCCATGGCCGACGCCATCGGCGGCGTCCCGGTCTGCGTCAAGGCCAATGTCTACTCGCACAGCAGCGACGGGAAGGGCTCGGGACTGAAGCTGGAGGAGGGCACCACCTCCGTCAAGGGCAAGCAGGCCCTCCAGTGGCTGCGCACCCGGTACGGCTTCGAGGACAACACGGACCTCGGCCGCACCAAGGCCCAGCACCAGTACCTGAACTCGATGGTCCGCGAGCTGCGCAAGGGCACCAAGCTCACCGACCCCGGAAAGCTCATGAACCTCGCCGAGGCGGCCACCAGCGCGCTGACGGTCGACAAGGGCCTCGACACGGTCAAGAAGCTGTACGACCTGGCCGAGGAGCTCAAGAAGGCCCCGACCGACCGCATCACGATGACGACCATGCCCAACGTCTACGGCACGGGGAAGTACGCGGGGCGCGTGTACCCGAAGGCCGAGGAGGCCGAGCAGGTGTTCCGGATGATCCGTGAGGACATCCCGCTGGACGGCAAGGCGTCCAAGCGCAAGACGCCCGTCGCCAAGGACACGGCGGCCCCCGACGACGAGATCGCGGTCAGCGTGCGCAACGCCTCCGCCACGGACGCCCTCGGTCCCGCCCAGGGCCGCGCGACCGCGGTCAAGGACCTGCTCACGGACGCGGGCTTCGCCAAGGCGTCGATCGACTCGCAGAACGTCGAGCCGGCCGCCACGACCGGCATCCTCTACCCCAGCGCGGACTTGGAGGGCGACGCCCGGGCGGTCGCCAAGGCGCTCGGCGTCCCGGTGTCCCAGGTGAAGAAGTCGACCGACGTGTCGGGCATCGTGCTGGCCGTGGGAGCGGACTGGCGGGAGGACGAGGCGTACCCGGCCAAGGCCGCCGATGAGAAGACGCCGGACTCGGCGAACCCCCTCAACGGTGCGGACGAGGAAGCGTGCATGGAGATCAACCCGAACTACACCTGGTGATGCCGTAGGTGTGCGAAGGGCCCCGCCGGCGCCGGCGGGGCCCTTCACGGCTGTCCCGCGGTCAGGCCGTCTGCTCCCGGACGGACGGGCGGCGGCTGGCGATGACCTTCTTCGCGAGCGAGCGGGGGCTGGTCAGGAAGCCGTATCCCCACGACATGTGCATGGTGGCCAGCGCCACGGGGATCTGCGCCCGCGCCTTCAGCGGCAGGCCCTTCCCGGCGGGCAGCGATCCGGCGACGATCGCCGCGGCGTACCCGGCCGGCACGACGAACGCCCACGGGGTGACGGCCGCGCCCACGACGACACCCGCCGCGATGGCGCAGACGGCGGCCGGCGGGGCCAGGTAGCGCAGGTTGATCGAACCGGAGTGGTAGCGGGCCACGACGTGGCGCCAGCGGCCGTACTCCTTGTACTGCTTGGCGAGGGCCCGCACGCTGGGCCTCGGGCGGTACTGCACCTTCAGCTCGGGCGAGAACCAGATCAGGCCGCCCGCCTCGCGGATGCGGAAGTTGAGCTCCCAGTCCTGGGCGCGGATGAACTCCACGTTGTAGCCGTCGGCCCGCTCCAGCGCCTCCCGGCGGAAGACCCCCAGGAACACTGTCTCGGCCGGACCGGCCTCTCCGCCGGTGTGGAACGCCGCGTTGCCGACGCCGATCCTCGACGTCATCGCGGCGGCGACGGCGTCCTCCCAGGCGTTCTCGCCCTCGGCGTTCATGATGCCGCCGACGTTCTGCGCGCCGGTCTCCTCCAGGAGCCGGACCGCCGTCGCGATGTAGTTCGGCGAGAGCATGCCGTGGCCGTCCACCCGTACCACGATCGGGTGACGCGACGCCTTGATGGCGGCGTTGAGCGCGGCCGGGGTGCGGCCTGTCGGATTGGGGACGGTGTGGACCCGGGAGTCCTCCCGGACCAGCTCGGCGGCGATCTCGTCCGTACGGTCGTCCGAGGGGCCGAGTGCGATCACCACCTCCATCTCGCCGGCGTACTCCTGCTCCAGGATGTGCCGGACCGAGTTCCTGAGATGGCGTTCCTCGTTGAGCACCGGCATGATCACGGAGACGGCGGGGTACTGCGCGGCAGACATGTGGTCCTCAGGGGGTCCTCGGGGGTGCCAGGGTTCCGGGGGTTTTCGCACCCCAGGAGGCGGCGTGATTCGGCCGCCACGTTACCGCGAACGGGGGACAGCGGCGCGCGCCGCCGGGTCTCTCCCCGGTCTGCAGATCGTATGGGCCTACCGTGCGAAAGTCCCACTCGCACCGCGGAGGTGTCCCTCGTGCCCACGCCGCACCGATCGCCCCGTCCACCTCACCCCCGCACCGATTCCCCGCAGCGCAGGTCCTCACGGCAGCCGGGCGGCCGCGCCGTGCCACGGAAGCGGGCCGGCAGGCGGAAGCCGCCGCCACGGTGGGGCATGCGGGTCGCCACCGGGCTGTCCGTGCTGGTGCTCGGCGCCGGCGGGATCGGCCACGCCGTGGTGAGCGGCCTGGAGACGGGGATCGACCGGGTCGACCCGTTCAAGGACATGAAGAACCGCCCCCAGGGCGGCCACGGGATGAACTTCCTGCTCGTCGGTACCGACGGCCGCGACAGGATCACCAAGGCGGAGAAGAAGAAGTACAGGCTGGGCGGTGCCCCCTGCCACTGCACCGACACCCTGATGCTCGTCCACCTCTCGGCCGACAAGCAGCGGGCCAGCGTCGTCAGCCTTCCGCGCGACAGCTACGCCGAGCTCCCGGCCCACACCGACGGCACCACGGGCAAGGAGCACTCCGCCCATCCGGTGAAGCTGAACGCCGCGTACGCCGAGGGCGGCCCCACCCTCACGGTGCGGACCGTCGAGCAGATGACGGGCGTCAAGATCGACCACTATCTGGAGGTCGACTTCACCAGCTTCATGAAGACGGTCGACACCCTCGGCGGGGTGGAGATCTGCACCGCCAAGCCGCTGAAGGACTCCTACACGGGACTCGACCTGGCCGCCGGCACCCACCGCCTCGACGGCGGCCGGTCCCTCCAGTACGTACGCTCCCGCCATCTCGACGGGGCGGCCGACCTCGGCCGGATGCAGCGCCAGCAGAAGTTCATGGCCGCGCTGGTCAAGCAGACCACCAGCAGCGGTGTGCTGATGAACCCGGTGAAGTTCCAGCGGGTCGCCGCGTCGATGCTCGAATCGGTCCGCGCCGACAAGGGCTTCGGTACGGAGCAGATGCTGGAGCTCGGCAAGGCCATGCGCGGCTTCACCCCGGCCTCGTCCGAATTCGCCTCCGTCCCGCTGGAGGAGAAGGGCTTCCCGGTCAAGGGCATCGGCTCCACGGTGAAGTGGGACGCCGCGAAGTCGAAGAAGATGTTCCAGGCCCTGCGCGCGGACCGGCCGCTCGCGGCGCACCTGCCGAAGCAGCCCAGAGCGACGCTCGTCGACGTGGCCCCGGAACAGATCCGGGTGCAGGTCTACAACGGGACGCCGAAGGACGGGCTCGGCCAAGAGGTCGACGCGGGGCTGCGCGCCACCGGCTTCAACACCACCCGTGCCCCGCTGAACGGCGGCCCGAGCAACCTGACCCGCACCCAGGTCACCTACGACCCGCGGTGGGACCGGTCGGCGAAGTCCCTGGCCACGGCGCTGCCCGGCTGCGAGCTGAGGGCGGTGAAGGGGCAGGGCGCGACCATGGAGGTCACGGCGGGCTCGGACTTCACCAAGGTGAAGCGGGTGAAGGCGGAGGATCCGGGGCGCGGTGAGTTCGGCACGGTCACGGGCGACCAGGTGGTCTGCCCCTGACCGTGCCGGGCCCGGTGGGATAACCCCTCCCGGCGCCGGGGGACCGCGGTCACCCCCACGGCGCCGGGGGACCGCGGTCACCCCCACGGCGCCGGGAGACCGCGGTCACCCCTCGCGGCGCCGGGAGACCGCGGTCACCCCTCGCGGCGCCGGGAGACCGCGGTCGCCACGAGGGCGATGACCGCCGCGGCCGAGGACGCCAGCCAGAGCGCCGTGTAGCCCTCCTCGCCCGGTTCGCCCGTGGACGCCGAGAGGAACGCGCCGAGCAGGGCGGCGAAGACACCGCCCGCCACGGCCCCGCCCAGCGTCTTCACGTTGTTGTAGAGCGCGGCGGCGATCCCGGTCCTGGAGGGATCGGACGCCTCGACGATCACCGTCGGCATCGCTCCGAGAGCCAGCCCGATCCCCAGGCCGGTGAACGCGGACCCGGCCGCCATCTGCCAGATCTCCTCGTGCAGGAACGCGAACTGCAGGAAGGTCAGGGCGACCAGCCCGAAGGCCGCCATCAGCGTGGGCCGGTAGCCGATACGCCGGGCGAGTGCGGCCGTGCTCAGCGAACCGACGACGCTGCCGATCGCACCCGGCAGGAGGACGAGCGAGATGGAGAGCGCGCTCAGCCCGAACCCGTAACCGGTGACCTCCGGGTCAGCCGCGTAGAAGGACGAGTTCGGCGCCTGGCTCCCGAAGTAGAAGACGCCGAACAGGAAGGCCGCACCGTAGAACGGGGCGGTGGTCCGGGCCGCCAGCGCCCGTACGTCGACCAGGGGCTCAGCACTGCGCAGCTCCACCCGCACCCACACCGCCAGCAGCGCGATCCCGAGCACCACGGGCCCCAGGACCCGCGTGGAGCCCCAGGAGCCTCCCTCCGCCCCGGACACGCCCCCCAGCAGGGCGACCATGGCGCCGCCGAGGAGGACCACGCCGGCCCAGTCCACCCGGCCACCGGCTCTGCTCCGCGATTCCGGCACCGCGACGAAGGAGACGGGCACGCAGAGCACGGCGAGAGCGGCCGGCACCAGCAGGGTGAGCCGCAGGCTGCCGAAGGCGGAGTCGACGAGACCCATCACGACCCCGCCGGCCATCGCGCCCAGCGTCAGCGCGCCGACCAGCCGGGCGATCGCCCGCCGCGCGTCGGCGACGGAGAGCCGGTCCCGGACGAGGGCGATCTCCAGGGGCAGCAGGGCGGCGATCGGCCCTTGCAGCACCCGCCCGGCCAGGAGCGTCGGGTAGTCCGGGGCGAGCGCCACGACGACGGTGCCCGCCGCGATCAGCGCCAGGGCGATCCGGAGCATCCGCCGGTGTCCGTACAGGTCGCCGAGACGGCCGAACAGCGGGACGCAGACGGCAGCCGCCAGCAGTTGCACGGAGACGACCCAGTTCAGGGCGGCCGAACCGATCCCGAGGTGGCCTGCCAGGTCGGGCAGCAGCGGGGCGAGCCCGACCTGCAGGAATCCGCTGGTCACCTCGAAGAGGACGAGGAGTCCGACGACGGCCGTGACGGACGCGGGCAGCGGCTGCCCGGGAGGAGCGTCCGGCGGCGGGGTGGCGGTGGCGGTCATGTGGCTGCTCCCGGTCATGTGGCTGCTCCCGGTCATGGGGCTACTGCTGCGAGGAGGGGGCGGAGGCGGCCCCGGCCAAGGACGCGGTCTCCTGCGGCGGGAGCGGGCTGCCGAGCCGGCGCAGCGCCAGTCCCGCGAGGAGGGCGGCGGCGTGCGGCAGGGCGTCGTCGTCGTAGACGGCCTGCGGGGAGTGGTTCATCGGGGCGGTGGCCGGATCGGTGCCGGGCGGGCAGGCGCCGAGGCCGACGAAGGCGCCGGGCACCTTCCGGAGCACGAAGGAGAAGTCCTCGGCCCCCGCCATCGGCTCCGGCGCCTCGAAGACGTGCTCCTCCCCCAGGACCCGCCGGGCGGTCTCGAGCGCGAACGCCGCCTCGCCCGCGTCGTTGACGGTCGGCGGGTACTGCTCGACGTAGTCGATGTCGGCGGTCACGCCGTGCGCGGCGGCCACACCGTGGCAGGTCCGCTCGAACGCGGCGCGTACCCGGGCGTGGGTGGCGTCGGAGAAGGTCCGCACGGTGGCGGCGAAGCGGGCGGTCTCCGGGATGACGTTCGCGGCCGTGCCCGCCTCGATCCTCCCGACCGTGACGACGGCGGGGTCGAAGACGTCGATCTCCCGTGTGACGGCCGTCTGGAGCGCGGTCACCATGGCGCACAGCGCGGGCACGGGGTCGGCGGCGGAGTGCGGCGAGGAGCCGTGCCCGCCCCGGCCGCGCACCGTGACCTCGACCGCGTCCGAAGCGGCGAGCATGGGGCCGGGACGGGTCGCGGCGAAGCCGGTGGGTGCGCCTGTGGAGATCACGTGCAGGGCGTAGGCGGCGACGACCCGCTCCCCGGCGGCGTCGAGGACGCCCTCGTCGATCATGATCTGCGCGCCGCCCTGTCCCTCCTCGCCGGGCTGGAACATGAGGACGACGTCCCCGGCCAGCTCCTCCCGCCGCGCGGCCAGCAGCCGGGCGGCGCCGACGAGCCCGGTGACGTGCAGGTCATGGCCGCAGGCGTGCATCCGCCCGTCGAGGACCGAGGCGTACGCGAGCCCCGTGTCCTCCTGGACCGGGAGGGCGTCCATGTCGCCCCGGAGCAGGACGGCGGGGCCGGGCCGGCCACCGCGCAGCACCGCGGTGACGGAGCTCAGCGCCCTGCCGGTGCGTATCTCCAGGCCCAGGCCGTCCAGCGCGGCGAGGATCTTCGCCTGGGTCAGCGGCAGGTCGAGGCCGATTTCCGGCTCCCGGTGCAGGGCATGGCGCAGGGCGGTCAGGTCGGGGGCGAGGTCACGGGCCTCGTGGAGCAGGGACATGGGCGTATCGTGCGGAACAGAACCCCCTGTCCATGATCGTCCGCAGGAAAGCGCTCCTCATGAGCCGTTCGACGCACGAATCCACCGGCCACATAGCGGCCGGTCACCCCGAGCGCCTGTTGCGCACGGATCAGCCGGAGCCGCTGGACGAGCTGGACTATCTCCTGATCACCGCGCTCCAGACCTCGCCACGGGCGGAGTGGGCGCAGATCGGGAAGGTGCTCGGAGTGGACGCCTCGACGGCGGCGCGCCGCTGGAACCGGCTCACGGAGGCCGGACACGCCTGGCTCAGCTGTTACACGGTGGCGGTGGGGCCGACGGTGCCGATCATCGCGTTCGTCGAGGTCGACTGTGCGGCCGGAGCGCTGCACGAGGTGGCGGCCGAGATCGCCGACGATCCGCACCTGATCACCATCGAGCACGTCACCGGCGCCCGGGACCTCGTGCTCACCGCGGCCTTCCCCGACCTGGCGATGCTGGCGCGCTACGTCGGCTTCCGCCTCGGCCGGCTGCCCGGGGTGTCCGCCACCCGGTCCCAGACGGCGACGGCCGTCCACACCGAGGGCAGCCGCTGGCGGCTCGACCGGCTGGACCCGGACAGCCAGGACCTGCTCGCGAGGGACCGGGCACCGGCCATGCCCCGGCGCGGGCTGCCCGCCCCGGACGCATTGGACACCCGGCTCTACCTGCTGCTCAGCGAGGACTTCCGGCAGCCTGCCGCCCGCCTCGCGGAACGCCTCGGTGTCAGCCCCACCACCGTGCGCCGCAGGCTGGACCGCATGCACCGGCAGGACGCGCTGATCTACCGCTGCGAGGTGGCCCGCTGCCTGTCCGGCTGGCCGGTCTCGGTCACCCTCTGGGGCATCGCCCCGGCCGGCGAGACCTCGCGCATCGCCTCCCAGCTCATCCGGATGCGGGAGACCCGGCTCTGCGCCTCCCTGACCGGCCCGCACAATCTGATGCTGACGGTCTGGCTGCGCTCCGCCGAGGACATCGGGGCGTTCGAGGCCAGGCTGGCGGACCGCTTCCCCGAGCTAGCCGTCGTGGACCGGGCGGTGGCCCTGTGGCAGCTCAAGATCGCCGGCCATCTTCTGGACCCCCGGGGCCGCCACATCCGGGGCGTGCCCGTGACGTTCTGGGAGGGGCAGGGGGCCGAGCGGGCCGAGGACGCGCTGCTGGAACGGCTGCGCGCGCCCCGGTGAGGACCGTTCGCCGCCGGGCTCAGTCGTCGATGCCTTCGGCGGCCCGCTGCTCCCGCAGTTCCTTGATCGCACGGCGCCGCGCGAGGCGGTGCGTACGGCGGATCTGTGCCTCCTGGTAGCGCCGCTTGTCGCGCTCCGTCTCCGGGGCCACCTGCGGTACGCGGCGCGGCTTGCCCTCCTCGTCGACGGCGGCGAACACCAGGTAGGCGCTGCCGACCTGCTGGGCGGGGGTCGACTCGTTCCACCGCTCGGCCATGACGCGGACGCCGACCTCCATCGAGGAGCGCCCCGTCCAGTTGACCTGCGCGCGGACGTGGACGAGGTCACCCACGCGGACCGGCTCCAGGAAGACCATCTCGTCCATCGAGGCCGTCACGGCCGGACCACCGGAGTGCCGGCCGGCGACCGCGCCGGCGGCGTCGTCGACCAGCTTCATGATCACGCCGCCGTGCACCGTACCCAGGAGGTTGGTGTCGTTACCGGTCATGATGTGGCTGAGGGTGGTCCGGGAAGCCGAGGTCGGCTTGACCGGAATCTCGCCCTCCGGCGGCTGGGGCTGATCTGTCATGCCCTCCACCTTATGCGGGGGCTTGCGCCCGGTTGCTTTGCATCAGCTTCGCAACAGCCGTGACCCGATCTCCCGTACACCCTGTAAGAGCCCCAGGCCGAGACGGCACACTGGTCGGCATGAGCGATTGGCCCGAAGGACGGAACGGCGGACCCGACGAGCGCTACGGGCGGGGCAGCGGAAGCCCGCAGCCCGAGAGTGCCCGCGCCATGCCGCACGTCCGGCGGCGCCCCGCGCCGCCGCAGTCCCCGCCCCGGATCCCGCCGCAGCAGGGTCAGGGGTACGACGGCTACGGCGAGACCCCCGGTTACGACAGCGGCTACAACACGGGCCAGGTCTACGGCGGTGGTCAGCGCGGCGGCGGCCAGGGCGGCGGGCGCGGCGGTGACAGCGGTTACGTCCAGCCCCGCGCCGCCCCGGACTGGGGCAGGCGGATCAAGGTCGGCGTCCTGACCCTGGTCGTCGTGGTGCTCGCCGTCTCCGTCGGCACGTACTTCTGGGCCGACGGCAAGCTGAAGCGTGACGTCGATCTCTCCAAGGTCATCGACAGACCGGGCGAGGGTGACGGCACGAACTACCTGATCGTGGGCTCCGACAGCCGCGAGGGCATGACGGCCGAGGACAAGAAGAAGCTGCACACCGGTTCCGCCGAGGGCAAGCGGACCGACTCGATGATGATCCTGCACGACGGCTCCAACGGCCCGACGCTGATCTCGCTCCCCCGCGACTCGAACGTCGAGATCCCGTCCTTCAAGGGGTCCGAGTCCGGGAAGACGTTCGAGGGCACCGGCCGCCAGGTGAAGCTGAACGCCGCGTACGCCGAGGACGGCCCGGAGCTCCTGGTCCGCACGGTCGAGTTCAACACCGGGCTCCGCATCGACCACTACGTCGAGATCGGCTTCGGCGGCTTCGCCAACATCGTGGACGCCATCGGCGGCGTCGAGATGGACATCCCCAAGGCGTTCAAGGACAAGAAGTCCGGCGCCGACTTCCAGGCGGGCAAGCAGACGCTGAACGGCGAGCAGTCCCTCGCCTTCGTCCGCACCCGGTACGCCTTCGCGGGCAGCGACCTGGACCGCACGAAGAACCAGCAGAAGTTCCTCGCGGCCCTGGCCTCCCAGACGGCGACCCCGTCGACGGTCCTCAACCCCTTCAAGCTCTACCCGACGATGGGCGCCGGCCTGGACACGCTGGTCGTGGACAAGGACATGTCGCTCTGGTCGCTCGGCAACATGTTCTTCGCGATGAAGGGCGTCACCGGCGGCGAGGGCAAGTCGATGAACATCCCGCTCTCGGGCCAGAGCGTGAACGGCAACCTGGTCTGGGACAAGGACGAGGTCAAGAAGCTCGTGGAGCAGCTGAAGAACGACGAGAAGGTCACGGTCAAGGGCAGCTGACCAGCGGTACGCACAGGATCCGGACGGTCCGCCGTCCGGATCTTCCTGTTTCTCCAGCGCGTCTGTTTTTGCCCTCCAAGCTTCCCGGAGGGGTCGGCTACGCGGCGTTTCTCGCGCAGCCGTGAGACGAGATCAGGGGTGCCATCGATGACGGACGCGACCGTAGGGGCAGCACAGCCCGAAGCCGACATCGATGGGGAACCGACCGTGCCCGCCCACGGTCAGCTCGTCACCGTGCGGAACCGCCCCTGGGTCGTCACGGAGGTCTCCCTCTCCGCCGTCTCCTCCGAGGACCCGGCCCGTACGGCGGGAGCATCGGCACCGCATCTGGTAGCCCTGGTCCCCGTCGAGGACGATGCCCGGGACGAGGAGCTCCGGGTGGTGTGGGAGCTGGAGCAGGGCGCGGTGGTCCACCAGCAGTACGCGCTGCCCTCCCCGGCCGCCGGCATCG
The DNA here is from genome assembly GCF_044765765.1 of Streptomyces sp. NPDC102402. Taxonomy (NCBI): domain Bacteria; kingdom Bacillati; phylum Actinomycetota; class Actinomycetes; order Kitasatosporales; family Streptomycetaceae; genus Streptomyces; species Streptomyces sp. NPDC102402. The sequence goes on from NZ_JBIWKR010000014.1 coordinate 36,828, forward strand.
ATGCCCCCGACCGCCTGGACGCGTTCCTCGACGCGGTGCGCTGGGGCGCGATCGCGACCCCGGGCAGGGGCTTCCGACTGAGCCCCGCGGTCCACGACGACAGGCCTCTGCGCATCGCGGTGACCGAGACCCTGGGCGAACGGCTACCGCTCCTGGCACCACCAGCCGAGGACGGGGAGTCGGGGCGCGGCCTGCTCATCGCCGAGGCGCTCGCGGACCGCTGGGGCGTGGAGGTCGGGCCCGTCCCGCGCAAGACGGTCTGGGCCGAACTCGACCTCCACCGTGACCGCCGCCACCGGGTCGCGGAAACCCACGACCCGGTGGGCCGCGACGCGGTGCCCCACGACGCATAAGGCTTTGAAGTACCTGGAGGAATTACCTTCCCCACCCCAACCCGACCCGGCTCCGCTCCCATCACTCGCGCGGGTGACATAGGGCAACTGAGATGGATTTAGGGTGGCTTGCCAGGCATATGCTCACCCCGACCACCACAGACATGAGACGGCCCCCGGCCGGGACTGCGAATCCCGATCGAGGGCCTGACCACCGAGGAAGAGAACGCTTCCCGATGGATACCCAGCAGATTACCGCGCCCCCGTGCGCCCGGACGGTTGCCTCCAGGGGCTCCGCGCCGTCGTCCGGCGTCATTCACGTCAACGTCCGGCACGCCGCCGGCTTCACCGTCATCGGCAACCACCTGGCCCAGCACCGCGGCCTCTCGCTCGTCGCGATCGGCCTGGCCGCGCACATCCAGTCGCTGCCCGCCGGGGCGAGGATCGGCATCAAGCGCCTCGCCGAGCGCTTCCCGGAGAGCGAGACCCGTATCGCCGCCGCCCTGCGGGAGTTGGAGGCGACGGGCTACCTGCACCGCAGCCGCGTACGCCTCGCCGACGGCCGCATCGGGACGCGCACGGTCTCGTACAACCAGCCCGGCGCGGACTCACCCGCTGCCACACCCCGGCCGCAGACCAGGCCCAGGCCATCCGCGCCTCCGCCGCACGCGGCCCGTCCGAGCGAGCCCGTCCGCGTACCCGAGCCGCCCCGGCCAATCCCCGAGCCCGCAGGCGCCTGTGCCCCCGGACAAGCCCCGAATCCGCCCGCACCCCTCCCGGTCACCACGCCACAGCCGGAACCCACAGCACCTGCCACACCCGCGCCGCAAACGCAGCCCGCCCCCGTCCTCGTACCGCCTCCGACCGCGCGCATCGCCCCACCCCCGCCGCTGCCTCAGCCCCAGGTGCTGACACAGGAGCTCCAGCGGGCGGCCTCCGCGCTCCTCGCCGACCTGCGCCGCCAGGCACCCCAACTCACGCTCTCCGAGCACGACATCAACATCCTCGCCCCCGGTGTCGCGGTCTGGCTCGAACGTGACGCCCACCCCGACACCATCCGCCACGCCCTCACCCACGACCTGCCGGTCCCGCTCAGGCATCCGGCGAAGCTCATGCGCCACCGCATCACCGCGCTCCTGCCGCCCCCGCTCCCCGGAGCCCAGGACCTCGCGCCACCCGCCCGCCCGGGCGCGCTCGTCATCCCGCTCCAGAACTGCGACCGCTGCGACCGCGCCTTCCGCTCCCGCCATCCCGGCCACTGCCGCGACTGCCGCGCCGACCTTCCAGCAGCCGCTTGACCAGCAGTTACACCAATCCACGATCCGAATGGGCCTTCATGGTCAGCTCATCCCACGAAGCGATGCATCGCATCTTCCAGGAACACCCGAGCCTTTTCTCCCGCCTGTCCGAAGTCCTCGGCATCGACACCGGACCATGCTCCTCGGCCGATGTCATGCCCACAGACCTCACCGAGAGCCAACCGTTGGAGCGCCGCGTCGACACCCTCCTGCGCATCGAGACGGAGAACGGCAGCCCCTTCCTCCTCGCCATCGAGGCCCAGGGCAGGAAGGACCCCGAGAAGCCCGCGACCTGGGCCTACTACTACGCGCACCTGCTGAACAAGTACCGCATGCGGACTCTGCTCCTGGTCGTCTGCCAGAACCGTTCCACCGCCGAATGGGCCGCACGCCCGACTCACTTCGGAAGCCCGGAACACGCGGTCATCACACTGCGTCCTCTGGTCGTGGGGCCGCACAACATGCCGGTGATCACCGAGGTGGCCGCAGCCCGCAAGGACCCGGCGTTCACCACACTCGCCCTCATCACACACGCCGACGATCCGGACATCGGTGCCATACTGAAAACACTGTCGACCGCCCTGCGGGACACACCGGAAGCCATCGCGAACCCGCTCGTGGAACTCACCGCACAAGGCCTGGGCAACCGCCCCGCCGCACGACAATGGAGGAACCTGGTGGCCGTGGATCTCTCCTTCTACACCTCACCCCTCTCCGAGGAGATCCGGGACGAAGGCCGGGCAAAGGGTCGGGCCGAGGACATCCTGCGGTTGCTCGAGCTGCGCGGCGTCGCCGTTCCCGACGAGGTGCGAGAGAAGATCGCCGACTGCGACGACCTGTACCTCCTGGACCGGTGGTTCAGCCGCGCCGTCACCGCCACCACCGCGGAGGACGTCTTCACCGAGGAGTAAGCCGATCCGGTGGCCGCACACGCTAAGCCGATCCGGTGGCCGCACACACTCCCAGGCCCCACCGGTAGGTCCGTCACCCCGCCGAACCCGGCGAGGTGCGACGGCGAGCAAGAGCAGTGGCCCGGAAGCCGAGCGCGGAGCACTGCGCTTCCAGTGGGGCCACGCGCTTCTGAACCCGGTCGAGAGGGCAGTGTCATGCGGCCGCACGTGGCGGCCAAGCCGTCATGGGCAGCGCCAGCCTCACCGGCCGTGCGCTGCGGGACAACGTCGAAATCGGTGTCATCCTGAGAGATCCGGGGTCGGTCGGCCGTTTGACCGACCATCTTCACCGGCTCACCGGACCGGAGGCCGGGGACCTGCGGAGAGGCTGACGTACCGGAACGGGTCGCGACCGGCCTCCGCTCCTCGTCCGCGTCGCCGCGTTCCTTCCCGCCCCGGCGGAGCCTGTCGGACACGCGAGCGCCCCCCGGCACATGGTGCCGGGGGGCGCAACGTGTGGGTACGCGAGCTACGGCAGGTTGCGGGCCATGACGATCCGCTGGACCTGGTTGGTGCCCTCGTAGATCTGGGTGATCTTGGCGTCACGCATCATGCGCTCGACCGGGTAGTCACGCGTGTAGCCGTACCCGCCGAGGAGCTGGACGGCGTCGGTGGTGACCTCCATGGCGACGTCGGAGGCGAAGCACTTGGCCGCGGCGCCGAAGAAGGTCAGGTCGCCGTCGAGGCGCTCGGACTTGGCGGCGGCGCTGTAGGTGAGCTGGCGGGCCGCTTCCAGCTTCATCGCCATGTCGGCGAGCATGAACTGGATGCCCTGGAAGTCGCCGATCGGCTTGCCGAACTGCTTGCGCTCCTGGACGTAGCCCTTGGCGTAGTCGAGGGCGCCCTGGGCGATGCCGAGTGCCTGGGCGGCGATCGTGATGCGGGTGTGGTCCAGGGTCTTCATCGCGGTGGCGAAGCCGGTGCCCTCCTCGCCGATCATGCGGTCGGCGGGGATGCGGACGTTGTCGAGGTAGACCTCGCGCGTCGGAGAGCCCTTGATGCCGAGCTTCTTCTCCGGGGCGCCGAAGGAGACACCCGGGTCCGACTTCTCCACGACGAACGCCGAGATGCCCTTGGAGCGCTTGTCCGGGTCGGTGACGGCCATCACCGTGTAGTACTCGGACTCGCCCGCGTTGGTGATCCAGCGCTTCACACCGTTGAGGACCCAGAAGTCGCCGTCGCGCACGGCCTTGGTCTTCATGCCCGCCGCGTCCGAACCGGCGTCCGGCTCAGAGAGGGCGTACGAGAACATCGCGTCGCCCTTGGCGAGCGGGCCCAGGTACTTCTTCTTGAGGTCCTCGGAACCGGAGAGGATCACCGGGAGCGAGCCCAGCTTGTTCACGGCCGGGATAAGGGAGGAGGACGCGCAGACGCGAGCCACCTCCTCGATCACGATGACCGTGGCGAGCGCGTCGGCGCCCGCGCCGCCGTACTCCTCCGGGACGTGGACCGCGTGCAGGTCCGAGGCGACCAGCGCGTCCAGGGCCTCCCTCGGGAAACGGCCCTCCTCGTCCACCGCGGCGGCGTGCGGGGCGATCTTCGCCTCGGCCAGCGAACGGATCGTCTCGCGGAGCATGTCGTGCTCCTCGGCCGGACGGTACAGGTCGAAATCGGTCGAACCCGCCAAGATGTTCACTCCCCAAGGATGCTAACTACCGTTAAGTAACCCAATTTTAGTGGCCCTGCCCAGGGACGGCATACGGGCGGGGCACGTGAGCTTGCCGACAGACCGGAGGCGGCCGGAAAACGGCGTTCCGCACGCCCGGTTATGCTCGGCTCCGCACGTCTGTCCGCATCGTTCAGGAGCACCCATGGCCCTCAGGATCACCGTGATCGGCACCGGCTACCTCGGCGCCACCCATGCCGCGGCCATGGCGGAGCTGGGCTTCGAAGTCCTCGGGCTCGACGTCGTGCCCGAGAAGATCGAGATGCTCTCGGCCGGCCGGGTGCCGATGTACGAGCCGGGGCTCGAGGAGATCCTGCAGAAGCACGTCGCGGGCATCGAGGGGTCCACGGGACGGCTTCGGTTCACCACCTCCTGGGAGGAGATCGGCGCCTTCGGCGATGTGCACTTCGTCTGTGTGAACACTCCCCAGAAGCACGGCGAGTACGCCTGCGACATGAGCTACGTGGACAGCGCCTTCGAGTCGCTGGCCCCGCAGCTGACCCGTCCCGCCCTGGTCGTGGGCAAGTCCACCGTCCCGGTGGGCTCCGCCGCCCGGCTGGCGGCGCGGCTGGCCGAGCTGGCTCCGGTGGGTACGGACGCGGAGCTCGCCTGGAACCCGGAGTTCCTGCGCGAGGGCTTCGCGGTGAAGGACACGCTGCACCCTGACCGGGTCGTGATCGGCGTGGAGAGCGAGCGGGCCGAGAAGCTGCTCCGCGAGGTGTACGCCGGGCCGATCGCCGAGGGTTCGCCCTTCGTGGTGACGGACTTCCCCACCGCCGAGCTGGTGAAGACCTCCGCCAACTCCTTCCTCGCGACCAAGATCTCCTTCATCAACGCGATGGCCGAGGTCTGCGAGGCGGCCGACGGCGACGTGGTGAAGCTCGCCGAGGCCATCGGCCACGACGAGCGCATCGGGAAGAAGTTCCTGCGGGCCGGGATCGGCTTCGGCGGGGGCTGCCTGCCCAAGGACATCCGTGCCTTCATGGCGCGCGCGGGCGAGCTGGGCGCCGACCAGGCTCTGACCTTCCTCCGGGAGGTCGACTCGATCAACATGCGCCGCCGCGGTCACATGGTGGAGCTGGCGCGCGAGGCGGTGGGCGGGGGCTCGTTCCTCGGCACGCGCGTCGCGGTGCTGGGCGCCACCTTCAAGCCGGACTCCGACGACGTACGCGACTCGCCGGCGCTGAACGTGGCCGGGCAGATCCATCTGCAGGGCGGCCAGGTCACGGTCTTCGACCCGAAGGGCATGGACAACGCCCGCCGGCTCTTCCCGACGCTCGGCTACGCGGACACGGCGCTGGACGCGGTGCGCGGGGCGGATGTCGTGCTGCACCTGACGGAGTGGCGCGAGTTCCGGGAGCTGGACGTGGCGGCGCTGGGTGAGGTGGCTGGCCGGCGGATCATCCTGGACGGCCGGAACGCCCTGGACCCGGTGGTGTGGCGTGAGGCCGGCTGGACGTACCGGGCGATGGGACGCCCGAAGGCCTGACCCCGAGCCCGATGCGAGGAGGCGGCGGCCCTGTGGGCCGCCGCCTCCTCGCATCGGTCGCGCGCGGTCAGCGGGCGGGACCGTCCAGCTCGTCGATCGTCGCGTGGGACGGGCCGACCCGGGCGCTCAGGTCGCGGGCGACCGCTTCCGCGTCCCGCAGGACCCGGACCGCGTTGCGCCACGTCAGCTTGGACACGTCGTCCTGGGACCAGCCGCGCGTGAGCAGCTCCGCGATCAGGTGCGGGTAGCCCGAGACATCCTCCAGGTCCAGCGGGAGGAAGGCGGTGCCGTCGTAGTCGCCCCCGATGCCGATGTGGTCGATCCCGGCGATCTCGCGCATGTGGTCGAGATGGTCGGCGATCGTCCCCACGGTGGCCATCGGGCGCGGGTTGAGCGCCTCGAAGTCCGCGTGGATCCGCATGGCGGCCGGCGTGGTGTCCAGGTGGTGCAGGCCGTGCTCCCGCATGTTGCGGTCGGCGGCCAGGGTCCACTCGACGGCCGCCGGCAGGACGAACTTCGGGACGAAGGTCGCCATGGCCACCCCGCCGTTGGCCGCGAGCATCCGCAGCACGTCGTCGGGGATGTTGCGCGGGTGGTCGCAGACCGCCCGCGCGGAGGAGTGCGAGAAGATCACCGGCGCCACCGAGGTGGCCAGCGCGTCCCGCATGGTGGTGGCCGCCACGTGGGACAGGTCGACCAGCATCCCGACACGGTTCATCTCGCGTACGACCTCGCGCCCGAACTCCGACAGGCCGCCGACGCGCGGGGAGTCGGTCGCCGAGTCCGCCCAGTCGGTGTTGTCGTTGTGCGTGAGCGTCATGTAGCGGACGCCGAGGGTGTGCAGGGCGCGCAGGGTGCCCAGCGAGTTGTTGATGGAGTGGCCGCCCTCGGCCCCCATCAGGGAGGCGATACGGCCCTCGGCACGGGCCTTCTCCATGTCGTCGGCGGTCAGGGCGCGCCCGAGGTCGTCCGGGTAGCGCGCGAGCATCTCGGCGACCACGTCGATCTGCTCCAGCGTGGCGCTGACCGCGTCGTCCCCGGTCAGGCGGGGTGCGACGTAGACGGACCAGAACTGCGCGCCGACGCCGCCGGCCCGCAGCCGGGGGATGTCGGTGTGCAGGGTGCCGGTCTGGTCGCGGGAGATGTCACGGGCGTCGAGGTCGTAGCCGACCTGCTCGCGCAGGGCCCAGGGGAGGTCGTTGTGACCGTCGACGACCGGGTGGTCGGCGAGGAGCAGCCGGGCACGGTCCAGGTTGTCCATCGTGACCCCCTACTTCCCGAAGCCGAAGGAGTCCGCGCTCTGGGTCTTGGCGCGAAGCCGCTTGCCCTTCTCCGTCGCCTGGTCCTTGAGCTCCTGCTGGAAGTCCTTCATCCGGGCCAGCAGCTCGGCGTCGTGGGCGGCGAGGATACGGGCGGCGAGCAGGCCCGCGTTGCGGGCGCCGCCGACGGAGACGGTGGCGACGGGGACGCCGGCCGGCATCTGCACGATGGAGAGCAGGCTGTCCATGCCGTCGAGGTACTTCAGCGGGACGGGTACGCCGATGACGGGCAGCGGGGTGACGGAGGCCAGCATGCCGGGCAGGTGGGCCGCGCCCCCCGCACCCGCGATGATCGCCTTGAGACCGCGGTCCGCGGCCTTCTCGCCGTACGCGATCATCTCGTGCGGCATGCGGTGGGCGGAGACAACGTCGACCTCGTAGGGGATCTCGAACTCGCCGAGGGCCTTGGCGGCCGCTTCCATCACGGGCCAGTCGGAGTCCGAGCCCATGACGATGCCGATGACGGGTGCGGAGCCTGGTGCGGTCATTCGGTGATCGTTCCTCGCAGGTAGTCGGCCGCGTGCCGGGCGCGCTCCCGCACGTCCGCCAGATCGTCGCCGTAGGTGTTGACGTGGCCCACCTTGCGGCCGGGCTTCACGTCCTTGCCGTACATGTGGATCTTGAGCCCCGGGTCACGGGCCATGCAGTGCAGGTACGCCTGGTACATGTCCGGGTAGTCGCCGCCGAGGACGTTGCACATGACCGTCCAGGTGGCGCGCGGACGGGGGTCGCCGAGCGGGAGGTCGAGGACCGCCCGCACGTGGTTGGCGAACTGCGAGGTGACCGCACCGTCCTGGGTCCAGTGCCCGGAGTTGTGCGGGCGCATCGCGAGCTCGTTGACGAGGATGCGCCCGTCGGGCGTCTCGAAGAGCTCCACCGCGAGGTGGCCCACCACGCCGAGCTCGGCGGCGATCCGCAGGGCGAGCTGCTGGGCCTCGCCGGCCAGGCGCTCGTCCAGGCCGGGCGCCGGGGCGATGACGGTGTCGCAGACCCCGTCCACCTGGACGGATTCGACGACGGGATAGGCGACGGCCTGGCCGTGCGGCGAGCGGACGATGTTGGCCGCCAGCTCCCGCGTGAACTCGACCTTCTCCTCGGCGAGGACGGGGACGCCGGCCCGGAAGGGCTCGGCGGCGTCGGCCTCGGAGCGGACCACCCAGACGCCCTTGCCGTCGTAGCCGCCGCGGACCGTCTTGAGGATGACCGGGAAGCCGCCCACCTCGTCCGCGAAGGCGGCGGCGTCCGCCGGGTCCGCGACGATGCGGTTGCGGGGGCAGGGTGCTCCGATCTCCGCGAGCCTGGCGCGCATCACCCCCTTGTCCTGGGCGTGCACCAGGGCGTCGGGGCCGGGGCGCACGGGGATGCCGTCCGCCTCCAGGGCCCGCAGGTGCTCGGTCGGCACATGCTCGTGATCGAAGGTGATCACGTCACAGCCGCGCGCGAAGGCCCGCAGCGTCTCCAGGTCGCGGTAGTCGCCGACGACGACCTCACCGACGACCTGGGCGGCCGAATCCTGGGGGGTGTCACTGAGCAGCTTGAATTTCAGGCCGAGGGGGATGCCCGCCTCGTGGGTCATACGGGCGAGCTGACCGCCGCCGACCATGCCGACTACAGGGAACGTCACGTGTCCAGGGTATCGGGCGTGCGGGAACACCCCTCACCCTCTCCCTCCCGGCCCAGGCCCGGGGCCGGGAGCCGGCCTCGGGCCATCCGGACCGGACGGCTCACGGGCATCACACGGGAGGGCTGGTTAGCATGGCCGGGTTGACGAAACCGACCGGACGGGGCTGAGCGATCACCATGAGCGAACGGGGCGCACTGCGGGCCCGGCTTGATCTGCTGGCCCGGGAGGTCGCCAAGTTCGGCGCGGTCGGCGCACTCGGGCTGGTCGTCAACATCGCCGTCTCCAACCTGATCTGGCGCACGACGGACATTCCGGTGGTGCGGGCCGGACTGATGGGGACGGTCGTCGCCATCCTCTTCAACTACGTCGGTTTCCGCTACTGGACCTACCGGGACCGCGACAAGACCGGCCGGACCCGCGAGCTCATGCTGTTCCTGCTGTTCAGCGCCGTCGGCGCGGTGATCGAGACGGGTGTCCTCTACGCGGCGACGTACGGCTTCGGGTGGAACAGCCCGGTGCAGAGCAACGTCTTCAAGGTCCTCGGCATCGGGATCGCCACGCTGTTCCGCTTCTGGTCCTACCGCACCTGGGTGTTCAGGGCGCTGCCCGTCAAGGAGGCCGTGCTCGACGCGGAGCGATTTCTGGAACAGCGGCGGCCCTCCGACGAGGTAGCGCCGGGTCCGGTGCCCCACTGACCTCCGCCGGGCGGGCGGGGGCCTTCAGCGCACAGGGCGTACGGAGTCCCTGCGGCCGGGCGCGACCCTGCTGAGGAAGAGCGCGAAGACCGGCGGCTGCTGTTGGAGCAGTTCGAGCCGGCCCCCGTCGGCCTCGGCGAGATCCCGCGCCACGGCGAGACCGATGCCGGTGGAGTTGCGGCCGCTGATGGTGCGCTCGAAGATCCGCGCCCCGAGGTCGGCCGGGACACCGGGGCCCTCGTCCGTGACCTCGACGACGACCTGGTTGCCGGTGACCCGGGTACGCAGCGCGACCGTGCCGCCACCGTGCATCAGCGAGTTCTCGATCAGCGCGGCGAGGACCTGGGCGACGGCGCCGGGGGTGCCGACGGCCTCCAGCCCGTGCTTGCCGGAGCAGACGACGGCGCGGCCGGCGCTGCGGTAGGCCGGGCGCCACTCCTCGATCTGCTGCTTGACGATCTCGTCGAGGTCGAAGACGACGGCGGAGCCGGTGCGCGGGTCGCGGGCGTTGGTCAGCAGCCGCTGCACCACGTCCGTGAGCCGCTCGACCTGTGTGAGCGCGATGTTCGCCTCTTCCTTCACCGTGTCGGGGTCGTCGGTGACGGAGATCTCCTCGATGCGCATGGAGAGGGCGGTCAGCGGTGTACGGAGCTGGTGCGAGGCGTCCGCCGCGAGGCGCCGCTCGGCGGTCAGCATCCGGGCGATCCGCTCGGCGGAGGAGTCGAGGACGTCGGCGACGCGGTCCAGCTCCGCCACCCCGTACCGCTTGTGCCGGGGGCGCGGGTCGCCCGATCCGAGGCGCTCGGCCGTCTCGGCGAGGTCGATGAGCGGGGAGGTCAGCCGGTCGGCCTGGCGTACGGCGAGGAGCACGGCGGAGATGATCGCGAGCAGCGCCACCGCGCCGATGATCAGCAGGGTCCTGCCGACCTCGCGGGTCACCGCGGAGCGTGACTCCTCGACGGTGACCTTCTCGCCCTGCTCCCCCGTCTCGGTGCTGCGGGTGACGCCGTCGCCCGCGGGGCGTTCGCCGACCTCGATCGGAGCCCGGCCGGGGATCTCGACGCGGGCGTAACGGCTGGGGTCGACCTGCTCCGCGAGGACGGCGGGGGTGATCCGCTCGGCTCCGAGCAGCCGGCTCTCGACGACACTGATCAGCCGGAAGGCCTCGGAGTCGACGCTCTCCTGGGCGCTGTTGCTGATGGTCCGGGTCTCGACGATGACGAGGGAGACGCCGAAGACGGCGATCACGACGAGCACCACGGCGAGCGTGGAGTTGATCAGTCGGCGGCGCATGACTGTTCTGTACGTCAGCTCTTCTCGAACCGGAAGCCGACGCCCCGGACGGTGGCGATGTAGCGCGGATTGGCCGCGTCGTCGCCGAGCTTCTTGCGGAGCCAGGAGATGTGCATGTCGAGGGTCTTGGTCGAGGACCACCAGGTGGTGTCCCAGACCTCACGCATCAGCTGGTCGCGGGTGACGACCCGGCCGGCGTCCCGCACGAGGACCCGAAGGAGATCGAACTCCTTGGCGGTGAGCTGGAGTTCGTCGTCACCCATCCAGGCACGGTGGGATTCGACGTCGATCCTGACGCCGTGGGTGGCGGGCTGCGGGGCGGGCTCGGTGGCACCGCGGCGCAGCAGGGCGCGGACCCGGGCGAGGAGTTCGGCGAGGCGGAAGGGCTTGGTGACGTAGTCGTCGGCGCCGGCGTCGAGGCCGACCACGGTGTCGACCTCGTCGGCGCGGGCGGTCAGCACCAGGATCGGCACGGCGTGGCCGTCCGCCCGCAGCCGCCTGGCGACCTCGAGTCCGTCCATGCCGGGCAGCCCCAGGTCGAGCACGACCAGGTCGACGCCTCCCTGGAGTCCGGCGTCGAGCGCGGTCGGACCGTCCTCGCGGACCTCGACCTCGTAACCCTCACGACGCAGGGCGCGGGCCAGTGGCTCCGAGATGGATGCGTCGTCCTCGGCGAGCAGTACACGGGTCATGCAGTGATGGTAGTCCGCGCGGGACCGCTGAGGTGAGGCACGCGGCAGGCCCTGCGGGTCAGGGACACGAATCGGTCATCCACCTTTGAATATGGGACCGTGGTTCCATCACAACCTGTGATCCATCTCTCAAGTCCTTCCATATCGCCGTGTGTCATGTCGTATGGTGGCTCGACGCCTGTTGCACCACCGAAGGACCTTTGGGCAGCTTTTCGCGCCAAGGGTCGTTTTTGTGTACGGGCCGGTTCTCACCGGCCCCGACCAGTGAATGACCTGTGGGCCGGGCCCGGAGCGCGAGGACGCGTGCCGGGCGTGGATCCCGGAGCGGTCGGTCCCACGACCCCGCCCCCGCACTCCCTACGGAGCGGGTGGCCGGATCGAATCCCCTCGAGGCGTCGGGGGTGGGGTTCCTCCGCCCGGTGCCGGCTACCCCCCACCGGGCGCGTACCGCTCACGAGGCGACGCGTCCCGACCAGCAAGGATCGACCATGGCGTCCAGCCTGACGAAGGACTCCGCCGGCACCGCCGGTTCGGAGAAGACCTTCTTCGGCCACCCCCGCGGCCTGGCCACTCTCTTCATGACGGAGATGTGGGAGCGCTTCAGCTACTACGGCATGCGCGCCCTCCTCCCGCTCTACCTGATCGCTCCCAACGGGCTTCACATGAACCCCGCCACGGCCACGGCGATCTACTCGGTCTACCTGTCGCTGGTGTACCTGCTCGCCATGCCCGGCGGCTGGTTCGGCGACCGTGTCTGGGGTCCCCGCAAGACCGTCGCCATCGCGGGCGGCGTGATCATGCTCGGCCACCTGGTGCTGGCACTGCCCTCCGAGGGCACCTTCTTCGCCGGGCTGGGCCTGGTGGCCATCGGCTCCGGCCTGTTGAAGTCGAACATCTCCACGATGGTCGGCCACCTCTACGACGGCCCGGACGACCCGCGCCGTGACGGTGGCTTCACGATCTTCTACATGGGCATCAACGTGGGCGCCTTCGCCGCCCCGCTGGTGATCGGCACCGTCGGCGAGAACGTCAACTGGCACCTGGGCTTCGCCCTGGCCGCGCTCGGCATGGGACTGGGTGTCGCCCAGTTCCTGCTCGGCACGCGCCACCTGAACGAGCGCAGCCTCGTCGTGCCGAAGCCGCTCTCCGCCGACGAGCGCGCGTCCACGCTGCGCAAGTCGATGATCTGGCTCGGCATCGCGGCGGTCTTCTACATCGGCACGGTCGTCACCGGCGTCTACACGCTGAACTGGCTGCTGGTCCCGATCACGGTCGCCGGTCTGGTCATCCCGGTGATGGTCCTGGCGCGCATCAAGCGCGACAAGGAGCTCAGCGAGACCGAGCAGAAGAAGATGTCCGGCTACATCTGGTTCTTCGTGGCCGCCGCCATCTTCTGGATGATCTACGACCAGGGCGGTTCGACCCTGGCGATCTTCGCCGACTCCTCGGCCGAGAACTCGGTCCTGGGCTGGGCCTTCCCGGTCTCCTGGTACCAGTCGGTCAACCCGATCCTGATCATGGCGCTGGCCCCGGTCTTCGCCGCCTTCTGGCTCGCCCTGAACCGGCGGGGCAAGGAGCCCAGCACGGTCGTGAAGTTCAGCTCCGGTCTGGTGCTGGTCGGTGCGTCGTTCTTCCTCTTCCTGGCGCCGCTGACCATCGCGGGCGACGGCCACAAGGCCGCCGCGATGTGGCTGGTCGCGATCTACTTCGTGCAGACCGTCGGTGAGCTGACGCTGTCGCCGGTCGGCCTCTCGGTCACCACGAAGATGGCCCCGGCCAAGTACGCCAGCCAGATGATGGGTGTCTGGTTCCTGGCCGTGACCGCGGGTGACTGCACCACGGGCCTGCTCTCCATCGCGGGTGTCGACCTCAACGGCACCGGGGTCGTGGCGCTCCAGGCCGCGCTCGCGGTCGCCGCCGGTGTCGCGGTCTTCATGTACCGCGGCAAGGTCAAGGCCCTCATGGGCGACGTCCGCTGACACGGACCCCGCCCCCGCCCGAAAGGCTCAGGCCCCGCACCGATCGGTGCGGGGCCTGAGCCTTTCGCGGTTCGTCCGCGCGGAGACGCGTGGGGGGCGGGCTACGCCGGAGCGGCGAGTTCCGCCCAGACCGTCTTGCCCGGCTGGTCCGCCGTACGCGTCACGCCCCAGTCGAGGCAGAGCCGCTGCACGATGAACATGCCGTGGCCGCCGGGCCGCCCCGCGCGGTGCGGAGTGCGCGGCGCCGGCTGTCCGGCACCGCCGTCGACCACCTCGACCCGGAGCATCTTGGGCGAGCAGGCGATACGGAGCTCCTCGGGGCCGCCCGCGTGCAGGCAGGCGTTCGTGACGAGCTCGGAGACGACCAGCAGGACGTCCTCGGCGGCCGCCTTCCGGTCGGCGCCCGACGCGGGCAGCCAGCCCCAGTCGTGCAGCGCCTGCCTGGCGAAGTCGCGGGCCATCGGCACGATGCCGGTGGCCTGCCTCAGCGAGAGCGTGCGCCACTGCCGGTCAGCGGGTACGGCAGAGGCAGTGCCCGTGCCGTCCGGCTCGCGGCCGAGGCCGCCCGGCGGATGTTGCCGGGTGGTGCTCATCAGCGCTTCACCTCACCGATTCACCGTGTGTTGCCATCGAACAGATACTGAACAGATACAGCGTGTGCGGGGCCCATGACCCTGACGGGGTCTCTCCTGCCCTGATGAAGGGTGGCGACACCCACTCCGCCCATGCCATCAGCGTGACTCGCGCGACAAGGGGGCTCCAGGGGGCCTGGGATGCACATCGGAGGCCGCCGCCGTCAGCTGCTCAGAGCCTCTTCGAGCGAGGCGTGGACGGTGAAGACCGCGTCCGCCCCGGTGATCTCGAAGACGCGAGCCACCACGGGCTGCATGCCGGCCAGGTGAACCCCTCCCCCGGCGGCTTCGGCCTTCAGCCGCGCGCCGAGCAGGACGTTGAGTCCGGTGGAATCACAGAAGTCGAGCCCCGAGCAGTCGACGACCAGGCGGGTCCGCCCCGCCTCGACCGCACTCTCCAGCGGCTCACGCAGCAGATCAGCGGTGTGGTGATCGAGCTCACCCACCGGAGTCACGACTTCACTGCGGCCCTCGGTCCGGACGTCGACCTGTAGCCGACCCCGGTTCGCGCTGCCGACAGTTCCGCGGTCCATGCCCGTCCCTCTTCGCCGTCCGTCACTACCCGCGTCCCCGTGGACACGGCTTCATCGTGGCTGCCCCCGACGTGCGTAAAACATTACGCGTTTACCTCGCCACACGGTAGTCGGAGAACTCCACATACCGGACATTCAGGCCGATTTGGCGCTTGTAACTCACGGCTGCGACCGGGTATGGGTAGACGGAGACATCTGCACCAGGAATTTCGATCGGCTTCGGAGGCGCCGCTTCACCGCAGGAAGACGTATGGGCATCGGCAGCCATATGCCGAGAACGATGGAGGAGAACCATGTCACCCCGGCTCGACGTACCGCGTACCCACATCGCGGCGTCGGCATGTCCTCAGGGACCGACCGATTCCGACTCCGCTGCCGCGAGCGCCGTACCCGGCCCGCGCACCAGCACCAGCACCACCGGCACCACCACCGAACTTTCCGCCGACGACCACCTTCCGGGCGAGGAGGGATTCGAGGGTCTCGAGGGGCTCCCCGAGATCCCGCCCTACGCCGAGGTCGGCGCGCTGGACGCCAGGGCCCTGTCGAAGACGCTCTTCGCACGGCTCGAAGCCCTCGAGGAGGGCACCCACGAGTTCGCCTACGTCCGCAACACCCTGGTCGAGCTGAACCTGGCCCTGGTCAAGTTCGCCGCCTCCCGTTTCCGCTCCCGCAGCGAGCCGATGGAGGACATCGTCCAGGTCGGCACGATCGGCCTGATCAAGGCGATCGACCGCTTCGAGCTCAGCCGCGGCGTGGAGTTCCCGACCTTCGCGATGCCCACCATCGTCGGCGAGATCAAGCGCTTCTTCCGCGACACCAGCTGGTCCGTGCGCGTCCCGCGCCGTCTGCAGGAGCTGCGGCTCGACCTGGCCAAGGCGGGCGACGAGCTCTCCCAGAAGCTGGACCGCGCACCCACGGTCGTCGAGCTCGCCGACCGCCTCGGCCTCACCCGGGACGAGGTCGTCGAGGGCATGGCCGCGAGCAACGCGTACACCGCGAGCTCGCTGGACGCCAAGCCCGACGACCACGGCGACGGAAACGAGGCGGCCCTCGCGGACCGCCTCGGCTACGAGGACCACGGCATCGAGGGCATCGAGTACGTCGAGTCCCTCAAGCCGCTCATCGCCTCGCTGCCGCTCCGCGACCGGACCATCCTCTCCATGCGGTTCGTCTCCAACATGACGCAGTCGGAGATCGGCGAGGAGCTCGGCATCTCGCAGATGCACGTGTCGAGGCTCCTCTCCCGGACCCTCGTCAAGCTCAGGAAGGGCCTGACCCTGGAGGAGTGACCTCGCGTCACCGGCTCCGCCGGCACGGCACATCGCGGAAGGACCTGCCCCGACGGGCGGGTCCTTCCGCGTTGTCGACGCGGTGCCACGGACCGGGCGGCACCGGGCGGGCGGCCGGTCCGGTGCCCGGGGAGTGTCACACGACCCTCTCGCCCCGGCGCCACACCGCCTCGACCAGCGGGACGCCCGGCCGGTAGGCGAGGTGGACGTGGCTCGGCGCGTCCAGGACCACCAGATCGGCGCGGGCGCCGGGGGTGATGCGGCCGATGTCGGTGCGGCGCAGCGCGGCGGCGCCTCCGGCCGTGGCGGACCAGACCGCTTCGTCGGGGGTCATCCCCATGTCCCGTACGGCGAGGGCGACGCAGAACGGCATGGAGGAGGTGAAGGAGGACCCCGGGTTGCAGTCCGTCGACAGGGCGACGGTGGCGCCGGCGCCCAGGATCCGGCGGGCGTCGGGCCAGACCGCCCGGGTGGAGAACTCGGCGCCGGGCAGCAGGGTGGCGACGGTGTCGCCCTGGCCGAGCGCGTCGAGGTCGGCGTCGTCGAGGTGGGTGCAGTGGTCGGCGGACGCGGCGCCCAGCTCGACGGCGAGGCGGACTCCGGGCCCGTGGCCGAGCTGGTTGGCGTGGACGCGGGGGTGGAGGCCCTTGGCCAGGCCCGCGGTGAGGACGGCGCGCGCCTGGTCCTCGTCGAAGGCGCCGCGCTCGCAGAAGACGTCGATCCAGCGGGCGTACGGGGCGCAGGCGTCGAGCATCGGCCCGGTGACGAGGTCCACGTAACCGGCGGGGTCGTCGGCGAAGTCGGGGGACACGATGTGGGCACCGAGGAAGGTGACCTCGTCGGTGTGGCGGGCGGCGACGCGCAGGGACCGTGCCTCGTCCTCGACGGTGAGGCCGTAGCCGGACTTGGTCTCGAAGGTGGTGGTGCCCTGCCGGAGGGCCTCCGCCAGATAGCGCGCGACGTTGGCGGACAGCTCGTCGTCGGAGGCGGCGCGGGTGGCGGCCACGGTCGTGCGGATGCCGCCCGCGGAGTAGGCGCGGCCGGACATGCGGGCGTTGAACTCGGCGGTGCGGTCTCCCGCGAACACCAGGTGGGAGTGGGAGTCGACGAAGCCGGGGATCACGGCCCGGCCGCCCGCGTCGAAGGCCTCGTCGGTGGCGGGTGCCCTGCCCGCCTCACCGGTCCAGGCGATGCGGTCGCCGTCGATGACGACGGCCGCGTCGTGGATCAGGCCCAGGGGGGTCCCGTCGCCGAGGGAGGGGTCGTTGGTGACCAGGTTCGCGATGTGGGTGATGGCGGTCGTCGTCATCCGCGTACATCTTTCGTCGGTTCGGCCCGGCCGGTCCGCCTCGGGTTCCGGCCGGGATTGCGGGTGGTCACCCGTGCAGGGCGGCGACGGCCGAGGCGAGTGCGCCGGGCACGTCGTCGATCCGGGTGTGCCGGCCGTCCTTGACGATGTGCCGTCCCGCCACCACGGTGTGCCGCACGTCGGCGGCGGTGGCCGCGAAGACGGCGGCCTCGGCTGCCAGCCGGGGCACCGGCCCCGCCGTCCTGACGGAGTCCAGGGCCACGGTGGCGAGGTCGGCGGGTGCCCCCGGTTCGAGCAGGCCCGCCTCCGGGCGGCCGAGGGCGGCATGCCCTGCGGCGGAGGCGGCCCTGAGCAGGGCGGCGGCGGTCCAGTGGCCCCGCACATGGGTGCGCAGGCGTTCGTTGAGCTCCATCGCCCGGGCCTCCTCGAAGAGGTCGATCACGGCGTGGCTGTCGCTGCCCAGCGAGAGGGCGGAGCCCGCGCCCTGGAGGGCGGTGGCCGGGCCGATGCCGTCCGCGAGGTCGCGTTCGGTGGTGGGGCACATGCAGGTGCCCGTGCGGGAGGTGCCCAGCAGCTCGATGTCCTCGGCCGTGAGGTGGGTGTTGTGGATGCCGGTGGTGTGCGGGCCGAGGACCCCGTGGTCGGCGAGGAGCCGGGCGGGGGTGCGGCCGTGGGCGGCGAGGCATGCCTCGTTCTCCGCGGTCTGCTCGGAGAGGTGGACGTGCAGCGGGGCCGCCCGCCCGCGGGCCCACTCGGCGACGGTCGACAGCTGCTCCGCCGGTACGGCCCGTACGGAGTGGATCGCGGCGCCGATCACCACCATGTCGTCGTCGCCCTTGAGGAGGGAGGCGCGCTCGGCCCAGGCGTCGGCGGTGGTGTCGGAGAAGCGCGACTGGTGCCGGCTGGGCTTCTCCCCGAATCCGGCGGCGAGATAGGCGGTGTCGAGCAGCGTGATGCGGATGCCCGCCTCGGCCGCCGCGGCGATGAGCGCCTCCCCCATGGCGTTCGGGTCGTCGTAGGGCGTGCCGCCGGGCGCGTGGTGCAGGTAGTGGAACTCGCCCACGGCGGTGATCCCGGCCAGCGCCATCTCGGCGTACGTGGCCCGGGCCAGCGCGTAGTAGGTGTCGGGGGTGAGCCGCGCGGCCGTCCGGTACATCGTCTCGCGCCAGGTCCAGAAGGTGCCGGAGCCCACCTGGACGGTGGAGCGCAGAGCGCGGTGGAAGGCGTGCGAGTGGGTGTTGGCCAGCCCCGGGACGGTCAGGCCGTCCAGGACCGTGGCACCGGGCGGCGGTGTGCCGATGCCCGTCCGGACACCGGCGATGCGCCCTCCGGCCACGTCCAGGACGACGCCCGGCTCGACATGGGTGCCGAGCCAGGCGTGCGACATCCAGTACGTCGCGGTGACCGGTGTGCCCGTCGGTTGCGTTGTCAGCTGCACGCGAGACCTTCCAGTACGTCGGCGAGTGCTTTCACCCCGGCCACGCAGTCGTCCTCCGCGGCGTGTTCGGCGGGCGAGTGCGAGATCCCGGTGGGGTTCCGTACGAACAGCATGGCGGTCGGCACGGAAGCGGACAGAATGCCCGCGTCGTGTCCCGCTCCCGTGCCGAGCACCGGCACGGCGCGCCCGTCGTCCGCGCCCCTCTTCTCCAGGACCCGGCGGATCTCGTCGCGCAGCGCGTGCTGGAAGTCCACCACCGGTGTGAACGACTCGCGCACGACGTCGAGATCGATGCCGGCCCGCTCCGCGTGCTCCCGTGCCGCCCGCTCGACACCGCTCACGACGGCGTCGAGCGTGGCCTGGTCGGCGGCCCGCGAGTCGAGCCAGCCCCGCACCAGGGACGGGATCGCGTTGACCCCGTTCGGCTCGACGGCGATCTTGCCGAAGGTCGCGAGGCCGCCGGCCAGCTCCGCCTCGCGGCGGGCCGCCAGCACGGTCTCGGCGTAGGTGAGCATCGGGTCCCGCCGGTCGGCGAGCCGGGTGGTGCCCGCGTGGTTGGCCTCGCCCCGGAAGTCGAACCGCCAGCGGCCGTGCGGCCAGATGGCCGAGGCGACCCCGACCGGGTCCCCGCTCAGGTCGAGGGCGCGCCCCTGCTCCACATGGAGCTCGACGAACGCGCCGATCCGGGCGAGGCGGCCGGGATCGGCTCCGATGGTGCCGGGGTCGTGCCCCGCCGCCTCCATGGCCTGCGGCAGCGAGACACCGTCGCCGTCGCGGAGCCGGTGCGCGTTCTCGACGCTCAGCTGCCCGGCGGCGAGACGCGAGCCGACACAGGCGAGCCCGAAGCGCGCGCCCTCCTCGTCGACGAAGTTGGTGATGGCGAGGGGTTTGGTGAACACCACGCCCCTGCGGCGGAGTTCGTCCAGGGCGGCGAAGGAGGACACCACGCCGAGCGGGCCGTCGAAGGCTCCGCCGTCGGGCACGGAGTCCAGGTGGGAGCCGGTGACCACGGCGTCCCCCGCCAGCGGATCGCCGAGCCAGGCCCACTGGTTGCCGTTGCGGTCGGTCTCGTACAGCAGGCCGCGCGCCTCGGCCTGCGCCTGGAACCACAGGCGGCACTCGGCGTCGGCCGGGGTCCAGGCGTAGCGCCGGTAGCCGCCGGAGGCGTCGCTGCGGCCGATGGGCCGCAGCGACCGCCACATGGCGTGGAAGGTGTCGCTCACGCGGTGTCCTCCTCCCGCATCGGGATGCGCACGCCGCGCTCGTCCGCCACCGACTCCGCGATGTCGTAGCCGGCGTCCACGTGCCGGATCACGCCCATGCCGGGGTCGTTGGTGAGGACGCGGCGGATCTTCTCGCCGGCCAGCTCCGTGCCGTCGGCGACCGAGACCTGGCCCGCGTGGAGGGAGCGGCCCATGCCGACGCCGCCGCCGTGGTGGATGGAGACCCAGGAGGCGCCCGAGGCGACGTTCACCATGGCGTTCAGCAGCGGCCAGTCGGCGATCGCGTCGGAGCCGTCGAGCATGGCCTCCGTCTCGCGGTAGGGGGAGGCCACCGAACCGCAGTCCAGGTGGTCCCGGCCGATCGCGAGCGGGGCGGCGAGGGTGCCGTTGCCGACCATGTCGTTGAACATGTCGCCGGCCTTGTCGCGCTCGCCCTGGCCGAGCCAGCAGATCCGGGCCGGCAGCCCCTGGAAGTGGACGCGCTCCCCGGCCATCCTGATCCAGCGGTGCAGCGACTCGTTCTCCGGGAAGAGTTCGAGCAGCGCCCTGTCCGTCTTGTGGATGTCCGACGCCTCGCCCGACAGGGCCGCCCACCGGAAGGGGCCCTTGCCCTCGCAGAAGAGCGGCCGGATGTAGGCGGGCACGAAGCCGGGGAAGTCGAACGCGCGGGTGTATCCCGCGAGCTGGGCCTCGCCCCGGATCGAGTTGCCGTAGTCGAAGACCTCGGCCCCCGCGTCCATGAAGCCGACCATGGCCTCGACGTGCGCGGCCATCGACTCCCGGGCGCGCAGGGTGAAGTCGGCGGGCTTCTCGGCGGCGTACGAGGCCATGTCGTCGAGGTCGACGCCGACGGGCAGGTAGGCGAGCGGGTCGTGCGCGCTGGTCTGGTCGGTGACGATGTCGACGGGAGCGCCCTCGGCGAGCATCCGGGGCAGCAGCTCCGCCGCGTTGCCGAGCAGGCCGATGGAGAGCGGGCGCCGTGCGTCGCGGGCCTCGACGGCCAGTCGGAGCGCGTGTTCCAGGGAGTCGGCCCGCACGTCCAGGAAGCGGTGCTCGATACGGCGCTCGATGGCGCGCGGGTCGACGTCGACGCAGATCGCGACGCCGTCGTTCATCGTGACGGCCAGCGGCTGGGCGCCGCCCATGCCTCCCAGTCCGGCCGTGAGCGTGATCGTCCCGGCGAGGGTCCCGCCGAACCGCTTGGCGGCGACGGCGGCGAAGGTCTCGTAGGTGCCCTGGAGGATGCCCTGGGTCCCGATGTAGATCCAGGAACCGGCGGTCATCTGCCCGTACATGGTGAGCCCGAGGGCCTCCAGCCGGCGGAACTCCTCCCAGTTGGCCCAGTCGCCCACCAGGTTGGAGTTGGCGATCAGGACGCGGGGCGCCCATTCGTGGGTCTGCATGACGCCGACCGGCCGCCCGGACTGGACGAGCATCGTCTCGTCCTGCTTGAGCGTCCGCAGCGTACGGACCATGGCGTCGAAGGAGCGCCAGTCGCGGGCGGCCTTGCCGGTGCCGCCGTAGACGACGAGCTTGTCCGGGTGTTCGGCGACCTCGGGGTCGAGGTTGTTCTGCAGCATGCGGAGGGCGGCTTCCTGCTGCCATCCCAGGGCGCTCAGTTCCGTACCGCGCGGTGCCCGTACGGGGCGGGGTCCTGACATGGGATGCCTCCTCGCGAATGTGACTCTTCCATTCACATCCTGGTGGTCTGAATACTTCTAGTCAACAGGTGCGGCCCCCTCCTCCTCGGGGCAGGCCTTCTGTCATCACACTCCCGGGGAGGCGCCGTGTCCGCATCGCAGCCGGTGAGCCAGGCCGGTGAACCCGCGCTCAAGCGGGTCATCGGCCCCAGGCTCCTCATCCTGTTCGTCATCGGCGACATCCTCGGCACCGGCATCTACGCCACCACCGGCAAGGTCGCCGGGAAGGTCGGCGGGGCCCTCTGGCTGCCGTTCCTGATCGGCTTCGCCGTCGCCCTGCTGACGGCCGCCTCGTACGTCGAACTCGTCGGCAAGTACCCGAAGGCGGCCGGTGCCGCGCTGTACACGCAGAAGGCGTTCAAGGTCCCGTTCCTGACCTTCGTCATCGCCTTCATGGTCATGTGCTCGGGCCTCTCCTCCGCCGGCGCCGCGGCCCTCGCCTTCAGCGGCGACTACCTGGGCGAATTCACCGACGCCCTGCCGCCCACACTCGTCGCGATCCTCTTCGTCCTCGCGCTCGCCGCGATCAACCTGCGGGGCGTCGCCGAATCGGTGAAGGCCAACGTCGTACTGACGCTCGTCGAGCTCAGCGGCCTCCTGGTGATCCTCTCGATCGGCGCCTACGCCGTCCTGTCCGGTGACGGCGACCCCTCCCGGCTCACCGAACTGGAGACGGGTGGCACGGGGTACGCCCTGGTCACGGGCGTACTCGGGGCGACAGCGCTCGGCTTCTTCGCCTTCGTCGGCTTCGAGGACTCGGTGAACATGGCCGAGGAGACCCACGACCCGGCCCGGACGTTCCCCCGCGCGATCTTCCTCGGGGTCGCGGTGACGGGCACCATCTACGTCCTGGTCGCCCTGGTCTCGTCCCTGCTCGTCGACTCCCGCACCCTGGAAGGGTCCAGCGGACCGCTGCTGGAGGTGGTGAAGGCGGGCGGCGTCGACTTCCCGCCCGAACTCTTCGCGCTGATCGCCCTGTTCGCGGTCACCAACTCCGCCCTGATCAACATCATGATGGCCTCGCGCCTCTGCTACGGCATGGCCAACGAACGCATCCTGCCCCGCGCGATGGGCAGTGTCCTCGCCAGGCGCCGCACACCGTGGGCCGGCATCGTCTTCGTCACCGTGCTCGCCGTCGGCCTCGTCTCCACGGGCGAGATCGAGGGCCTCGGCGACACCACATCCTTCCTCCTCCTCTGCGTCTTCGCGGTCGTCAACCTCGCCGTACTGGTGCTGCGCAAGGACCGGGTGGACCACCGGCACTTCCGGACGCCGACGGCACTGCCCGTGCTGGGGGCGGTCACCTCCCTGATCCTGGCGAGCCCGCTGGCCGACCGGGCCGCGGACGTCTACCTCCGGGCCGGGATCCTCCTGCTGATCGGAATCGGCCTCTGGGCGGTCAACAAGATGGTGATGACAGCCCGCGAGAAGGCCTGACAACGGACACCGGCGGACCGGATCCGCCGCGAGAACGACAGCCGGTCGGACATATTCCGACCGGCTGTCGCGCGCCCACCTGGGGCCTCTTACACGGCCCGCCGCATGTACCTGTGGAAAATGCCAGAACTCACACCAGCCGCGCACACGTTGCGTAGCCTCTCCATTACATCCGTACACCACGTCGGGAGGTGAGTTCGCTTTGCCCGGAATCGACGAGTGCCTGATCGAAGTCATGAGGCTGCCCGGCGCCCGTGGTGCCGCGGTGGTCGACTGGACCAGTGGTCTGGCGCTCGGCACGATCGGCGAGTCGCCCAACGGCGACCACGAGGCCACGGCCGCCGAGACGGCCGAGGTGGCGAGGATGGCCGCGGAACAACCGGTCTTCGCGCAGGCCGGCGGGCCGGCCGACCCTCCCGTCCCCGCCGTCGAGGACGTCATCGTCACCACCGCCCCCGGCTACCACATCCTCCGCTTCGTCGAGACGGCCTTCGACAGCAGCGTCTTCCTCCACCTCTGGCTGGACCGCGCGGAAGGCAATCTCGCCCTGGCCCGCATACGGCTCGGCGAGATAGCGGAGCGGCTGGTCCTGGCATGAGCCCCACCGTCACCGAGCTGCCCGGCGTACCGGAACGGGCCACCCCCTCCCCGATGCTGCAGCGGCTCGCGGCGGAGCGCGCGACCGGCGCGCTGATGCGCGACCGCGGCACCCTGTACCTCGCCGACGGCCAGGTCGTCCACGCCGAGAGCCCCGCGACCCCGGGAATCGACGTCCTGCTGACGACGGGCGGGGCCCTGCGCTCCGAGGGCTGGTGGGACGCCATCGCCGAGGCGGGGTCCGGACAGCGGGTCGGGCGCTACCTCGTGGACAGCGGCCGGGTCCCCGGCGGAGCACTGGAGCTCTGCCACCTGGGGGCGCTGTACGACGCGGCCTTCTTCGCCCTGGCCCCCACGAACACCCCCGCCCGCTTCCGCTACGGCGTCTCCCACTGGATGGGCCCGGTCCGGCCGGTGCCCGTGCACTCCGTGCAGCGCGAGACGCTCCGGCGCCGGGAACTCCTGGACCGGATCTGGCCGGACGCGCTCACCGACAGCGCCCCGCTCACCCCCTCGTCCCACCCGGTCGACGCCCCGGTGCCCCCACGCCAGCGCCGCGTCCTGGCCCTGGTGAACGGCGAGCGCACGGCCACCGACATCGCCCAGGAGCTGGGCCGCTCGGCCTTCCACATCCTGGTCGACCTACGCCGGCTCGCGGCCGCCGGACTCGTGGAGGCGGTCCGCCCCGCACCCGGGTCCGCACCGGCGTCCGGGCCCGGCCGCATCTCGCTTCCCGAGGTCACGAACGACCCCGACGTCGCCCTGTTGCGCCGGCTCAGAGACGCATTGGAGGCCCTGTGATACGCGCGCTCAGACAGCGTGCCGGGAGGAGACAGCTGATGGTGCCCGAGGCCGAAGTACAGGATGTCCTCGACGAGCTCCAGCGACTACGCGCCCGGGTCCCGCTCCTGACCGGCGCACTGGCCGCCAGCACCGACGGCCTGATCGTCGCTCAGGACACCCCGGGCGTCGAGGCCGAGGGCGTCGCCGCCCTGACGGCCGCCGCGCTCGGCGTCTCGGTCCGCATGACCGACGCCACCGGGCGCGGCGGCTTCCGCGAACTCCTGATCCGCGGGGAGAACGGCTACATCGCCACCTACGCGGCGGGCGCATCCGCCGTCCTGACCCTGCTGGCCGAGGACCGCATCAACGTCGGCCGCCTCCACCTCGAGGGCCGCCGTGCCGGCGCGCGCATCGGAGAGGTGGTCGACGCCGTCCAGGACCGCGCCGACCGTCCCGTGCCGGCTCCGCGCCCGCAGCAGTCCCGGGCCCTGCCCCGCCGCACCACCACACCGGACTCCACCTGACACCCGCTCGGCCCGGACATCACCGCACCACCAGTAACGGACCGGCCGACAGGCCGGCCAGGGAAAGGAAACGAGCACTATGGCCAACACCGAAACGGCACTGAAGGACGCGATGGCGTCGATCGAGGGGGCCACCGGTGTCGCTCTCGTCGACTACACCAGCGGCATGGCCCTGGGCACCCTGGGCGGTGGCAAGGACTTCAACCTCGACGTCGCCGCCGCCGGCAACACCGACGTCGTCCGGGCCAAGCTCCGGACCATGGAGCACCTGGGCATCAAGGACGAGATCGAGGACATCCTGATCACCCTCGGCACCCAGTACCACCTGATCCGGCTGCTCAAGACCCGCGGCAGCAACGGCCTGTTCCTCTACCTGGTGCTCGACGGGGCCCGGGCCAACCTCGCGATGGCCCGCCACCAGCTGAAGAAGATCGAGGCGGAACTGGAGGTCTGACCCGGTGGCCTCGCCCGCGGTGACGCCGCACCCCACCGGGTGCGGCGTCACCCGCCACGGGTCCGGCCGCCGGGCAGGCCCTGCACCCGCCTGACCGGTGCCGCACCCGCCGGGTCCCGGGCCGAACGCCCCGACGGCGCCCGCGAGCCGTCCCCGCCCGCCCTACTCGACGAACAGCCCCCGTGCGGCGGCCCTCGCGTCGAACGCCTCCAGCCGGGCCTGGGCCTCGGGCAGCCCGTCGCACATGGCCTCCAGCAGCACCCGCCCCAGCAGCATCGGCGCGCACGCGGTGTCGAAGGCCAGCCCGGTGCCCACGGCACCCGGAATGAGCAGGTCACTGTGGGCGGCGACCGGCGCGAACGCCGAATCGGCCACGGTCACGACGGTCAGCCCCTGCTCCCGCGCGTACGCCAGCGCGTCCACGACCTCCCGCGGATGCCGCGGCAGCGCGAAGCACATCAACGCGCTCGCCCCCGCCCTCCGGGCCGCGTCCACGCGGTCGTGCAGCATGCTGCCGCCCTCGTCGAGGACCCGTACGTCCGGGTGCACCTTGGCCGCGAAGTACCCGAACCCCCGCGCCTGCGAGGAGGCCGCCCGCAGCCCGAGCACGAGCAGCGGCCTGGATCCGGCGAGCAGCCTCCCCGCCCGCTCCACCGGTGCCGGATCGGCGAGCAGCTCGGACAGCTGCCGCAGATTCTCGATCTCCGCCTGCACCGCCTGCTGGTACTCGTTGAGCTCCTCCTCCGCGCCGCTCCCCTCACCGGCGGACCCGGCAGGCGGCGTGGTCTCCCTGAGGTGCTTGCGCAGTGCGGGGTACCCGTCGAACCCGAGGGCCACGGCGAAGCGGGTCACGGACGGCTGGCTCACCCCGGCCAGCTCGGCCAGCTCCACGCTCGACAGGAACGGCGCGTCGGCCGCCCGCCGCACCATGGAGTGCGCGATCCGCCGCTGGGTGGGGGTGAGCCGCTGCCCCTCGAAGAGCCGCTGCAACCGCGCAGCCGGGCTGCTCCCGCTCATGCTGTCCCCTCCGGAGTTCCACCGCACCGATCCGGTGCCGAGGAATCCATTCAGCCAGCAAGCGCTCTGCATGTCCATATACAGCCCGGGGGTGGGGGCGCGGCCGGAGCGCCGTGGGCGCCGTGGGCGCCGCTCGCATTGCGGGACCGCCCTCCTCTGCCGACCCTGGGATCATGATCCCAGGCAATACGAGAGGGCAGGGCGGCATCATCGTCCGCTACGGCGACACCGATGCCGCGCACGTGCTGAGCGTCTACGCCGATCTGCGCTGCCCCTACTGCAAGCGCATGGAACTCGGCCTCGGAGCCGTGATGGAGCGGGCCGCGGACGAGGGCCGGTTCGCGATCGACCACCATTTCGCCACCTTCATCGACGACGCCGCGGGCGGCAGCGGATCCATGGAGGCGCTCGCCGCGCTGGGAGCCGCGGCGGACGAGGGCCAGAAGCCGTTCATGCACTACCTGCGGGCGCTGTACGCCGATCAGCCCAGCGAGGACGTGGACGCCTTCTCCGACCGGGCGACCCTGCTGCGGCTGGCCGGCGAGGTCCAGGAGCTGCACACCGACGCCTTCCGCCAGAAGGTCATGGAGCGCACCTACCTGCCCTGGGCGGCGCAGGTGTCGGCGGCCTTCCAGGCGAGCGGTGTCCGGTCGACCCCGACGGTCCTGTTCGACGGGACACCCCTGTCCGTGCTGAGCGGGGAGGGGTACGCGGTCACTCCCGAGGCCTTCCTCGCGGAGGCGGCCCCCCGATGACTCCCCACCATGGGCCGGATCCCCGCGGTCCGCGTCAGAACACGACGCGGGCCGCCCCCAGGGCCGCACGGGCCCCGGGTTCGCCGTCCAGCTCCAGACGTCCCTTCACCGGCCGCCCCGAGAGATGCCGGGCGAAGTCGAGGGCGTCGGCCCGCAGGGTGGCGGCCGGGGTCCCGATGCCCAGCAGGTAGTGACCTCCGGCGGGGCCCCGGAGGTCGACCTCCACGGCGGGGCCCGTCCAGGCGAGGGCCAGGTCCAGCACGACCTGCGCCACGATCTCCCGGTCGTGCCCGTCGAGGACGGGCTCGGCCCCCACGGCGTCGCCGAGGTCCACCCGGTGCATCCAGGTGTCACGGGCGATGAGGACGTTGCCGAGGTAGTCCACCGAGTCGTCGGGCAGGGCCCTGGCCTCCGGGTAGAGCAGACTCGCCCGCACCCTGCGCCGCACCACGACGGGCACACGGCGCAGCGCGATGAGGCCCTGGGGCGCGAAGTGGGCGAGGGCGCCGATCAGCTCCCGTCCCGGGACGGCTTTCCGGTCCTCGATCTGGGCCTCGTTGTGCCCGTCCAGCGGACCGAGGTGCGGATGGGTCCGCGCGGCACGCCGGATCCGGCGCACGGCGATCCAGGGGCGCGGGAGTTCCTCGTACTGGCCGACGGTGTGCGCCAGCATGTCCCGGACCGTCCAGCCGGTGCAGGAGGTCGGGCGCCGCCAGTCCTCGTCCGCGAGCTCCCGGAACGTCGCGAGGGTGGCCCTCAGCTCGGCCTCGTTGACCAGGCGGGCCCGTGTGCCGGAGGTGCGGGGAACGGCACGGGCGGACGTCATCGTGGTGGCCATGGGCGCGCCTCCCTCGTCCTGTCCGTCCACGCTACGCCGACGGGTCACGGCCCGCTCTGTGGGGCGGGGCGCCGAAACAGGGGGGCTAGCCCCACTGACCCGGGCGGCCCTGGTTCGTACCGTGAGGCGCATGGAAGCCCGTGACCCTGAGCTCAGGCGAGAGCTCGACGCCACCCTGCAGGCCCGGAGCGAGCTGGGGCCGGAGTACGAGTCCGCGCTGATCGACTCGTTCCTGGAGAAGGTCGAGCAGCGGTTCGGCGGCCCGCACGACCAGCAGATGACGCGGCGGCAGCTCGCCGAGCGGCAGACGGCCGCCGCCCGGGGCGGTACGCGGCCCCCCAGCGCGTTCGGGAGCTTCGCGGAGCGGTTCGGGCTCGGGGTCGTCTCGCTGGTGCTGGCCGTCCCGCTGTCCGCGATCGGCGTCGCCAACGCCGGGATCAAGGGGCTCGTCGTGGCCTGGCTGGGGATCTTCGGCGTGAACGCCGTGCATGCCGCCCGCACGTGGCCGTGGGCCCGGGGCAAGCCGCGGAGGACATCCGAGTGGGAGGTCTGAGCAGGGCGGCGCGGCCGACGGGAGCCCGGCGCCGCGCACGGATAGTCGCGGGGACCGCCGCACCCCCGTTACCGGGGGGCGGGACGACGGCGGTCCCCGCGAGGGACGCGGTCCCGGGTCAGGGCCGGGTGTCGCGTCCAGGCGACGGTGGAGGTCCGGGAGCCGCTCCGTAGTCCGTGTCGCCGTAGGTGGGCCGGCGGGTTTCCCTGCCGACACCCATTACTGTGCCGGAGCCGTGTTAAGCCGGTGCTGCGCGGACGTGTCGCGCTCGTACCGTTTTCGCGAACCCCGGAAACCCGCCCGCTACGCCTTGGGTGCGGCGTCCTTCGCGAGGAAGGCCAGCAGGTCCTGCCTGCTCACGACCCCTGTCGGCTTGCCCTCGACGAGGACGATCGCCGCGTCGGCTCCGTCGCCGCCGCTGAGCACGGCCATCAGGTCCTCGACCGGCTCCCCCGAGCCGACCTGCGGCAGCGGGGCGGACATGTGCTTCTCCAGCGGGTCGGACAGGGTGGCCCGCTGGGTGAACAGCGCGTCCAGGAGCTCACGCTCCACGACGGAGCCGATGACCTCGGCGGCCATCACGTCCGGGTGTCCCGCGCCCGGCTTCACGATCGGCATCTGCGAGACGCCGTACTCCCGGAGCACGTCGATGGCATCGCCGACCGTCTCCTCGGGGTGCATGTGCACGAGGGAGGGAAGCGGGCCCTCCTTGAAGTCGAGCACCGCGCCGACCCTGGCCGAGGGGCCGGTGTCCTCCAGGAAGCCGTAGTCGGCCATCCACTCGTCGTTGAAGATCTTGCTCATGTAGCCGCGGCCGCTGTCCGGCAGCAGGACCACCACCACGTCCTCGGGACCGAGGCGCTTGGCCACCTCCAGGGCCGCGACGACCGCCATGCCGCAGGAGCCGCCGACGAGCAGGCCCTCCTCCTTGGCGAGGCGGCGGGTCATCTGGAAGGAGTCCTTGTCCGAGACCGCGACGATCTCGTCCGTGACCGTGCGGTCGTAGGCGCTCGGCCAGAAGTCCTCGCCGACCCCCTCCACGAGGTAGGGACGCCCGGATCCTCCGGAGTAGACGGAGCCCTCCGGGTCCGCGCCGACGACCTGTACCCGGTTCTCGCTGATCTCCTTGAGATAGCGGCCCGTGCCGGTGATCGTGCCGCCGGTGCCGACGCCCGCGACGAAGTGGGTGATCCGCCCCTCCGTCTGCTCCCACAGCTCGGGGCCCGTCGTCTCGTAGTGCGAGCGCGGGTTGTTGGGGTTGGAGTACTGGTCGGGCTTCCAGGCCCCCGGCGTCTCACGGACGAGGCGGTCCGAGACGTTGTAGTAGGAGTCCGGATGCTCGGGGTCGACCGCGGTCGGGCAGACGACGACTTCCGCGCCGTACGCGCGCAGCACGTTGATCTTGTCCGTGGACACCTTGTCCGGGCAGACGAAGACGCACTTGTAGCCCTTCTGCTGGGCGACGATGGCCAGGCCGACGCCCGTGTTTCCACTGGTCGGCTCGACGATCGTGCCGCCGGGCTTCAGCTCACCGCTCGCCTCGGCCGCCTCGATCATGCGCAGCGCGATGCGGTCCTTCACCGACCCGCCGGGGTTGAAGTACTCGACCTTCGCCAGGACCGTCGCCTGAATGCCTGCCGACACATTGCGCAGCCTGACGAGCGGGGTGTTGCCGACAAGACTGATCATCGAATCGTGGAATTGCACCGTGTACTCCGGGATCTCCGTGATGGTCCGCCAAGAGTATGCGTACGGGCAGGAGATTGGACGAAGCGATTGAGTTACGCCCTCCACGGGGCAGGTAGTGCTTTGTACGCCTGTACGGCACGGAGGAGGTGGACCGGACTGTGTCGAGAGCGAGGGTGGCGCGGCGGATCGCGGCGGGTGCGGCCTACGGCGGCGGCAGCGTCGGGCTGATCGGTGCGGCGACGGTGGGCCTGGTGCTGGCCGAGGTGCAGTTGGCGAAGCGGGCCGTGGGCGGGGGCAAGGCCCCGGTCCCGCCGAGTGCGGACGGACGGTACGGGGTGGCGTTCGCGGGGCCCGCCGACCCGTTGCGCTTCGTCCTGCTGGGCGACTCCACGGCCGCGGGCCAAGGCGTGCGCAGGGCGGGGCAGACCCCTGGAGCGCTCCTGGCGTCCGGGCTGGCCGCGGTGGCCGAGAGGCCCGTCGACTTCCGTAACGTGGCCCTGCCGGGCGCCAGGTCGGACGACCTGGAGCGACAGGTGTCCCTCGTGCTGGCGGATCCGTCGGGGGTGCCGGACGTCTGCGTGATCATGATCGGCGCGAACGACGTGACCCACCGGATGCCCGCGACGCAGTCGGTGCGCTGCCTGAGCACGGCCGTACGGAGGCTCCGCACGGCCGGCGCGGAGGTCGCCGTGGGCACCTGCCCCGATCTGGGCACGATCGAGCCGGTCTACCAGCCGTTGCGCTGGCTGGCCCGCCGGGTGAGCCGGCAACTGGCGGCCGCCCAGACGATCGGCGCGGTGGAACAGGGCGGCCGGACGGTCTCGCTGGGCGACCTGCTCGGGCCGGAGTTCGAGGCGAACCCGCGGGAGCTGTTCGGCCCCGACAACTACCACCCCTCGGCCGAGGGGTACGCGACGGCCGCGATGGCGATGCTGCCGACCCTGTGCGCCACCCTCGGCCTGTGGCCGGAGTCGGACCACCTGGACGGCTCGCGGCGCGAGGGCATGCTGCCGGTCGCGAAGGCGGCCTCCCGCGCGGCCCGGGAGGCCGGCACCGAGGTGACCGGGGCGCGGGCGCCCTGGGCCCTGCTCAAGCACCGCAGGCGCCGGCGCCTGCCCGCCCACACGGAGCCGGTGCGGCACGAGGACACGGGCACGGACACGAGCACGGACGGCGGACCGAGGCCCGGGCGCCGGCCCGGGCACGGCCCCGGGTCGGGGGCGACGTGGCGGCGGGCCTGAGCGCTGCGTCCCGCCACGAGGGGAACAATGCGGGCGACTGAGCGGTTGCTTAGAAAAGAGGTCCGCATCACATCCCCTGTCGGGTGACCTCAGCTATACGGCCGGGTAACTTCCAAGACAGCCCAGCCTTTCCTGCCTTCCAGCCCTCATGGAGCCGCGTGATGCCCGAAGCCGTGATCGTCTCTGCTGCCCGTTCGCCGATCGGCCGGGCCTTCAAGGGGTCCCTCAAGGACCTGCGCGCCGACGACCTGACCGCGACCATCATCCAGACCGCGCTGGCCAAGGTCCCGGAGCTGGACCCGAGGGACATCGACGACCTGATGCTCGGCTGCGGCCTCCCCGGCGGCGAGCAGGGCAACAACCTGGGCCGCATCATCGCCGTGCAGATGGGGATGGACCACCTCCCCGGCTGTACGGTCACCCGCTACTGCTCGTCCTCGCTCCAGACCAGCCGCATGGCGCTGCACGCCATCAAGGCCGGCGAGGGCGACGTCTTCATCTCCGCGGGCACCGAGATGGTCTCCCGCTTCGCGAAGGGCAACTCCGACAGCCTGCCGGACACCCGCAACCCGTTCTTCGCCGAGGCCGAGGCCCGCACGGCCGCCCGCGCCGAGCAGGAGGGCACGAGCTGGACCGACCCGCGCGAGGAGGGCCTCGTCCCGGACGCGTACATCGCGATGGGGCAGACCGCCGAGAACCTGGCCCGGATCAAGGGCGTCACCCGCCAGGACATGGACGAGTTCGGCGTCCGCTCGCAGAACCTCGCCGAGGAAGCCATCAAGAACGGCTTCTGGGAGCGCGAGATCACCCCCGTGACCACGCCGGACGGCACGGTCGTCTCGAAGGACGACGGCCCCCGCGCGGGCGTCACCCTGGAGGGCGTGCAGGGTCTGAAGCCGGTGTTCCGCCCCGACGGGATGGTCACCGCGGCCAACTGCTGCCCGCTCAACGACGGCGCGGCCGCGCTCGTGATCATGTCCGACACGAAGGCGCGCGAGCTGGGGCTGACCCCGCTGGCCCGCATCGTCTCGACCGGCGTCTCCGGCCTGTCCCCCGAGATCATGGGCTACGGACCGGTCGAGGCCAGCAAGCAGGCGCTCAGCCGCGCCGGGCTGACCATCGACGACATCGACCTGGCCGAGATCAACGAGGCGTTCGCCGCCCAGGTCATCCCCTCCTACCGGGACCTCGGCCTGCCGCTGGACAAGGTCAACGTCAACGGCGGCGCGATCGCCGTCGGCCATCCCTTCGGCATGACCGGCGCGCGCATCACCGGCACGCTGATCAACAGCCTCCAGTTCCACGACAAGCAGTTCGGCCTGGAGACGATGTGCGTGGGCGGCGGCCAGGGCATGGCCATGGTCATCGAGCGGCTGAGCTGAGGCGAAGCTCAGCGCGACCACGAGAGGTGAGCGGCTGAGCTGAGCCGCAGCGCCCCGCACACCGGGCCCCGGGCGGGCCGGCCCTCCCGCGTCGGGGCCGTCCTGAATCGAGCCGAGCCCCGATCGTGACCGAATCTCCCCCAGGATGTGATCTGCGTCCCGGGGGAGAGTCGTTTCTGCAGGTCACACCAGCCACAGGGCTAAACATCGGGCACAAAGACCTGTCCAATTCGTGACGTAATGCACTGACAGCAGGCACCAGTACAGGACAAGCTGATGTAGGAAGTCGGGGGTGTCGATTGAAACCGGGAGTATGTCAGTGAGCGCCATGCCGTTTGCCCTGTTGCTGACCACCGCCGCTGCCACGGCTGTCGGCGCCGCCGCTCTGCACGCTGCTCACGGGCTGCGCAAGCAGGTCACGGCCCTGCGCACGGAGCTGGCGGAGGGACGGGGGCTCCACGCGTCCGTGCCCGAGCAGCAGAACCGCAGCACCAGTACGCCCGTCGAGGAGATACGCGCGGCCGTCGCCGACGCCCTCGCCGAGGAGCGGGAGCGCGAGCTCGCCGAGGCCCGTGCCTTCTGGGCGGCCCAGGAGGCGCGCGACGCGGCCGACGCCCCGTCCCTGCTGGGCGGGCTCGGTGACGACGCACCGTTCTTCATGCCCCGGCAGAGCGATTTCGCGGGCCTGGAGGCGATGGACCTCGAAGCGGCCGACGCCCTGGACGAGCTGACCGAGCTGGTGGGACTCACCGACCTGCCCGAGGTCGCCGAGTTCCCCGAGGACTCCCCCGAGCTGGCGGCGGCCCGTCGCCGCCACCCGTCGCACCCGGATTTCGTCCCGGTGCAGACACCGGTCGTCACCGACCATGAGCGTACCGTGAACCGGCTGGAGCGGCTCGCCGATACCGCTACGGAACTGACGGACGTGCGCCCCGGCCCCCTGGGGACGCTCGACGTCTACGTCTTCGCCGACGGCACGACGCTCTGCATGACGCCCGGTCACCGGGAGACCGCCGAGCGGCTGGCCGACTCGCTGCGCTCCGGTGAACAGCCCGTGCTGCTCGGTGGTTCCGGGGTCTCCGGCGCCTACGCGCTGACGTTCTCCTGCGGCAAGGAGAACGTCTACATCCTCGCCGACCGCGTCATCGCCTCGTTCTAGCCGGCTAGCGCGGCCCGGGCCCGAACGCCCGCGCCGCCGCGGCCTCGACACTCCGCACGGCCTCGTCCAGCTCCTGGGACGAGGCCGTTTCCAGTGCCGCGGCCAGGTCCCGCCCGGCGACCGCGAGCTGGTCACCGACCGCGAATATCCCGGCGTCCGGCATGATCCTCGGCTCCAGGCCGGGCTCCTCGGCGCGCTGGGCCCGGACGGACAGCTCCCTGGCCGCCGCCAGGGCCTCCGCGGCCACGCCCTGCTGGAGCCGGCTCTGCGGGGCGCTCCGCAGCCGGTCGGCGAATCGGTCCACGGCGGTGATCAAGGGCGACGTATCGAGCACGCCGTGACCCTACGCGCCCCCACCGGATGGTTGCCAACGGGCCGTTGCTCGGGCACGGTGTCCGGAAGGACCAGCAACGCGTACTGCGTCGGAGGCGCCGATGTCTCAAGTCTTCTCCGAAGAAACCCATCGCAACCTGCTCTCCCGGATCCCTCACTGCACCGGTCGCGACATCGCCGACTGGCTCCGCACCGTCGACGAAGGCCCCTCTCTCTTCCGCTTCGAGGAGAAGGTCAGCTGGCTGCGGAGCGAACACGACCTCACCTACGGCCACGCCAAGGCGATCATCCACGAGTACGACCTGAGACGGGCCGCGCGCAAGCTCCTCTGAGGCACGCGCTCCCCCGCGACGCCGGACGGCCCGCAGGCGAGGTGCCTGCGGGCCGTCCGGCGTCGTCGTCGCGACTACGGGGTCAGTCGTCCCCGTTGAGGATGGAGAGCAGACGCAGCATCTCCAGGTAGATCCACACCAGGGTCAGGGTGAGGCCGAAGGCCGCCAGCCAGGACTCCTCGCGCGGTGCGCCGTAGTTGACGCCGTCCTCGACCTGCTTGAAGTCCAGGGCCAGGAAGCACGCACCGAGGATGATGCCGACGACTCCGAAGAGGATGCCGAGTCCGCCGCTGCGGAAGCCGAGGCCGTCCCCGCCGCCGAACACGCTGAACAGCAGGTTGACCATCATCAGGAGCACGAAGCCCATGGCCGCGGCCATCACGAAGCCGTAGAAACGGCGGGTGACGCGGATCCAGCGCATCTTGTACGCGATGAGGACACCGGCGAAGACACACATGGTGCCCATCACCGCCTGCATCACCGTGCCGGGGCTGATGTAGGTGCTGACCGTGCTCGAGATCACTCCGAGGAAGACACCCTCGAAGGCCGCGTAGGCAAGGATCAGCGCCGGCGACGCCTTGCGCTTGAAGGACTGGATGATCGCGAAGACGAAGGCCACCAGGGCCGCGCCGATGGCGATGCCGTAGGACTTGCCGAGGTTGGCCTCGTCGACGGGGAGCAGGGCCCAGGAGAGCGCGGCGGTGAGCACCACGGTGCCCAGCGTCATGGCCGTACGGGTGACGACGTCGTCGATCGTCATCGCGTCGGAGCGCGCCGGCGCCTGCGGGGCGCCGTACTGGGTGTCCTGCTGGGCGTAGGGGTTCGTGGCGTACGGGTTGGCGGCGGTGCCCTGTGCGTACGGGTTGGTACCCGCTGCGGGGGCCCCGGCCTGCGGCGCCGCGCTGAAGCCCGCGGAGCCGTTGTCGCGGCTGAACCCCCGTCGCGAGAAGACCGGGTTGCTGCTCCTCATTTCACTCCTCCATGGCCACCGTGCGCGGCCTTGCGTCAAGAGTAATGGGTAGGCAAAACAATGACCCTACTGCCCGAGGAGGATCTTTGCGAGAAGTCTCATCCGCAGGTCATCCCGGATCCGCGCATGTCCTGCGGAGATCCGGGCACGGGGACGAGGCGGGCGGATGTGACCGGCGGCAGGCGCCTCGCACCGGGCTCAGGCCATGACGTGCTCGTCACCGGTCGCGCTCACCCCGCGATCCGGGACCGCCGTGCGCCCGCACGTATTCAGCCACGGCCGGATCTCCGTCAGGTGGCGGCCCGGTCGGCGGGGCACTCATGAGGCGTCATCACGGAACGTAGTCAGACAAACGGCGCACTCGCCTCGGTCCGCCGGCCGATGCGGCTCACGGTCCTCGCGGCCGCCCGGTGTCGCTGGGGGCAGTCACGCGCACACGCAGGGTCCTGGCGCCCGAGCGGTGAGTGCCCGGAGCCGGACTCGAACCGGCACGCCCCCGAGGAGGCAGCGAGGTTTAAGCTCGCCGTGTCTGCATTCCACCACCCGGGCGTGGGCGCGCGGCTCCGCGTTTGGCAAAGACCCTATCCGGGGGCATCCCTCGAACAGCGGAACATCCACTCGATGTTGTCTTATTTTATTGATCGTGTGAGGGTCCGTCAGACGCGCCGTACCGCATCAGTACACGCCCGGACCGGCCGATGGGGACGAACCCCGGCAAACGGGAATGACGGAAAGTCGCCGCACCCGTACGGCCCATGCGCCATGGGCCGCGCCACCGTTCGCCAGGGGCTCCGCCACCTCACCCGTCGACGGCGTCGTTGACGCACCGGAGGACCGGCCGCGCGCCCAGCGCCCCGGGGTCCTTCAGCACCGCGCCCGTAACGTGGAACACCGCCCTCTCGCCGGGCAGCAGGGTGACGAGCATGTCGTCCACCTCGGCCGCCGGATCCAGCCGGTCGGGGAAGAGCGCGAGGTCCCGCAGCAGCGTCCGCGCGGTGACCGTGACCCGGTACCCGATGCCCGATTCGTCACCCTGGGTGACCACGGCGTCGTAGCGCGCCGGTGGCAGGGCGACACGGGTGTCCTCCTCGTAGAACTCGACCGTGCGCAGATCGCCCAGTTCGGCCACGAGCACCTCGCGGGCTCCGTCCTCCGGTTCGGCGACCGAGGGCGGCAGGACGACCCGGGTGACACCCCGGGCCGCCGTGCCGACCACGGACGTCTCCTCGGCCAGGACCGCGCCGTCCAGGGAGCGCCGGGTCAGCCGGAGTGTGCCCTCCCAGAGCCGGGCCGAGTCGTTGACCAGGTGCAGGGCGCCGTCCCGTACGGCCATGAGCCGGTCCGCGTACGCCGCGCGCAGCGCGTACCAGAGCGGCTTGCGGCGGCCGTCGCCGTCCACCGCGGCCCAGGACACGACCGGCCAGCAGTCGTTGAGCTGCCACACGATCGAGCCCATGCAGTACGGGGTGTGCGAACGGAAGTGCCGGATCCCGAAGGCGACCGCGCGGGCCTGGTTCAGCTGGGTGAGCCAGTGCCAGTCGTCGAAGCCGGACGGCTGCGGGAGATGGTCGCCCAGGCCGCGCAGCAGCTTGGCGTCGCCGTCCTCCGCCTTCTGGTGGTGGGCGAGCAGCGGGGCGTCCGTGCTCAGCGGGCCGCTCACCGCGCGGCGCAGGGTGGCGTACGCGGGCGGGCCCTGGAAGCCGAACTCGGCGACGAAGCGGTGGGCGGTGTCGGCGTAGTGGCGGTAGTCGACCCGGTTCCAGACGTCCCAGAGGTGGACCGTGCCGCGCGCGGGGTCCTGCGGGGGCAGCTCCGGCGAGCCGGAGTAGGGAGAGCCCGGCCAGTACGGACGGGTGGGGTCGGTCTCGGCGCAGAGGGCGGGCAGCAGCTCGTGGTAGTAGCCGTGGCCCCAGGTGCGGCCCTCCAGCTTCTCCTGCCAGCCCCAGTCGGCGTGGCCCTCCAGGTTCTCGTTGTTCCCGCACCACAGGACCAGTGAGGGGTGCGGGGCCAGCCGGACGAGGTTCTCGCGGACCTCCGCCTCGACCTCGTCGTACAGGGGCTGCTCCTCCGGGTAGGCGGCGCAGGCGAACGGAAAGTCCTGCCAGACCAGCAGGCCCTTCTCGTCGCACAGTTCGTAGAAGTCGTCGCTCTCGTAGAGGCCGCCGCCCCAGACCCGGATCAGGTTGACGCCGGCGGCGATCGCCTGGTCGAGGCGGTCGGAGATCCTCTGCCGGGACACACGGGCGGGGAAGCAGTCGTCGGGGATCCAGTTCACCCCGCGGACGAAGACGGGCTCGTCGTCGACGGCGATGCGGAACGCCTCGCGCTCCAGGTCCACGCTCCGGAAGCCGGTCCTGCCGTTCCACACGTCGTCGCCGACGCGGACGGTGACGTCGTACAGGGGCTGTTCGCCGTGGCTGTGCGGCCACCAGCGCGCGGCCCCGGGGACGGCGAGGGTCACCGCGGCACGGTCCTCCCCGTCCGGGACGGTGAGCACGGCCCGCTCGCCGGCCACCTCCACCGATGCCTCCAGGGGGCCGTCGGCCGCCCGGTCGACGTCGAGGGTGACCGCCAGGCGCGGCACCCCGTCCCCGTCGAGGTCGGCGAGGACTTTCGCCCGGGCGATGCGCGGCCCGGTCCAGGACTCCAGGGCCACCGGCCGCCAGATGCCGGAGGTGACCAGGGTGGGGCCCCAGTCCCAGCCGAAGTTGCAGGCCATCTTGCGGATGAAGGCGTACGGCTCGGTGTAGGCGCCCGGCCGGTCGCCGAGCTTGTCGCGCAGCGCCTCCGCGTAGGTGTACGGGGCGGTGAAGCGTACGGCGAGGGTGTTGGGGCCCTCGCGGAGCAGCGGCCGGACGGGGAAGCGGTAGCCGCGGTGCTGGTTGGCGGTGGAGCCCACCTCGGTGCCGTTGAGCAGGACCGTGGCGACGGTGTCGAGGCCGTCGAAGCACAGGTCGGTGAACGCGTGCCCGTCGTCGGACCAGTCGAACGTGGTGCGGTACGTCCAGTCGGTGCGGCCGATCCAGCCGAGCCGCGTCTCGTTGTCGTCCAGGTAGGGGTCGTCGATCAGCCCGGCGGCGAGCAGATCGGTGTGCACGCAGCCGGGGACGGCCGCCGGGACGCCGCCGGCCGGGATCTCCACCGGGACGGTGTCGTCGGCGGTGAGCGTCCAGCCGTCGTGCAGGGGCAGGTGGCGAGAGGTCACGCGGAGGTCCTTCCGCAGTCGGGGAGCCCGGCGCAGGCGACGAAGTGGTCCGGCTCGGCCTCGTGCAGGCCGGTGTCCCCTGCGCCGCCCTGGTGGTAGGCGCAGGCCTCCACCGGCTCGGCGGGCGTCCAGGGCTGGTCGAGCCGGGGTACCGCGGCCAGAAGCGTGCGGGTGTAGGGGTGGAGGGGGTTGCCGAAGACCTTCTGTGTGTCGCCGCGTTCGACGACACGGCCGTTGCGCAGCACGACCGTCTTCTCGGCGAGGTAGGTGCCGAGCGCGAGGTCGTGGGTGATGTAGAGGACGCCGAGGCCGCGTTCCTTGAGGCCGGCGAGGAGGTTGAGCACATCGATGCGGGTGGACGCGTCGAGCATGCTGGTGATCTCGTCGGCGACCAGGAACCGCAGGTCCAGGAGGAGCGCGCGGGCGATGAGCAGGCGCTGCAGCTGGCCGCCGCTGAGCTGGTGCGGGTAGCGGCCGAGGACCTGTCCGGGGTCCAGGCGTACATCGCGTACGGCCTTCTCCACGCGGTCGGCCCACTCCTTGTCCGAGACGCCCGGGTGGTAGGCGTGGCGCACGAGGGCGAAGACCCGGTCGGCCTTGAAGACCGGGTTGTAGCAGCTGAAGGGGTCCTGGAACACGCCCTGGACCCGGCGGTAGAAGTCCTTGCCCGGCCGGACCTGTTCGCCGTCCAGGGTGAGGCTGCCCGCACTGACCCGGGTGAGGCCCAGGACCATGCGGCCGATGGTGGACTTGCCGCTGCCGCTCTCCCCGATGAGCGAGACCAGTTCGCCGGGCGCCGCCTCGAAGGACACCCGGTCCACGGCGGTGACCGAACCGCCGCCGAAGGAGCCGGCCCGGAAGGTCTTGGTGACACGGTCGAGCGTCAGCATCAGGCCGCCTTCCAGCATGCGACGGAGTGACGGGGGGCGATCTCGACGACCGGCGGCTCCTCGGCGCACCGGCTGTCGGCGATCGGGCAGCGGTCGCGGAAGCGGCAGCCGGCCGGAGGATTCAGCAGGGAGGGCGGGGAGCCCTCGATGCCGCTGAGCGGCTTGTCCTTGTACCGGGCGCCCACCTGGGGCAGCGAGCCGATCAGCATCCTCGTGTACGGGTGGCGGGGCTGCGTCGTCAGCACCTTCGTGGGCGCCTTCTCGGCGAGCTTGCCCGCGTACATCACCATGATCGAGTCGGCGATGTGCGAGGTCAGCCCGAGGTCGTGGGTCACGAAGATCATGCTGGTGACGAGGCCCTTGTCCCGGAGTCCGGTGAGGGCGCCCACGACGGCCTGCTGGTTGGAGACGTCCAGCGCCGAGGTGACCTCGTCGGCGATGAGGACGGACGGGTCGAGCAGCGTGGAGATCACCATGACGGCGCGCTGCTTCATGCCACCGGACAGCTCGATCGGATAGCGGTCCAGGACCCCGGGTTCCAGGCCGACCAGGGCGAGGCGGCGGTGCAGTTCGCCGGTGTCCACCGTGACGCCGCGCGAGGCGAGGAGCTCGCGGATCATGCGGCCGATGCGGCGGGTCGGGTTGAGCGCGCTCATCGAGTACTGGGGGACGAGCGAGATCCTGTGGAAGCGGTAGGCGTTCATGGCGCGGTCGTCGGAGAGCGGCAGCTCGTCGCCGTCCAGCGTGACGGTGCCCCCCACGTGCCGCATCCGGCCGTCGAGCCGGATGAGGGACTTGCCGAGGGTGGTCTTGCCGCAGCCGGACTCGCCGGCCAGGCCCAGGATCTCGCCGTCCGCCAGGTCGAAGCCGACGCCGTCCAGGGCCCGGACCTCGCCACGCAGCGTGCGGTAGTGGACCCGCAGATCGTCGACGGTCAGGGTCATGTGCTCAGGACTCCCTCAGCTTCGGGTT
Source organism: Streptomyces sp. NPDC102402 (assembly GCF_044765765.1). Classification (NCBI taxonomy): domain Bacteria; kingdom Bacillati; phylum Actinomycetota; class Actinomycetes; order Kitasatosporales; family Streptomycetaceae; genus Streptomyces; species Streptomyces sp. NPDC102402. The sequence continues at coordinate 77,420 of NZ_JBIWKR010000014.1, forward strand.
GAAGACCTCGTCGAGGCCCACGTTGGCGACGTAGAGCGCGCCGACGATCGCGGTGATCCCGGCGCCCGGCGGGACGAACCACCACCACATGCCGAGTTGGAGCGCGCTCCACTGCTGGGCGCTCTGCAGCATCAGGCCGAGCGAGACGCCTTCGGTCGGGCCGAGCCCGATGAAGTCCAGCGAGGAGGCGATGAGGATGGACCCGCCGAAGAGCAGGATGAACATCATGAAGAGGTACGAGCTCATGTTGGGCGCGATCTCGCGGAAGACGATCCGCCAGGTGCCGCTCCCGCTGAGCCGGGCCAGGTCCACGAATTCCCTGGTGCGCAGCGAGAAGGTCTGCGCCCGGATCGCGCGGGCCGCCCAGGGCCACGAGGTCAGGCCGATGAACAGGCCCTGCACGGCGACGCTGCGCACCCCCATGTAGGCGTTGATGATCAGCAGGACGGCGAGGGCGGGGATCACCAGGACGACGTTGGTGAGCATGTTGAGGATCTCGTCGGTGACTCCGCCCCGGTAGCCGGCGAGGAAGCCGACGACCATGGCGATGACGGCGGCGATGGCCCCGCCGACGACGCCCACCAGGAAGGTGGCGCGCAGCCCGTGCACGAACTGCGCGTACACGTCCTGGCCGAAGGTGGTGGTGCCCATCCAGTACGTGCCGTCGGGTGCCGACGCCTGCGGCCCCACGTACTCGTTGGGGTTGCCGTTGTCGAGCAGCACGGGGCCGATGACGCCGACGGCGAGCAGCACGGCGACCACGCCCACGCCGATGATCAGCTTGGGGTTGCGGACCGCGTAGTGCAGCGACTCGCGGCGGGCCGCGGGAGCGGCGGGTGCCTCGGGTGCCGGGTCGGGCAGTGTGCTCATGACGTGCCTCCTGCCATGCCCGTACGGGTGCGGGGGTCGACGACGACGTACACGATGTCGATGAGGAAGTTGGCGATCAGGACGCCGATGACGATGAACAGGAACGCGCCCTGGAGCAGGAAGAAGTCCTGGTTCTGGATGGCGGCCAGGATCAGCGAGCCGAGCCCCGGGTAGGCGAAGACGATCTCGGTGACGAGCGCTCCGGCGACCAGCACGCCCAGCTGGAGTGCGAGGCCGGTGACCTGGGGCAGGACGGCGTTGCGGAAGGCGTAGCGGCGGATCAGCCGCTGGGGTGCGCCGAGGGCGGCCAGGTAGGAGGAGTAGTCGGACTCCAGCTCGTAGATGATCATGTTGCGCATACCGATGGCCCAGCCGCCCAGCGCGACGAGGAACAGCGAGAGGAACGGCAGCACCCAGTGGTGCAGCGCGTCCAGCGCGAAGTCGGCGCTCGGACCGGGCTGGATGTCCAGGCTGTACCCCCCGGACAGGGGGAACCACCCCGCCTTGGCTCCCAGCGCCCACGCGAGGATCACCGCGATCCACATGTACGGCATGGCCGTCAGCAGGTAGCCCGCCGGCAGCACGGTGTTGTCGAGGACCTTGCGGCGGGCGGACAGTGCCCCGATCCAGTTGCCCACGAACCAGCTGAGCAGGACGGCGGGGATCATCAGGCCGAGCGTGTACGGGAGCGCGTCGAGCAGGACGTCGCCGACCGGCGTGGGGAAGACGAGGATGGAGATCCCGAAGTCGCCCTGGAGCAGCGCACCCCAGAAGTGCAGGTACTGCTGCCACAGGGGCTCGTCGAAGCCGAACAGGTTGTTGTAGTACGTGCGCATCGCCTCGGCGGCCTCGGGCTGCGAGACCCGGGCGCGGGCGACCATCGCGGAGACCGGGTCGCCGGGCATGAAGCGCGGGATCATCCAGTTGACGGTGACGGCGACGACGAACGTCAGCGCGTAGATCAGAAGTTTGCGGGCGAAGTAGCGGCGCAAGGGTGCTCCCCTGGTGGAGAGCCCCGCCGTGCGCGGGCGGTCAGGTGCGCGCGCACGGCGGAGCGGTCATGGAGTCAGAACTGCCGCGTCACTTGGCGGGCTTGAGCTGCGTGAGCGTCTCGAAGCCGCCCATCTCCAGCCAGTTGCGCCACAGGGCCGGTGCCGTCTTGGGAGCTCCCTCGGCGTCCGACGGCCAGTTCGTCCAGGAACCGGTGGTGGACTGCGACCAGAGGCCGTTGTACCAGAGCGGGATGATGGGCATCTCGGTCAGCTGGATGTCCTGGATCTTCGACACGGCGGCCTTCATGCCCGCGGCGTCGTCGGTCTTGACCCCTCCGAGCTCCTGCACCAGCTTCCAGGCCTCCTCGTTCTCGTAGCGCCCGAAGTTCACGGTGTTCTGCTGCTTCTGGACCGGCATCTGGAAGATGTAGTCGTAGTAGGTCCAGGGGGTGTTCGACAGCTGGCGCTCGTTGTTGATGACGAGGTCGAAGTCGCCCTTGCCGCGCTGCTCGTTGAGGGCGTTCTGGTCGGGGAACTCGGTGCTGACCCTGATGCCCGCGTCCTTGGCCCCGGCGGCGATGACCTTGGCCGCCTCCATCCAGTCGGTCCAGCCGGAGGGCACGGCCAGCTTCAGGCTGAGGGCGGAGCCGTCCTTGTTCTCGACGAAGCCGTCGCCGTCCTCGTCCTCGTAGCCGGCGTCCGCGAGCGTCTTCCTCGCCGCGGCGGCGTCGTGCGTGAAGCCCTTCTCGGCGATGAGGGCCTTGTCCTCGTACTGCTCCCACTGCGGGAGCAGACCGGTCGGGGAGGCCGGCTTGACCAGGTCGCCGTAGACACCCTTGACGATCTTCCCGGTGTCCACGGACGCGGCGAGCGCCCTGCGGAAGGCGGCGTCGTCCATCGGCTTCCTGGTGGTGTTGGGCACCAGCCAGGCGGTGTTGGCCGAGAGCATGTAGGGGGCCTTGTCGTAGTACGACACGACCTTCTTGCTCTTGACCAGCGAGGAGGCGCCGGGCAGGAAGTTGTTGCTGAGGTCCAGCTGGCCCTGGCCCAGCTGCCCGATGACCACCTCGTTGCTCGGGTTGGAGACGTCGACGATGTAGCGCGGGGCGGGCGTCATGCTGAGCGCCTTCGTGCCCCACCAGTCGTCGCGCCGCTCCCACACGACCCGGTCCTGGGACTTGCTCTTCAGCTTGTAGGCGCCGGTGCCGACGGGCTTGTCGTTGACACCGTTGAGGACGTCCTCGTCGGTGCGCGAGCTCCAGACGTGCTCGGGGACGATCGGCTGGCCGTAGAGGGTGTAGTCCCACTCCTGGTAGCGGGCCTCCTTGAAGGTGAAGCGGACGGTGCTGTCGTCCACCGCCTTCGCGTCGGAGAGCCAGCTCCACAGCGAGTGGAAGGAGGCGGCCTCGATCTTGCCGAGACCGTAGGAGTACGCCACGTCCTTCGCGGTCAGCGGCTTGCCGTCGGCCCAGGTGATGCCGGAGCGCAGCCGCACCTCGTAGGTCTTGTCGTCGGTCCAGCTGCCCGACTCCGCGAGCCAGGGCGTCAGCTCGCCCTCGTTCGGGTCGAAGTGGAACAGCGTCTCGTAGACCAGCCCCTTGGTGCCGGTCGCGTGGTCCCAGTTGCGCAGCGGGTTGTAGTTGGCCGGAGGCCCCCACTGGGTTCCGGTCGTGTAGAGCGTCTCGTCGCGCGGCAGCGAGCCGCCCTTGCCGACCGGGCCACCGGTGCCGCCCGCCCCCGAGCCGCCTCCCGTGCACGCGGTCGCGGCGAGCGTGAACACGGCGAGTGCGGTGGTGACCCGCAGCCGGGTACGCGTACCCATAGCCCCTCCTCTTCCCCCGCGCCGTCCCTGCCGAGCGGAGTCACTGAACCGGGTAAGTGCCGTGAAGGTATGGGCGCGCCGAAGCGATGTCAATGGAAAGGGAGCGCTCCCATTCGAGTTTTCGCGGGCACTTCCGAAGAGGTCTGGACCGCACCGGGGAAGACGGAGGTCAGGGACCTGCGGCTAGGATGCCCGATGAACACGAACCGGTTAAGCGAGGTCCCATGCCCAAGCACCGCCCCACGATCGCCGACATCGCGCGCCGCGCTGGGGTATCGAAGGTCGCGGTGTCCTACGCCCTGAACGACCGCCCCGGCGTCTCCCCCGCGACCCGGGCCTCCATCAAGGCCATCGCGCAGGAGATCGGCTGGCGCCCCAACAGCGCTGCCCGCGCCCTCACCCACGCCCGCGCCGACACCGTGGGGCTCGCGCTGTCCCGTCCCGCCAGGATGCTCGGCGTCGAGCCGTTCTTCATGGAGCTGATCAGCGGCATGGAGACCGAGCTCTCCGCCCGCGGCTGCGCCCTGCTCCTCCAGGTCGTCACCGACCCGGCGCAGGAGCTGGAGATCTACCGCCGCTGGTGGGGCGAGGGCCGGGTGGACGGGGTGTTCCTCGCCGACGTGCGCTCGCCGGACCCGCGCATCGAGGGCATCGCGGAGCTGGGCATGCCCGCCGTCGTGATCGGCCACCCCTCGGCCGCCGGGCCGCTCACCCCGGTGTGGTCCGACGACTCGGCGGCCCTGCGGGACACCCTCACGTATCTGGCCGCGCTCGGCCACCGGTCCGTCGCCCGGGTCGCCGGGCTGCCCGAGCTGATCCACACCCAGCTGCGCGACCGCGCCCAGCGCGAGATCAGCGCCCGGCTCGGGCTGGACGAACCGGTGGTGGTGCACACCGACTACTCCGGCGAGGAGGGCGCGCACGCCACCAGACGGCTGATCGGTTCGGCGGCGCGGCCCACCGCCGTCATCTACGACAACGACATCATGGCCGTGGCGGGGCTGTCCGTCGCCCAGGAGATGGGACTGGACGTGCCGGCCGACCTCTCGCTCGTCGCCTGGGACGACTCCCAGCTCTCGCGCGTCGTGCGTCCCGCGCTGACGGCGCTGAGCAGGGACATCCCCGCGTACGGTACGCACGCCGCCCGCACCCTGCTGGCGATGGTGGCCGACGGATCGGCCCCGGGGTTCGAGGACGCGACCGCCCGGCTGGTGCCCCGCGGATCCACTGCCCCGCCCCGCTGAGCGGCCGGCGGAACTGAGGGTCGTTCTCCTACCTCAGGACTACGCGGCCACCCGGCGGGTGCGACTCAAGAGGGCCCCGGGAACGGGCACGGGGGCTGACGACCCGGCGCGTGACGGCGGTGAGGATGGAGGGGTCCCCGAGAACGAGTCACCCGAACCTGGAGTACCCCTGTGACGACCACCACCGCCCACCGCACCACCGCGGTCGCCGCCCGAGCCACGGAGCTGTCGAAGGTCTACGGCCAGGGTGAGACCCAGGTGGTCGCCCTGGACCGGGTGACCGTGGACTTCCCGCAGGGCGAATTCACGGCGATCATGGGCCCCTCGGGCTCCGGCAAGTCCACCCTGATGCACTGCGTGGCCGGTCTCGACAGCTTCAGCAGCGGCTCGGTGCGCATCGGTGAGACCGAGCTGGGGGCGCTGAAGGACAAGCAGCTCACGCAGCTGCGCCGGGACAAGATCGGCTTCATCTTCCAGGCGTTCAACCTGCTGCCCACCCTGACCGCCCTGGAGAACATCACCCTGCCGATGGACATCGCCGGCCGTAAGCCCGATGCCGCCTGGCTCCAGAAGGTCATCGACATGGTGGGCCTCTCGGAGCGGCTGAAGCACCGGCCCACCGAGCTCTCCGGCGGTCAGCAGCAGCGCGTGGCTGTCGCCCGTGCCCTGGCCTCGCAGCCGGAGATCATCTTCGGTGACGAGCCGACCGGCAACCTCGACTCCCGCTCCGGCGCCGAGGTCCTCGGCTTCCTGCGCAACTCGGTGCGCGAGCTCGGCCAGACCGTGGTGATGGTGACCCACGACCCGGTGGCCGCCTCCTACGCGGACCGTGTGGTCTTCCTCGCGGACGGCGCGGTCGTCGACCAGATGATGCACCCCACCGCCGACGGGGTCCTCGACCGGATGAAGGCGTTCGACGCGAAGGGCCGCACCAGCTGACGTCCCAGAGGCTGTCGCACCACCCTTCCGCACTCCGAACTCCCCCCAGGAATTGACGACATGTTCCGTACCGCCGTGCGCAATGTCCTTGCGCACAAGGCCAGGCTGCTGATGACCGTGCTCGCCGTGATGCTCGGCGTCGCGTTCGTCTCGGGCACCCTGGTCTTCACCGACACCCTCGGCAACGCCTTCCGCAACCAGTCCGCCAAGAACTACGACAAGGTGGCCGTCGCCGTCACCACCTGGGCCGAGCGCGGCGACGAGGAGACCCCCGGCGTCGACGAGGCCACCCTCAGGAGGATCCAGGAGCTCGACGGCGTGGCCGACGCCACCGGACGGGTCTCCGGCTTCGCCGGCGTCGCCGACACCGACGGCAAGCTCATCGGCAACGGCTGGTCCAACACCGGCTCCAACTACTCCCCCGGCACCGACGGCAAGGACGCCCAGTACGCGTTCACCGAGGGCACCGGCCCGGTCGAGGCCGGGCAGATCGCCCTCGACAGGACCTCCGCGGACAAGGGCGACTACCGCGTCGGCGAGAAGGTGCGGGTCGCCACGAACGGGCCGGTGAAGGAGTACACCCTCTCCGGGATCTTCACCACCGAGGACGGCGCCGTGAACGCGGGCGGCAGCCTGGTCCTCTTCGACACCGAGATCGCCCAGCGGCTCTACCTGCGGCCCGGCGAGTTCAAGGACGTCACGGTGACCGCCGCGGCCGGTGCGTCCGACCAGAGGCTGCTGGACGCCGTGAAGCCCCTCCTCCCGAAGGACGCCGAGGCCAAGACGGGCGCGGCACTCGCGGACGAGGAGGCCGAGATGACCGAGTCCGGTCTCAAGAGCCTCAACTCGATGCTGCTGGCCTTCGCGGCCATCGCGCTCTTCGTCGGTGTGTTCCTGATCGCCAACACGTTCACCATGCTCATCGCCCAGCGCACCAAGGAACTCGCCCTGATGCGCGCCGTCGGCGCCTCCCGCCGGCAGGTCAAGCGGGCCATCCTGCTCGAAGCCGGTGTCGTCGGCCTGATCGCCTCGGTGATCGGCTTCGTCCTCGGCGTCGGCCTCGCGACGGGACTGCGCTCCGCGATGGGCATGTTCGGCGGGAAGATCCCGGCCGGTCCGCTGGTCGTCTCCCCCACCGCGGTCGCCTCCGCGTTCGCCGTCGGCGTGCTGATCACCGTGTTCGCCGCCTGGCTGCCCGCCCGTCGCGCCGCCAAGATCCCGCCGGTGGCGGCGATGAGCAGCGTGCACGCGGTGGCCACCACCAAGTCCCTGGTCGTGCGCAACTCGATCGGCGGGGTGATCACCCTCGTCGGGTCCGCCCTGATCGTCGCCGGCGCCGCGCAGGGCGACGAGAACGGCCGGTGGCTCATCGGCGGAGGCGCCTTCCTGGCACTGACCGGTGTCATCGTGCTCATCCCGCTGCTCTCGCGGCCGGTCATCGCCCTGGCACGTCCGCTGCTGGCGAGGCTGTTCGGGGTGTCCGGGAAGCTGGCCGCGCAGAACGCGGTCCGCAATCCGCGCCGCACCGGGGCCACCGCGTCCGCCCTGGCGATCGGGCTCACCCTGGTCACCGGCATCTCCGTGCTCGGCGTGACGCTCGGCCAGGCCATCGACAAGATGACGACGGACAACATCCGGGCCGACTACATGGTCTCGATGGCCAGCGGGGACCCGCTCGACGAGTCGGCTCTCACCGCCCTGCGCAAGGCCGACGGCGTCGCGGCGGCCACTCCCCAGCGGTCCGTCTGGCTGGACATCAGTGACGACCAGGGCGTCTCGGCCTCCGGAGTCACCCCGGGCGACGTCGAGAAGGTCTTCAACCTGAAGACGGTCTCCGGCTCGCTGTCGTCGCTGAAGGACGGCGAGATCGCCGTCGACCGCAAGACCGCGGAGTCGCACGGCTGGAAGACCGGCGACAGCGTCCCCGTGACGTTCCAGGACGAGAAGAAGGAGACCCTGAAGGTCGGCGCGCTCTACGAGGGCAACGAGTTCCTCTCCCCGGTCCTGATCTCCGACGCCGTCGTCGACCCGCACGAGACCCTCGCCGACATCCGCGAGGTCTGGCTGACCATGGACGGCGGCCAGAGCGAGGCCAACGAGAAGGCCGTGGTCGACGCGCTCGGTGACAACCCGGCGATGAGCGTCGTGGACCGCCAGGGCATCCGGGACATGTTCGGCGGGTTCATCAACACCGCGCTGAACATCATGTACGCGCTCCTCGCCATGGCCCTGATCATCGCCGTGCTCGGAGTCGTCAACACGCTGGCCATGTCGGTCTTCGAACGCCAGCAGGAGATCGGCATGCTGCGGGCGATCGGGCTGGACCGGCGCAGGGTCAAGCGCATGATCCGGCTGGAGGCCGTCGTCATCTCGCTCTTCGGAGCGGTGGTCGGCGTGGCCCTCGGTACGTTCCTCGGCTGGGCCATCGGCAAGAGCCTGTCCGCCTCCATCCCCGGCTACGCCCTGGTCGTCCCGTGGGACCGGCTCGCGCTCTTCCTGGCGCTCGCCGGCCTGGTGGGTGTCCTGGCCTCCCTGTGGCCGGCCCGCAGCGGCGCGAAGCTGAACATGCTGACCGCGATCAAGACGGAGTAGGCGTACGCGTGAGGGCCGGTACCCGCGGTGGCGGGTACCGGCCCTCACGCGTCTCCTGGTCAGGCGTCCGCCGACGCCGTCCAGTCGCGGGCGCGCAGCGGCATGCCCGCCGAGCCGCCCTCCCTCGGACGTACCGCGAGGATCTGGTTGACGCCGATCTTGTTGTGCTCGAAGGAGAGCGCGGAGGCGGCCATGTAGAGCCGCCACACCCTGGCCCGGCCGGGCGAGGACGCCCGGACGGCTTCCTTCCAGTTCGCCTCCAGATTGGCCACCCAGCGGCGGAGGGTCAGTGCGTAGTGCTCGCGGATCGCCTCGACGTCGCGGGCCTCGAATCCCGCCTCCTCCAGGGTGGCGACGGTGCGGCCCACCGGCGCGAGTTCGCCGTCGGGGAAGACGTAGGCGTCGATGAACTCGTCGACGTGGTAGGCCGACTCGTCCCGCTCGGGACGGCGGGCGATCTGGTGGTTGAGCAGCCGCCCGCCGGGCTTGAGCAGTGCGTAGAGGTCATCGGCGTACTCACGGAAGCGGACCGTGCCGACGTGCTCGGCCATGCCGATCGAGGAGATGGCGTCGTACGGGCCGTCCCGGACGTCCCGGTAGTCCTGGACCCGGATCTCGATGCGGTCGGTGAGCCCCTCCTCGGCGATGCGCTTGCGGGCGAAGGCGGCCTGCTCGGTGGAGAGGGTCACCCCGGTGACCCGGGCGCCGTACTCACGGGCGGCGTGGATGGCCATGGAGCCCCATCCGCAGCCGACGTCGAGGAGGCGGTCGCCCTCCCGGAGGGCGAGCTTGCGGCAGACGAGGTCGAGCTTGTCGCGCTGGGCTTCCTCAAGGGTGGAACCGTCCTGCCAGTAGGCGCAGGAGTACACCATGGACGGGCCGAGGACCATGGCGTAGAAGTCGTTGCCCACGTCGTAGTGGTGGCTGATCGCTTCCTTGTCGCGGCGCCTGGTGTGCAGCGGCCCGGTGCGGCGGCGGACCTCCTCGGCGGGCGGGGGCGGGGGCGGCCACGGCCCGGCCAGCTCGACGAGACCGCGGGCGAAGGCCCGCACCTTGGGGTCGCGGACGGGGTGGACGGTGTCCTTCGCGTCGGCGCCGCGCTCCCAGAGCAGGGAGGCCACGGCGTCCAGGGCCGCGTAGAGATCCCCGTCGACGTCGATCTCTCCGGCCACCCAGGCACGGGCCAGTCCCAGTTCGCCCGGCTTCCAGAGCAGCCTGCGCAGGGCGCGGCGGTGGCGCAGCACGAGGACGGGGGCACCCGGCGGTCCGGATTCGCTGCCGTCCCAGGCCCGGATCCGGACCGGCAGGGGTTCTCCCAGCAACTCTTCGGCGAGAGCGGTCAGCCGCGATGCGGCGTCGGCCATGGTGCACACCTCCGTGGTGGTGTTTCCGAACGTGCCTAAATTCGCATATACGCACCCGAACCGGGCCGCGACACCTCGGGGCCACGGCGAGGTACAGCAGCGTCAACGCCGCTCGCCGCCCGCACCATCCCGCGCGAGGGCAACGGAAAGGCAAAATACTTGCAGTGACCATCTAGTTGGCCGCGTCCGGGAACGCCGAAGGGGCCGTCCGCACCACGGATGGCGGACGGCCCCTTCGATGACGTACTGGCGCTAGGAGGCCTTGGCCTTCTCGCCGGCCTTGCTCGCGTCGCCGTCGGCCTTGGCCGCGACCGGAGCGGGGCTCGGCTTGGCGGCCTCGTAGAACTCCTCGCGCGGAGTCTCCATGGCGCCGAGCGAGACGACCTCGCGCTTGAGGAACATCGCCAGCGTCCAGTCGGCGAAGATCCGGATCTTACGGTTCCAGGTCGGCATGGCCATGCCGTGGTAGCCGCGGTGCATGTACCAGGCGAGACGGCCCTTGACCTTGATCTTCACCTTGCCCATGACGATCATCGCGACGCCCTTGTGCAGGCCGAGTCCGGCCACCGCACCCTTGTTGGCGTGGCTGTACTCCTTCTGCGGGAAGCCCCGCATGCCGGAGATGACGTTGTCACCGAGGACCTTCGCCTGACGCAGCGCGTGCTGGGCGTTCGGCGGGCACCAGGCGTTCGGGTTGCCCGCACGGCGGCCGACCATGTCCGGGACCTGGGCGTTGTCGCCCGCGGCCCAGATGTAGTCGGTGCCCTGCACCTGCAGCTTCTCGGAGGTGTCCACGTGACCACGCGGGCCGAGCGGCAGGCCGAAGCGGGCCAGCGCCGGGTTCGGCTTCACGCCGGCCGTCCACACGATCGTGCTGGAGTCGACCTCGAGGCCGTTCTTCAGCACCACGTGGCCGTCGACACAGGAGTCCATGGACGTCGAGAGGTAGACCTCGACGCCGCGGCTCTCCAGGTGCTCCTTGCCGTAGGCACCCAGCTTCGGGCCGACCTCGGGAAGGATCTTGTCGGCGGCGTCGACCAGGATGAAGCGCATGTCCTCGCGCTTCACGCTCGTGTAGTACTTCGCCGCGTCGCGGGCCATGTCCTCGACCTCGCCGATGGTCTCCGCGCCGGCGAAGCCGCCGCCGACGAAGACGAACGTCAGCGCCTTGCGGCGGACGTCCTCATCGGTCGTCGAGTCGGCCTTGTCCAGCTGCTCGAGGACGTGGTTGCGCAGACCGATGGACTCCTCGATGCCCTTCATACCGATGCCCTGCTCGGCGAGGCCGGGGATCGGGAAGGTGCGGGAGACCGCGCCCATCGCGATGACCAGGTAGTCGAAGGGCAGCTCGTAGGCCTCGCCGACGAGCGGCGCGACCGTGGCGACCTTGCGGTCCTGATCGATGGTCGTGACACGGCCGGTGAGAACCTCTGCCTTGGGCAGCACGCGTCGCAGCGGGACGACGACATGCCGAGGCGAGATGCTGCCGGCAGCAGCTTCGGGGAGGAAGGGCTGGTACGTCATGTACGAGCGCGGGTCGACGACCGTGACGGTCGCCTCTCCATACCGCATCTTCTTCAGAATGCGACGAGCTGCGTACAGGCCTACGTACCCACCGCCTACAACGAGGATCCTGGGACGCTCCGTGGTGCTCATGCCATCGAGTATCCACCCCTCTCGGAGGGCATGCTCGTGAGCCCCTTCACAAGGTATGCGCGAGCCTCTGCTACACTTCGCCGCCCACGTGACCCAGGTCATGTTACGGACGGGGAACCACGAGGCGTTGGCGAACGTTGTTCACCACTTGTGAGCTGGCCCTTGAGGCCGCACCCCGGGTGAACCACCTGCCCGGGACACGCCTTCGCCACACCCTCGCAACGCCCCCGTATCACCCCCGCGCGGAGCCGCGGGCCGCCCGCACGGCCCCCCGGAGGCAGAACTTCGCCCAGAGGGACCGAATTCCTTGTGAAGAAGTTCACGAAGTTTCTCGCGGCGCCTCGCGAAAGGCCTCCCCGGACAGGTCCGGGGAGGCCTCGACAAGCTCAAAGGTGCAGGCGGGAATGCGTATGAGCGACATCTCACCGTGTCCGCGCCGCCCCTGTGATCAGGCGGCGGACCAGGCGATCCCGTCGAGAATGTCGTGTTCACTGACGACGACCTCACGGGCACCGCTCCGCTCCATCACCGCGAGCAGGACGAGCGCCCCAGCCGCGATGACGTCGACCCTGCCGGGATGCATCGCGGGGATCGCCGCGCGCTCCTCGTGTGTCGAGGCCAGCAGCCGCGCCGTGATCTCCCGGACCTGGTCCAGGGAGACCCGGGAGTGGTGGATCGCCTTCGAGTCGTACTCCTCGAGTCCGAGCGCGATCGCGGCGACGGTGGTGACCGTCCCGGCCAGACCGACGAGGGTCGCCGCCGAGGCGACCGGCACGGTCTGCTCCGCCAGGTCGATGGCCGCCCCGATGTCCGCGCGGACCGCGGCGATCCGGTCGGGCGTCGGCGGATCCACGACGGCCCCGTCCAGGACCAGGTGACGCTCCGTCATGCGCACGCAGCCGATGTCCACGGACCGGGCGGCGCGGACGCGGTCGTCGCCGACGACGAACTCCGTGGAACCGCCGCCGATGTCCACCACCAGGTACGGCTTCTCCAGGTGGTCGCTGCCCACCAGCTCCTTGGTGGCGCCGTCGAACGAGAGCTGCGCCTCCTGGTCGCCGGTGACGACCTCGGGCTCGACACCCAGGATGTCCAGGACCCCGCGGACGAACACGTCGCTGTTCTCCGCGTCACGGGACGCGGACGTGGCGACGAACCGGATCCGCTCGGCCCCGAGCTCCTTGATCGCGGCCGCGTACTCACGGCAGGCGTCGAAGGTGCGCTCGAGTGCCTCGGGGGCCAGCCGGCCGGTCCGGTCGACGCCCTGGCCGAGCCGGACGATCCTCATCCGCCGGTCGAGCTCGGTGAAGCCTCCGGTGGCGGGGTCCACGTCCGCGACGAGCAGACGGATGGAGTTGGTACCGCAGTCGATGGCGGCAACGCGGGTCATGGGGCTCCTGTGGTTGTACGGGTACCGCACCGCGGTCTCAGGACGCGTGGGGGCCGGCGTCGGGGCCGCACGGCGTGACGCACGGGCCCTTCGCCCACCACTCCGGCAGCATCGCGATCGCCTCGTCGCCCAGCGGGTTCACTCCCGGGCCCGCGGCCAGCGAGTGTCCGACCAGCACGTGCAGGCACTTCACCCGGTCCGGCATGCCGCCCGCGCTCGGGAAGCCCTCCAGGACCTCGATGGCGTCACGCCGGGCGAGGTAGTCCTCGTGCGCGGCGCGGTAGGAGGCGGCCAGCTCGGGGTCGGTCGTGAGCCGCTCGGTCATCTCCTTCATGACCCCGTTGGCCTCCAGCGTGCCGATCGCGGACGCGGCACGCGGGCAGGTCAGGTAGTACGTCGTCGGGAACGGCGTGCCGTCCTCCAGACGGGGCTGCGTCTCGACCACGTCCGGGTTGCCGCACGGGCAGCGGTGCGCGATCGCGCGCAGCCCGCGCGGCGGCCGGCCGAGCTGGAGCTCGAACGCGGCGATGTCCGCGTCGGTGGGCGCGGTGGATTCGGTCTGCGGAGGGGGCGTGTCCATGCCTGCCTTGAATGTCATCGGTCGGACTGTATGAATCGGTACGGGGCCGGGGCCCGGCGCCCACGGGCCGTCATTCGCGGTCCGCGCTGTCGACGCCGTCCCAGAGGTTCGAGTGCCAGGGCCGGCCCGAGGCCCCCGGCCCGCCGCGGCGCACCTGGTCGGCGTCCGGGTCGACCACCGTATAACCGGTCTCGCCGGGCAGCACGTAGTGCAGGTGCTGGCGGGCGAGACGGCGGATGTACGCGTCGTCCTTGAGCCGCGCCTTCTCGTCGCGCAGCTCCTCGGTCCGCTGGTGGGCCTCCCGCGACAGCCTCTCCTGCTCGGCGATCTGGTCGCGCTGGGAGACGTACTGCCGCATGGGGTACGCGAGGGCGACCACCAGGGAGCAGACGATCAGCGCGAGGAACGCGGCCCGGCCGGTGAGCCGGGAACGGCGTGCCTGGCGGCGGTTCTGGGACCGGTAGACACGGGCCGCCGTCTGCTCCCCGAGCAGTCGCAGCCTGGTCGCGGTGGAGAACCGGTCGCGGTCCTTCCCGGCCATCTCTCACGCCTCCCCGTTACGCACGTCCGTCCCCGCACACGGTACGGGACCGGATGCGGGGACGGACGGAGGCTGGTGCCCCGGACTCGGGCTGTCAGCCCTCGAAGCGGAACCGCGGGAACGCCGAACGCCCGGCGTACACCGCGGCGTCGTCGAGGATCTCCTCGATGCGCAGCAGCTGGTTGTACTTGGCGACGCGGTCCGAGCGGGCCGGGGCGCCGGTCTTGATCTGACCGCAGTTCACGGCGACGGCGAGGTCGGCGATGGTGACGTCCTCGGTCTCACCGGAACGGTGCGACATCATGCACTTGAAGCCGTTGCGCTGCGCCAGCTCGACGGCGTCCAGCGTCTCGGTCAGCGAACCGATCTGGTTGACCTTGACGAGCAGGGCGTTGGCCGAGCCCTCCTCGATGCCGCGGGCGAGGCGCTCGGGGTTGGTCACGAACAGGTCGTCACCGACGATCTGCACCTTGGAGCCGAGCTTGTCGGTGATGACCTTCCAGCCGGCCCAGTCGTCCTCGTACAGCGGGTCCTCGATGGAGACCAGCGGGTACGCGGAGACGAGCTCCTCGTAGTACTCGGTCATCTCGGCGGCCGAGCGGGACTTGCCCTCGAACTCGTAGACGCCGTCCTTGTAGAACTCGGACGCGGCGACGTCGAGCGCGAGCGCGATGTCACGGCCCGGGACGTAACCGGCCTCCTTGACGGCCTCGAGGATGAGGTCGAGGGCGGCGCGGTTGGACTCGAGGTTGGGGGCGAAGCCGCCCTCGTCACCGAGACCGGTGGAGAGGCCCTTGGTCTTCAGGACCTTCTTCAGGGTGTGGTAGATCTCCGCGCCCCAGCGAAGGGCCTCGGAGAAGGACTCGGCGCCGATCGGCGCGATCATGAACTCCTGGATGTCCACGTTGGAGTCGGCGTGCGAGCCGCCGTTCAGGATGTTCATCATCGGAACGGGCAGCAGGTGCGCGTTCGGGCCGCCGAGGTAGCGGAACAGCGGGAGGTCGGAGGCCTCGGACGCGGCGTGCGCCACGGCCAGCGAGACACCGAGGATAGCGTTGGCGCCGAGGGAGCCCTTGTTCTCGGTGGCGTCCAGGTCGAACATCGCCTGGTCGATGAGGCGCTGCTCGGTGGCGTCGTAACCGACGAGCTCCGGGCCGATCTGCTCGATCACGGCGAGGACGGCCTTCTCGACGCCCTTGCCCTGGTAGCGGTTGGGGTCGCCGTCGCGAAGCTCAATGGCCTCGAACGCACCGGTGGAGGCGCCGGACGGAACAGCAGCACGTCCCGTGCTGCCGTCGTCGAGGCCAACCTCGACCTCGACCGTGGGGTTGCCCCGGGAGTCGAGGATTTCCCTGGCTACGACGACGTCGATGGACGGCACGAGGCATCTCCTTCTGGGATCTGACACTGGTTGTGCAGGGTCACTGTGGCCTTGCGCCACGAGCCTAACCGCCTCGGCCCGCTCCGTCGGCCGTCCGCCCGTCCCCTGGGACGAAAAAGGACCCAAGGGCCCTCATTCCGGGCAAAGGTCCAGAATTATACTGACCAGTAACCACAAGTGTTGAACGCCCGCCTTCACGACGGGCCCGCCCGGGCACCCTTCCGGCGGGCGCCCGGCGCCTCCTTCCGGCGGGTGCCGGACGCGGTCCGGCCCGGCGCGCGGGGGGTCTGCGCGCCGGGCCGGGCCTCCGGGGCAGGAGGAGGACCCCGGGCCGTCTCCGGCTACTTCAGGTGGAGCTGCTGCCCCGGGAAGATCATGTCCGCGTCGTCGACGATGTCGTCGTTCAGCTTGAACAGCTTCTCCCAGCCGCCCTTGACCTTCTTCGCGTCGGCGATCTTGCTGAGGGTGTCGCCGGCCTTCACCTTGTACTCGCCGTCGCCCTTCTCGACCTTCTCGCCGGTGGGGGTGGTGACGGTCTTCTCGGGGGCCGTGCGCTTCTCGCTGCGCGTGGCGGGCTGCTCGGCCTCGCGCTCCGGCTGGGCCTTCGTCTCGGCCTTGTCGGCGCTCTGGCCGGAACCGGTGTCGACACCCGGGTCCACACCGTCGTTCGTCAGGCCGCCGGCGCCGGCACAGGCCCAGGCGCCCGGACCCTGGAGGTCGAGGAGCTTCTCGGCGGCGGCTATCTGCTGACCCTTGGTGGCCAGGTCGGCACGGGCGGCGTACTGCGTGCCGCCCGCGGCGGCCCAGCTGGACTGCGAGAACTGCAGACCGCCGTAGTAACCGTTGCCGGTGTTGATGGACCAGTTGCCACCGGACTCGCACTGGGCGACGGCGTCCCAGGTGTCGACGGAGGCGGCGGAGGCGCCGGTCGCGCCCATGAGCGGCACGGCGACGGCGGCACCGGTGACACCGGCCAGGGTCGCGATACGGACGGCCTTGGACGGGCGACGGTGCTTGCCCTTGCTGGAAAGCAGCATGGTTCTCCTCACCGACGCCTACGAGGTGAGCTGTCGGGTTCGGGCCTGTGAGTTGCCCGGCCGCCCGCTTCCGCGGACGGCTCCACCCCTAGCCGTTCCCTCATCCGTCTTCCGACGGCCGGGTCCGGCGCTTACCTGGTTCCCCCGCTCCTGCCTACGGCGCTTTACGCGTCGGTACCCCCCGGCCGACGGCAGGATTCGGCGTGACGGTCGGAGGTGCCCGCGGTGCGAGCGGCTCCGACCGTAAACACACGCAACCCCCACATTCAAAGATGGACATAACGGGTTATCAGCGCGTAACGGTCCGTCGCACCTGACCGTTTCCGCAGGTCGGAGCCAATATGGACGGACCGGACGGACAGGACGCACCAGTTGACGCAAAGAGACCCATGTCTCACTTACGCATAAGTGGACATAGGTCTCTTAACTGCCCCCGCTTTCGGGGTGTTTTCCCGTTTTCGATCAGTTGGCGTCGGCGCTCTCCGCCTGGGCGCCCGACTCGGCCGACGCGAGACCGAGGTCCAGGTTCTGGCCGGGGAGGATCAGGTCCGGGTCGGAGCCCAGCTCGTCCTTGTTGGTCTCGTAGAGCGCGGTCCAGCCGCCGGCGAGCCCCTGCGTGTCGGCGATGGCCCAGAGGTTGTCGCCCTCGCGGACGGTGTACGTCCCCTCGGCGCCCTGGCGCGCGTCGGAGTCACCGCGCGAGGCGTGGCGTCCGGACTCGCGCCCGCCGTCCTGGCCCGGCTCCGCGCTCGCCTCGGGAGCCGGCGTGCCGCGGTGCTTCCCGCCCTTCGCCCCGTCCCCCTTCGAGGCACCGGACGTCTCGGAGGCCTCGGGCGACGGAGTGGCGGACGGCGACGCCTCGTCGCCCTTGCCCGACGCGTCGTCGGACTCGTCCCCCTTCGCCTTGCCCTTCGCACCCGACCCGTCGGAGTCGCCGGAGTCATCGGCGCCGTCGGCGCCCTCCGCCTCGTCCGACGCGTCGGACGAGGGAGTCCCGGACGGGGTCCCGGTGTCCGAGGGGCCGGCGGACGGCTCGGCCGACGGCTCACCGCCCGGGTCGACGCCCGGCAGCGACCCGTCCAGGGCGAGACCGGAGATCACCGCGCAGCTGGGCCACGCCTGCGGGCCCTTGTCGTCCAGCACCTTCTCCGCGACCGCTATCTGCTGCGAGCGGCTCGCGAGGTCGGCGCGTGCCGCGTACGCCGTGCCGCCGTAGGCCGACCACGTGTCCTGCGAGAACTGCAGACCGCCGTAGTAGCCGTTGCCGAGGTCCGCACTCCACATGCCGCCGCTCTCGCATTCGGCGACCCTGTCCCAGGTCGTCGCGTCGGCGGCCTGCGCACCGCCCGCGCCGAGCAGCGGGATGGCGATGGCCGATCCCGTGACGCCCGCGGCGACGACGATGGCGGGTGCCTGGCGAGGGCGACGGTGTCTGCCGTTCGCGGAGCCCATGGGATTGCCTTCCGTGTGACTGACATGTGACGGGTGAGTCGAGGGGTGAACCTAGCCCTACTCGAACGTGTGTCACAAGTCGATGCAGCGGAGATCACGTGAAAGTCACAGAGTTGACAGGCTGTCACTTTTTTCGGAGTGGCGTCCGGCTCCGAACTCCACGGGAAGCGTGCGCAGTCCACGCATGATGAGCCCGCCCCTCCAGCGCAAATCGGCAGGATCCACGGCAAGCCGCAGGTCGGGGAGGCGCCGCAGCAGTGTCGCCAGCGCCACCTGGCCCTCCAGACGGGCCAGCGGCGCCCCCAGGCAGTAGTGGATGCCGTGCCCGTATCCGAGGTGCTGATTGTCACTCCGCGCGAGATCCAGGGTGTCCGCATGCTGGAATCGCTCCGGGTCCCGGTCCGCCGCGGCCAGCACCACGAGAACGGGGTCCCCCGCCGCGATGTCCTGTCCTCCCAGCCTCACGGGCTCGGTGGCGTAACGCCATGTGGCGAGTTCCACCGGACCGTCGTAGCGCAACAGCTCCTCCAGGCCCGTGGCGAGCAGTTCCGTCTCACCCGCGGCCAGCGAGCGCTCCAGACGGGCGCGCTGGACCGGATCGCGCAGCAGGGCGTAGGTGCCGTTGCCGATGAGGTTCACGGTCGTCTCGAAACCGGCGAAGAGCAGGATGAAGGCCATCGCCGCGGCCTCGTTCTCGCTGAGGTGCTCGCCGTGGTCGCTGGCCCGGATCAGCCCGGAGATCAGGTCGTCGCCGGGATTCTCCCGTTTCCGGTGGATGAGTTCGGCGAGATAACCGCGCATCTTCTTGACCGATCTGGCCACCCCGCCGCGCGGCCCGCCGCCGTGCCGGATCATCATGCCCGCCCAGTCGCGGAAGTCGTCCTGGTCCTCGCGCGGCACTCCCAGCAGGTCGCAGATCGCGTAGATGGGGAGAGGGAAGGCGAAGTCGTGGATGAGGTCGGCCTTGCCCTCCTCCACGAACGAGTCGATGAGGCGGTCCGTCAGCTCCTGCACGCGCGGCGCGAACTCGGCGACCCTGCGCGGAGTGAACGCCTTGGACACGAGCCGGCGCAGCCGTGTGTGGTCCGGCGGGTCGATGTTCAGCAGATGCGTCATCAGCTCCGCCTTGCGCTCCCCCGGGATGCCCGTCCTGCCCTTGGCGGCGGCCGGCCCGGCGTGGTGCGCCGGGTTCTTGGAGAGCCGGGTGTCGGCGAGGGCCTGCCGGGCGTCCGCGTACCGGGTCACCAGCCAGGCCTCGACGCCGCTGGGCAGTGCCGTGCGGTGCACGGGGCTGTTCTCCCGGAGCCAGGCGTAGGCGGGGTAGGGGTCGGTGGCGAACTCCCAGGTGAAGAGTTCGGGCGCGGGTCCGGACGCCGGGCAGGACGCGGACGCTGTGTCGGGGCTGTCGTTCACTCCTCGACGCTATCCGGAGCGGCCCCTGCGCCGTCCGGAGCGGCCTCCGTGCCGTCCGGAGCCGTCGCGAGCCCCTCCGCCGCCCGGATGGCGTCCCGGTAGGCGCGGGCGGCGGCCCGCAGGGCGGCCTCCGGGTCGGTGCCGTCCCGTTCCGCCTCCACCGCGAGGGCCAGCAGGCGGTAGCCGACCCCGTCCCCGTCGGGGAGCGCGGCGTCGAGACCCGCCGTACGGACCCTGCTGCCCAGCTTGGCCGCCAGTGCCAGACCGGGCTGCCCGAGCGGCACCCCGTCGGTGACCGACTCCCGCTGCTTCTCGATCGCCTTCGTACGCAGCCAGTGCGCGTGGACGTCCTCCGGGGTCTCGGCGGTCTCGTCGCCGAACACGTGGGGATGACGGTGGATCAGCTTCTCGACGATCGTGCCCGCCACGTCGTCGATGCCGAACGGCTCCTCCTGGTCCTCCTGCGCGATGCGCGCGTGGAAGACGACCTGCAGCAGTACGTCGCCGAGCTCCTCGCGCAGCTCGTCGCGGTCGCCGTCCTCGATGGCCTCGACCAGTTCGTACGCCTCCTCGATGGCGTACTTCACGAGGCCCTGGTGCGTCTTCTGCGAGGTCCACGGGCAGGCGAGCCGGATCCGGTCCATGACCTGGACCAGGTCCAGGAGGCGCGCGCCGGGCAGGTCGTACGAACCGGGCAGGAGCTCCAGGTCCGGCATCTGCACCCGGCCGGACCCGCCGAGCCGGGCGAGGCCGTCGGTGAGCCGCTGATCGCCCTCGCCGCCCACCAGCACCACCACGGTCCGGCCGCCCGCGCAGTCGTCCACCAGCTCCTCGGCCGAGGGCACGGCGTGCTCCACGGCGACCCCCGCCTCCCGGAGATACGGCAGCTGCGGATGGTCCCGCTCTGCGCACAGCACCCGGTCGGCGGCGTGCAGCGTCTGCCAGGCAGGCCAGGACAGCAGCCCGGGGGCGACCCGGTGGCTGGCGGTGAGCAGGACGATACGGCCGGGGGCTTCAGCGTTCACCCCCCGAACCTACCTCTGCCGCCGGACGGGGTCAGGCCCCCGCCTCGGGCTCCTGCCCCTGGAAGGTGGTGACCTGTGTGATCCACGGCGTCTTGTACGTGCTGAGCTGGACCTTCTGGTCGTCCCAGCTGCCGAAGCGCGGGTTGACGTCGATGTGGAGCGCCTTCGACGCCGCGGTGAGCGCCTTGCCCACGGCCTGCTGGCCGGCCGGCGTCTGCAGGTCCGCGCCGAGCGCCAGTGCGAGCTTCGGGAGCTGGACCTCCTTGCGCAGGTCCTCCTCGATCTGGCCGGGGGCGACCCAGCGCTGCTCCAGCATGACCGTCCGCAGGCCCTTGTCCCCTCCGGACTGCGAGGCGGCCGCCGTGTGGATCTGCTGGATCTCCTTGCGGCTGACGCTCACCCCGGCGTCCTTCGCGGCCCGGTCGAGGACCCGTCCGAAGATCAGGCTGTGCAGCTTGGCGCGGTTCAGCTGGCCGGACTTCTTCACCAGCTCCTCGGACTGCCCCGACGTCCGCTGGGCGCTGCGCACGTCCGACGCCTGCTGCTGGACCGTGGCCACGTCGATCCGGTCGCCGCCGACCACTGCGGCGGCACCGGGATGGGCCTCGCTGCCGCAGGCGGTCAGGAGCGGCGCCGCGACGAGCGTGGCGGCGGAGAGGGCGAGCGCGGTGCGACGTCGGCGGTGCAAAGGAGCCTCCCGGGGAGAGTTTGTGCATCAGTGCACAAAGCCTTGCGGTGATCGATGTTAGGCAGTGGACGTGATTCGGGCCACTGCTTCGACCAACGATTTCCGGACCGGTGAGTGTGGGGTCACGGACGAAATCCCGCCCGGCTCACCCTTTTCGGCCTCCCCGGCTCACACCGAGCCGCGTACGTCCTGGTGGTGGGTCAGTTGCCGGCGGAGCTCCGTGGGGAGCGGGTGGTGGGGGCCGTAGGTGCGCTCCGTGTCGTACAGGAGGGCCTGCAACTGGGCGCGGCCCGCCGCGTGGTCGCCCATCCCGAGCAGGAGGTGGCCGATCCGGTGCCGGATGTCGAAGGCCCGGCCGGGACCGGTGGAGGTGGCATAGCCGTTCTCGTAGGAGGGGAGGACGGCCCGGTACTCGGCGAGCGCGGCGGCCGCCTCACCGAGCTGCTCCAGGCACTGGGCGGCGTCGTAACGGAACTGCAGGGCCTGGGGATCGGCCGGCCCCGCCTCCGCCGCGCGGTCGTCGGCGAGGCGGCGGAGCTCGGGGAGGGCGCGGCGGTACTGGCCGTCGTCCATCAGCGTGGCCGCGTACTGCTTGCGCAGGATCCGCACCACCGGCGAGTGCTCGCCGTGCTCCGCGGCGGCGGCCGGCAGGATCCCCCCGAGGATGTCGACGGCCTGGGTGATACGGCCCTCGCCGAGCAGCCGCTTGACGTCGTCCACGGCTCGGGCCACGTTCGGCCGGGAGGGCCGCTCCTGGGGCGCGGCGGGCGCCTGCTGCGCCGGGACGGGCGCGGGCGCCGGGACGGCCGCCCGGTCGGGCCAGGGCGCGTGCGGGCGGAGGAAGGGCCGCGTCGGGTCGAGCGGACCGGACGGTGCCCCGCCGGCGGGCAGCAGGGGCCGCAGGGACTCGTAGACCTCCTGGGCGGAGGCGGGGCGGTGCTGCGGGTCCTTGGAGAGCAGTCGCAGGACGAGCGCTTCGAGCGCCTCCGGGACCTCGGGGCGGAGATGGCGGACCGGGAGGGGCGGCTCGTAGAGATGGCGGTGCAGGACTCCCAGGGCGGTGGACCCGGCGAACGGCACGTCACCGCTGAGGAGTTCGTGCAGGAGCACACCGAGCGCGTACAGGTCGGTGTAGGGACCGACCGCTCCGCCCATGGCCTGTTCGGGCGCCATGTAGGCGGGGGAGCCGATCGGTGAGCCCGTGTGGGTCAGACGGGTCGTGTCGGTGTCCATGACGGAGGCGATGCCCAGATCGAGCACCGTCACGGTGCCGTCGGGCTTCACCATGGCGTTGCGGGGCTTGAGGTCGCGGTGGACGATCGGGACGGCGTGCACGGCGGAGAGCACCGCGCACAGCTGGGCGGCGACGGCGACGGCCCACGGCCACGGATAGGGGTCGTGCTCGGCGAGGTGGTCGGCGAGGTCGGCGCCCTCGACGTACTGCATGACGAGATAGAGGTCCTCGCCGTCGCTCCCCGCGTCATGGACGGTGACCAGGCCCGGGTGGTCGACCTGCGCGGTGACCCGGCACTCGCGGACGAAGCGGCGGCGCAGATCGTCGGCCGCCGCACTGCCGGAGGGGCCCGCGACCCGGTCGGGGCGCAGGAGCTTCACCGCGACCCTGCGGTCGAGGCGCTGGTCGTACGCCGTCCAGACCTGGCCCATGCCGCCCTGGCCGAGAATGGTCGCCAGCTCGTAACGTCCGGCGATGACACGCCCGTTCACCGGCCGTCACCCTCCTTGCGGAGGTAGTCGCTCAGCTCGTCGAGCTCGGCGCGCACCTGGTCGAGGCGCTGAGGCCCGGTCGCCCCCGGAGCGTCCGAGGGGGGCGGGGGAACGGAGCCCTGCCGGGGGGCGGGCGGGTAGCCGTAGGACGGGGCGGGGGGCGTCGACGGGGCGGGCACGGCCTGCGGCGGCGCGTACCCACCGGACCGGGCCGGGGACGCTCCGGGGTGCTGCCCGCCGTACGGACCGGCGTAGGGCCCGGCGGTGTAGGGACCCGCCTGGGCCCCTGTCCGTGCGTCGCCGTACGGGCCGAAGTGCCGTATCTCCGCGTACAGGTAGTAGGTGACCGAGCCGACGAAGACGACCAGCATCCAGGACAGGGTGATGACCGCCTGCCCGTCCGTCATCACCTCTTCCTCCGGCGGCAACGATCCCAGATAGGCGATCAGCCCGATGTTCAGGGCCAGGACGAGGCCGAACAGCCACCAGTCGCGCTGTCTGCGCGTGACGATCGCCAGCCGCAGCATGGCCGCCCAGGCGAGGAGTCCGCAGCTCAGCAGGGCGAGCGCGACGAAGACCACGCGCAGGGTGACCAGCGTGGCCGAGGACGGACGACGCTTCGGCTGCTGCTCCGGCGGATAGCCGTAGCCGTGCATGTGCTGCTCCCGGAGGGCGTGGATCGGACGTGTGCAGTGAGCGTATACACCGACACGGACAACCGGTCCCGGGTTGTGCACAACCGTTGTGCTTCACGTCACTCCGGAGCGACAGTGCCGTCCGTGAGGCCGTCGTACATCCCCTGCACCAGCTGCCCGCCGAGCCGTCCCGCCTCGCGCAGGGCGTCCTCGAACGCCGCGAGGGCGCTGAACTGTTCGCCGTACCTGCGCTGTTCGGCCAGGGGCAGGCGTGGCACCTGGAGGCGGCGGGCGTCGAGCCGTGTCGCGGTGGAGGCGTAGCTGCTGGCCTGACGGCCGTTGGCGGTGCCGCGCAGGAATCCGGCGAGGAACCAGGGGTCCAGGGCGGCCGGGTCGGGGCGCAGCAACTGGAGGTTGCGTCCGAGCGCGGCACCGGCGGTGGCGTCGTCGACGACCCTGGCGACCGAACCGCCGCCCAGTACGGGCACGATGACGTCGCCCGCTTCCAGGAGGAGCGGTTCGCCGTCTGCGGGCGGGGCGGGCTGGGCGGGTGTCCCGCTGGGGGCCGTGCCCGCGAGGACGTCGTGTTCGGTGAGCACCGGTCCGGTGCCCGCGCCGGTGCCCGACCGCAGCTGCAGGGCGCCGGCGCGGGCCAGTTCGCCGACCGTGGTGAAGGGCCGTCTGGCGGGTTCGCCGGGGACGGCGGGCGGCGGGGTCAGCCGGGTGGTCAGTCTCAGGGTGCCGTCCAGCCGTTCCCGCACTCGGGTCAGTTCGGCCGCGCCGCCGCCCGCGGCCGGTGGCGGCAGGTGGCGGGCGGGGGCCAGGTCCACGTCGTCGTCGAGGAGTTCGATGACGGGGACGGCCCGGCTGGCCCCTGGGCGCTCCTCGACGGGTTCGCGGCGCCCCGGCGCGTCGAAGAGGCTCCACGCGTCGAGCACCGCACGTCGGACCGCCGGCCAGTCCAGCCGGTCACGGCCTGACGGGGCTCCGGCGGATTCGGGCTCCGCCGTGTCGACGAGCAGCAGTTCGGGCGCCGGGGACTGCTCGGCACCCGGCTTGCGCAGGACCCAGATGTGGAGCGGGACGCCGTACGGGGGCGCGGCGCCGGCCGGGAGCGCGACGACCGCGCGCAGGGCGCCGCGGCGGAGCAGGTCGGCGCGGATCCGGCGGCCCGAACGGCGGGAGGCTGCGGCCGGGGGCATCAGCACCACGGCGGTGCCGCCCTCGCGCAGGTGGGCGAGGGCGTGCTGGACCCAGGCGAGTTCGGACTCGGTGCGGGCCGGGAAGCCGTACTCCCAGCGCGGGTCGTAGGCCAGTTCGTCGTGACCCCAGTTGCGTTCGTTGAACGGCGGGTGGCAGAGCACCGCGTCGGCGGTGAGCTGGGGGAAGGCGTCGGCGCGCAGGGTGTCGCCGGTCCGGACGGCGAGCGTGAGGCGGCCTGTTCCGCTCCCCTCCGAGTGCAGGGCGAGCCGGAGGGCGGTGAGTGCGGACAGGTCCGGGTCGGCCTCCTGTGCGTACAGCGCCGTGGGCCGGCCGACGGCGCACAACAGGGCGCCTGTTCCGGCGGCGGGGTCGAGGACCGTCCGGGAGCCCCGCCTGCCTCCCTGCCTGGCGGTGTCCCTCTGCGGTTCGGCGAGGTCGGCCATCAGCTCGGCGAGGCCGGGGGGTGTGAGCGTGTACTGACGGGGGTTGGTGTCCAGCTGACGTCCGAAGAGGAAGTCGAACGCCTGCCGGGCGCCGGTCTCCGCCGCCAGGTCCGCGGCGGCGCGCAGCAGGGGTACGGACGGCAGGATCGCGGACTCCGTGGGGGTGGGGACCGCCCGTTCCGGACCGAAGCGGTCGCCGAGCACGTGATCGAGGGCCGCCGGCAGGACACCGGCCATCCGGGCGTCCGAGACGGCGGTGATCTCCAGCCAGGCGGTGGGTCTGTCCCGTACGAGCAGGAGGGCGCACCCGGCGTGGACGAGCGCGGTGACGGCACCGGCGGGGTGGCCGGCCAACTGCTGCCAGACGCGTTCCCGCAGGGGCACCTCGGCGAGCTTCCCCTGGTCCCGCAGCCACCGCTCGACCTCGGGGAGCGCGAAGGAGGGGCTGGCCTCGGTGCCCCCGACAGGTTTCGGGAAGTCGGCGTGCCGGCGGCGCCAGTTGCTGACCGCCGCGCGGCCCACTCCCGCGAGCCTGGCGATTCCGGCCGCGGTCACCTCTGTCGAGTCGTCCGGCACTGGCCTGTCTCCCGTTCCGCGCACGTCCGTGTCGCCTGCTGTGTGGGGGTGAGCATACCGATAGTGGCCCGCCATCCGTTCACACCGAATTCAGTGTTGACTCGGTTCACAGGCAATGGTCTTATTGACCCGTCGCACCACGGTGCGGCGCATCGAACCGCTCACAGTCCCGTTCTTCATCCGGAAGGGCACAGCCATGTCCCAGTACACACAGCCGCAGCAGCCGTACGCCCCCGCTCAGGCACCGGGCACCCGTCCCGCCCGCAACGGCCTCGGCATCTCCGCCCTCGTCCTCGGCATCATCGGGACGGTCTCGGGGCTGATCCCGCTGTTCTTCTGGCTCGCGGGGATCCTCGGCCTGATCGCCCTGATCCTGGGCCTGGCGGGGCGGGGACGGGTCAAGCGCGGGGAGGCCACGAACAAGGGCGTGACGACGTTCGGCGCGGTCCTGGGGCTGGTCGCGCTGATCCTGTCGGTGGTCGGAGCCGTCCTGACGTTCAAGGCCGTGGACGACGTGGTGGACGAGATCGACAAGGCGGTCGCGGAGAGCTCCGCCTCCGCGAAGCCGGCCGCCGGCGGCGGGGCGGCTGGCGGCACCGAGGGCAAGGGCGACGACGTCCTGAGAGCGGGTGACTCGGCCGCTTACGACGACGGGCTGGAGATCACCGTCAGCGCCCCGGCCCCGTACACCGCGAGTGAGTTCGCGATCGGCCACACCAAGGGGAACAGCGCCTACACGGTGTCGGTCGTCATCGAGAACAAGGGCAAGGAGAAGTTCGACGCGACGCTCGTCACCGTCGACGCCCGTGCCGGTGAGGACGGCGTGAACGCCGAGCAGATCTACGACGACAAGACCGGCGAGGGCTTCAGCGGCACGGTCCTGCCGGGCAAGAAGATCACGGCGAAGTACGCCTTCGACGCCCCGGCCGACGCGAAGAACCTGACCGTCGAGGTCGGCCCCGGCTTCGACTGGGACGCGAGCCAGTGGGAGCTGAAGCTCTGACACGACGGGCCGCGTGCGACGAAGGACCGCCCACCGCCAGGGCCGGCCACCCCCTCGGGGCGGGCCGGCCCCGCGGTCTCAGGCCGGCCGCGGTCTCAGGCCGGCCGGGGTCTCAGGCCGGCCGGGGTCTCAGGCCGGCCGGGGCCACACCACTCAGGCCGTCCGGGTCCACCCTCGGGCCGTCCGGTGCCACACCGGGCCGTCCGGCGCCCGGGCATCTCGGCCGGCGCTCCGGCCGGTTCGGGCCGCTCGGCGAGCATGGTGGTCTTCACGTCCATATGGCGACGCCGGAGACGCCGGCCCCCGCCGCCGACTCCTTCACGGGCGGCCGACGCGAACCCTGACGCCTCCCCACGCGCTCCGGCATCCTCACGACAAGGTGAGGGCGATGAGCACCCCCGTCGGCACCAGGGTCAGCAGCGCGCCGGCCGGCCAGTACACGAGGGGATCCATGGCCGACCTGCGTCCCACTGGCTCGTTGGCCAGCCACCAGATGATCCCGAACACCGCCCACACCGGCACGGCGATGACCAGCCACAGCATCATGCCGTCGTTCTCCGTCGGCTCCCGCTGGGTCACGCCGGCGTTCGCGAGCGGACCGTTCGCCAGGATGTACCAGACCAGCCACCAGGGAACGATGCCCGGCACCCCGAGCAGAAGATTCGCCCCCACGGCCGTCAGCCGCCACTTCCACATCCGCCCAGTATCCACACGCCCGGCCCGGTCCAGCACCGCGGCCCGGGAACGGCCCGCGGCTCAACGGGCGGGCGCGTCCGTGGGGTTACCCCCCGCGACCAGCTTCTGGTCCGGACATCCGGCCAGCACCTTCTTCATGGCGCCCAGCTCGGCCTCGGTCACCCACAGCCCGTACTTCTTCTTCACCGAGACCTGCCCGGCCACGTAGTCACAGCGGTAGTCCTTGTTGGGCGGCAGCCACGTCGCGGTGTCGCCGTCCCCCTTGCTGCGGTTGGTGGACGAATCGGCCGCCACCAGATTCAGCGGGTCGTTGGCGAAGGCCCGCCTCTTGCCGTCGCTCCACTTCTGGGCACCCTTCTGCCAGGCGTCGGACAGGGCGACGAGGTGGTCTATGTCCACCTTGCTGCGCCCGCGTTCGAAGGTGACGCGCGTACCCGTGTACGGGTCGGGGTCGAGTACGCCGCTGAGGACCTTGCAGCCGTCGGAGTCCCGGGAGACGTCGTCGAGCTGCTTGGCGAGGATGTCGTCGCGGGTGCCGCAGCCGTTGTCGTCGGTGTCGGCCCAGGCGGACCCGAACTCCTCCCGCTCGTAACCGGTCTTCGGTGCCCGCCCCTTCACCGTGAGACCTTCGGCCGCCTTCAGCGCGCTGCCGGCGGCCGCCGGGGCCGCGGCCCCGGAGGACTGCCCGGATTCGGGCAGGTCCAGGCCCTCGCACCCGGTCAGGGCCCAGGAGCCGGACAGGGCCACGGTCGCGAGGGAGAGAAGGCGCAGGCGGTTTCGGGAGCTCACTGTACGAAGAGGCGTCACAGCGAACCAGGTTAGGGGCCTGGCGCGCCTCGCGACACGGGGCGAGAGAGGACGGGCTCACCCGACGCGCTCACCCGCACCCCCGGATCACCCCTGCGCCCGGCAGCCGGGGCCCCCGCCGGAACCAGGGCGCGGGCCCGTCCGGGCCCCCCCAGCGGAACCGGGCCGCCGGGCCGGACCAGGCCGCCGGGCCGGACCAGGCCGCGGGCCGGAACCGGGCCGCCGGGCGCTCACACCTTCCCGATGCCCAGCGTCGTCTCGGACGGCAGCAGTCCCGAGCCGATCACCCCCACCCAGACCGGCCCCAGCAGTTCCACGAGCCGCTCCCGCTCGTCCGGGCCGAGCACGGCCCAGGGCGCCGACGCGCTCTCGTCCGTGCGCCGTTCGACCTCCGCGCGCAGCGCCCGCCCGGCGACCGTGGCCGTCCCGTCCGCCTCCAGCAGCCCGCGCTCCGCCAGTCGGCCACGGGCGGCCTCCCACTCGGCCGCGCTCCATCCCCGGCTCTCGAACACCTCCGGGCGGGCGGCGCCGACCGCCGCGAAGGAGACCAGCGACTCCACCGGGTCCAGGCCCGCCGCCTCGAGCGCCGCGACATGACCGTCCCCCCGGTGCTCCCGCAGGATCGTCGCGGCGTGCCAGAGCACCAGATGCGGCGCGTCCGGCCAGGACAGGGCCGCGTTGGCCGCGGCGAGCGGACGTCCGGTCACGTCCGCGGCCGATGCCACGCGCCGCGCGAGGGCAGCGGCCCCGGCGAACTCAGGGCCGTCGACGCGGTCGCCGAAGAGGGCGCGGTAGGCCCGGTCGACCGCCCGCGCCCTGGCCGCGAGCACCTCGTCCGGGGCGGCCACGGACCAGCCCGCCGGGACGTACGCGCCGGTCATCGCCGGGCTGAAGCTGTGGAACACCCCGGTCACCCGGTCCGCCCCGACGGCTCCCAGCGGGGCGGCACGCCACGCGAAGTAGCCCGGCCAGCGCTCGTCCGTGGCGAGGCCCAGCGCGGCGGCCTCCTCGAAGGCCTCCGGCGCGTAGTAGACGACGGCGTGCAGTGGCTCCAGCAGATGCCACATCCTGCGTACGAACCCCAGTTCATCCGACATGCCGGCCTCCCGCGACCCCATCAATCTTGACAGCGACTAGATACCCAGAGTGCGCTCCGTCCACCAACTTGTCAATGACTAGATTCGGCGTACGGTTACGTGCCATGACCAGTGAGCGCACCTATCACCACGGCGACCTGCGGCGGGCCGTCCTCACCGCCGCCCTCGACGTCATCGCCGCCGACGGCCCCGACGCCCTGTCCCTGCGTGACCTGGCCCGCCGGGCAGGCGTCTCGCACGCCGCGCCCGCCCACCACTTCAAGGACCGCACCGGCCTGCTCACCGCGGTCGCCGCCGAGGGCTACACCCTGTTCGCCGACGCCCTGGCGCAGGCACCGGACCTGCGGGAGCGGGGCGTCGCCTACGTACGCTTCGCGACCGGGCACCCCGCGTACTTCCAGGTGATGTTCCGCCCCGAGCTCCACCGCGCCGACGACCCCGGCCTGCTCGCCGCGAAGGCGCGCGCCACCGAGGCGCTGCGCACCGGGGTCAGCGGCCTCTCCGACGCCGGCCGGGGCGACGACGCCCGGCTCGCCGGCATCGCCGCCTGGTCACTCGCCCACGGCTTCGCCACCCTGCTGCTCAGCGGCAACCTGGACGGCCCCGTCGACGGGCGGGACCCCGCCGAGGTGTTCCGCGTCCTCGCCGGACTCCTCTTCGGCGAACAGCCGCGGAGCCCGGCGAGCGGGCTTACGAGCCCAGAATCGTCGTGAGGAACTCCCCGGTCCACGAGAGGAGTTCGCGCCCCACCACCGGCTTCCCGCCGATCCGGCCGGCCGTCGGCCGCGGCACCAGGATCTGGTGGGCGCCCGGCTTGATGACCGTCTTCGGGTGGAGACGCTTCAGCCTCAGCTCCTGCGACTCCCGCAACTCCACCGGAGCGAAGCGGATGTTCGGCCCCTGGAGCACGATCTCGCCCACACCGCAGGCCCGGGCCAGCATCCGCAGGCCCGCCACCAGCAGGAGGTTCTCCACCGGCTCCGGCAGCTTGCCGTAGCGGTCGCCGAGCTCCTCGCGCACCGCCCTGATGTCCTCCTCCGAATTCGCGGAGGCGATCGCACGGTAGGCCTGGAGGCGCAGCCGCTCGCCCGGGGCGTAGTCGTGCGGGACGTGCGCGTCGACCGGGAGCTCGATCTTGACCTCCAGCGGCGGCTCCTCCTCGACGGAACCGTCCACCGCCGCCCGGTAGTCCGCCACCGCCTCGCCGACCATCCGGATGTACAGGTCGAAGCCGACACCCGCGATGTGACCGGACTGCTCGCCGCCGAGCAGGTTGCCCGCTCCCCGGATCTCCAGGTCCTTCATCGCCACGTACATGCCCGCGCCCATCTCGGTGTGCTGGGCGATCGTCGCCAGACGCTCGTGCGCCGTCTCCGTCAGCGGCTTCTCCGGCGGGTACAGGAAGTAGGAGTAGCCCCG
The DNA here is from genome assembly GCF_044765765.1 of Streptomyces sp. NPDC102402. NCBI lineage: Bacteria > Bacillati > Actinomycetota > Actinomycetes > Kitasatosporales > Streptomycetaceae > Streptomyces > Streptomyces sp. NPDC102402. The sequence goes on from NZ_JBIWKR010000014.1 coordinate 108,010, forward strand.
GTCCCGGCCACGGCCGACCCGGCCGCGCAGCTGGTGCAGCTGGGAGAGGCCGAAGTTGTCGCCGCGCTCGACGATCAGCGTGTTGGCGTTGGAGATGTCGATGCCGGACTCGACGATCGTCGTGGACACCAGCACGTCGAACCTCTTCTCCCAGAAGTCGACGACGACCTGCTCCAGCTGGCTCTCGCCCATCTGCCCGTGCGCCGTCGCGATCCGTGCCTCCGGCACGATCTCGCGCAGCCGCGCAGCCGCCCGGTCGATGGACTCGACCCGGTTGTGGATGTAGAACACCTGGCCCTCACGCAGGAGTTCACGGCGCACGGCCGCACCGATCTGCTTCTCCTCGTACGGCCCGACGAACGTCAGGACGGGGTGCCGCTCCTCCGGGGGCGTCGTGATCGTCGACATCTCGCGGATGCCGGTCACAGCCATTTCGAGCGTACGGGGGATGGGTGTCGCCGACATGGTGAGCACGTCCACGTTGGCGCGGAGCTTCTTCAGCTGCTCCTTGTGCTCGACACCGAAACGCTGCTCCTCGTCGACGATGACCAGGCCCAGGTCCTTGAACTTCGTCTCCGACGAGAACAGCCGGTGCGTGCCGATGACCAGGTCCACGGACCCGTCCTTCAGCCCCTCCAGCGTCGCCTTCGACTCGGTGTCCGACTGGAAGCGGCTCAGCGCCCTCACGTTGACGGGGAACTGGGCGTACCGCTCGGTGAAGGTGCCGAAGTGCTGCTGCACGAGGAGCGTCGTGGGCACCAGGACGGCGACCTGCTTGCCGTCCTGGACCGCCTTGAAGGCCGCCCGCACCGCGATCTCCGTCTTGCCGTAGCCGACGTCGCCGCAGATCAGCCGGTCCATCGGGACCGACTTCTCCATGTCCTCCTTGACCTCGGCGATCGTGGACAGCTGGTCGGGCGTCTCCGCGTACGGGAACGCGTCCTCCAGCTCGCGCTGCCACGGGGTGTCCGGGCCGAAGGCGTGGCCGGGGGCGGCCATCCGCGCCGAGTACAGCTTGATCAGGTCGGCGGCGATCTCCTTGACCGCCTTCTTGGCCCGCTGCTTCGTCTTCGTCCAGTCGGCGCCGCCCAGCCGGTGCAGGGTGGGGGCCTCCCCGCCGACGTACTTCGTGACCTGCTCCAGCTGGTCGGTCGGGATGTAGAGGCGGTCGCCGGGCTGGCCGCGCTTGGCGGGGGCGTACTCGACGAGGAGGTACTCGCGGGTCGCGCCCTGCACGGTGCGCTGCACCATCTCGATGTACCGGCCCACGCCGTGCTGTTCGTGGACGATGTAGTCCCCCGCCTGGAGGGTCAGCGGGTCGACGGACTTGCGGCGGCGGGCCGGCATCCGCCCCAGGTCCTTGCTGGCGGTGCGCTGCCCGGTCAGGTCCGTCTCGGTCAGCACGGCCAGCTTCAGGGCCGGGTCGACGAAGCCGTTGTCGATGGCGCCGCACGAGACGTGGACGAGCGACGGCGTGATCTCGGCCAGGTCCTGGTCGAGACGGGCGGCAATGCCCTCGCCGCCGAGCACCTCCACGGTGCGGGAGGCGGGCCCCTGCCCCTCGGTGACGTACACCGTGCGCCAGCCGTCGGCGAGCCATCCCTTGGTGTCGGCGAGCGCCCTGGCCGTGTCCCCGCGGTACGTCTCCGGCGCGCGCATCCCGAGCTTCAGGGTGTCGTCGTCGACCTCGTCGCCGGCGGCGAAGGGAGCCACCGACCACCACATCATGCCCAGCTCGCGGGCCCGGTCGCGGACGTCGGCGATGCCCCGCAGGGAGGCCGCGCCGACGTCGATCGGGGCCTCGCCGCCGCCCGCGGTGGCCGCCCAGGACGCCTGGAGGAACTCCTGGCTGGTCGCGACGAGATCCGCCGCCCTGGTCCGCACCCGCTCCGGGTCGCAGACCAGCGCCATGGATCCCTTCGGCAGGACGTCGAGCAGCAGCTCCATCTCGTCGACGAGCACCGGGGCCAGGGACTCCATGCCCTCGACCGCGATGCCCTCCGCGATCTTCCCGAGCAGCTCGCCCAGCTCGGGGTGCGCCTCCGCGAGGGCCGCGGCCTTCTCACGCACCTCCTCGGTGAGCAGCAGCTCACGGCAGGGCGGGGCCCACAGCCCGTGCTCGGCGACCTCCAGCGACCGCTGGTCGGCGATCTTGAAGTAGCGGATCTCCTCGACGTCGTCGCCCCAGAACTCCACCCGGAGGGGGTGCTCCTCGGTCGGCGGGAAGACGTCCAGGATGCCGCCGCGCACGGCGAACTCGCCGCGCTTCTCGACCAGTTCAACCCGGGCGTACGCCGCTGCCGCGAGGGCGTCCACGACCTCGCCGAGATCCGCCGTCTGCCCGCTCCTCAGCGCGACGGGCTCCAGGTCTCCGAGGCCCTTGACCTGCGGCTGGAGCACGGAGCGGACCGGCGCGACGACCACGCTGACCGGACCGGTCTCCGGGTCGTCCGGCCGCGGGTGCGCGAGCCGGCGCAGCACCGCGAGACGGCGGCCGACGGTGTCCGAGCGGGGCGAGAGCCGCTCGTGGGGCAGGGTCTCCCAGGAGGGGAACTCCGCCACGGTGTCGGGGGGCAGCAGGGTCCGCAGCGCGGCCGCCAGGTCCTCGGCCTCCCGGCCGGTCGCGGTGACTGCGAGCACCGTACGCCCGGCGTCCCGGGCCAGGGCGGCCACGGCGAAGGGGCGCGCGGCGGGCGGCCCGACCAGGTCGACATGGGCCCGGTGGCCGTCGGAGGCGGCCTTCACCGCTTCGGAGAGCGCCGGGTCGGTGACGACGACATCCAGCAGACCGTGCAGGCTCATGAAGGTTCCGTCCGGTGGGGCGAGTGAGCAACGCGAAGGACCCGACACGTGGGACGGGCCGGGGTCTCCAGCGTACGACGCCGGTGTGTCACCCGCGCGAGGGAACGCCGTTGTCCGGACGGCGGCAGCGGGGCTAGCCTTAGTCCGGTATCTAGTCCACCTGTGGCCCTGTGAGGCAGTCATGGAAGCAGCCCGGCAGTACAACGTGCACGAGGCCAAGACCCACTTCTCGCGCATACTGCAGCAGGTCGAGACCGGCGAGGAGGTCGTGATCAGCCGGGCCGGGGAGCCCATCGCGAGGGTGGTGCCCCTTCATCCGAAGGTACGGCGGACCGGTCGCGGCTCCCTCCGAGGGCAGATCCACATCCCCGACGACTTCGACGAACTTCCGGACGACATCGCCGACGCCTTCGGGATGCGCTGATGCGCCTTCTGCTGGACACCCATGTCGCCCTGTGGTGGCTCGACGACTCCCCTGAACTCTCCGACGAGCTCAAGGACCTGATCGACACGGAGCCCGCCGTGTATCTCAGTGCCGCGACTCCATGGGAAATCGCCATCAAGCAGTCCGCCGGGAAGCTCGCGGGGCCCGACGACCTGGCTGAGCGAGTCCGCGACTGCCAGCTGACCGGCCTGGCGATCACTGCGGGGCACGGCGTCAAGGCCGGCCGCCTCCCCCCGCTCCACCGTGACCCCTTCGACCGCGTCCTCGTCGCCCAGGCCCAGACGGAGGGGCTGACGATCGTCACCCGCGACAAGTGGATCCCCCAGTACGACGTGCCGGTCATGCACGCCTGACGGAGGCAGCGGGACACGAAACGGCCCCGGGACGTCTGGAGGAACGTCCCGGGGCCGGAGCAGTCATCCTACGGCGGGCACTGTCACCCGTCCGTGGCGATCGCGTTCAGGACGTTCATCCGGCCGGCCCGGAAGGCCGGGACCAGGGCGGCGAACAGTCCGACGAAGGCCGAGGCGACGAAGACCGTGAGGATCGTCGGCCACGGGATCTCCAGGACACCGAGTCCCTCCAGCGCCAGGAGCTTCTGCGCGGAGGTGCCCCAGCCCATCCCCAGGCCGAGTCCGAGCAGCGCGCCGAACAGGGCGATGACGACGGACTCCAGCCGGATCATGCGCCGCAGCTGACGGCGGGAGAGGCCGATCGCCCGCATCAGGCCGATCTCGCGGGTCCGCTCGACCACCGACAGGGCGAGGGTGTTCACGACCCCGAGCACCGCGACGATGATCGCCAGGGCGAGCAGGCCGTACACGATGTTCAGCAGCTGGCCGATCTGGTCCTTCAGGTCCTCCTTGAAGTCGGCCTGGTTCTGCACCTTGTACTGCGGGTACGGGGCGAGCGCGCTCTTGAGGGCGGCGTAGGCCTCCTTCTCCTTGCCGTCCTGCGCCCCCGCGAACATGAGCAGGTTCCCGGGCATCCGGTCGGCGGTGACGTGACGCTCGGCGGTGGTGACGTTGATGTACTTCGCACCCCGGTCGACGTTCGTGTCGTCGGAGGTGATCGCGGCGACCTTCAGCTTCGCGGTGTCGCCGGCCTTGAAGGCGACGGTGAGCTCGTCCCCGACCTTGATCCTGTGCAGGGTGGCGTAGTCCGATCCGACCGACATGGCGTTCTCGCCGTACGCCTTCGCCAGGTCGCCGGCGACGGTCTCGCGCCGCAGGTCCTGCGGGTAGGTCGGGTCGGCGGCGGTGACGTCCTCGTCCACGGTCGAGCCGTCGGGGTTGGTGAGCTTCGCCGCGAGGACCTTGTAGTCCGTGACGTGCTCGATGCCCGGCACCTTCTCGACGGCCTCGGCGGCCTGCGGCACGAGGAGCTGACCGGTGCCCGACTGGACGATGAAGTCCGTACCGACCGACTTGTCGAGTTCCTCGGTGGCCGAGGCGACCATGGAGGAGCCGACGACCGAGAGGCACGCCACCAGCGCGAGGCCGATCATCAGTGCCGCGCCGGTCGCTCCCGTACGCCGGGGGTTGCGCAGCGCGTTGCGCTCCGCCAGCCGCCCGACCGGGCCGAACAGCCGCAGGACGACGACGCCGAGCACCCGCACGACCACGCCGGCCAGCAGCGGGCCGATCACGATGAATCCGATGAGGGTGAGGACCACGCCCAGGCCGAGGTAGAGCGAGCCCTCGCTCGCCTCGTCCACCCGTGTCGCGGCCCACAGACCCGCGGTGCCGGCACCGGTGAGGACCAGGCCGAGAGCGGCCCTGATCCAGCCGGACCTGGCGTCCGCCGGGGTCCCCGCGTCGCGCAGGGCGGCCATCGGGGAGACCTTGCCGGCCCGGCGGGCCGGGACGTACGCGGCGAGGACGGTGACGACGATGCCGAGCACCAGCCCGGTCACCGGCGTGGTCCAGGCGACGGTGAGGTCCTTGGTGGACAGCTCCATGCCCACGGCGCCCATGAGCTTCATCAGCCCGACGGCGAGGCCGATGCCGGCGCCGACCCCCAGGACCGATCCGACGATGCCCAGGAGCACCGCCTCGACCAGCACGGACCGGTTGACCTGCTTGCGGCTGGAGCCGATGGCCCGCATCAGGCCGATCTCACGGGTGCGCTGGGCGACCAGCATGGAGAAGGTGTTGACGATCAGGAAGATGCCCACGAGGAAGGCGATCCCGGCGAACCCGAGCATCGCGTACTTCATGACGTCCAGGAAGGACCCCATGGAGTCCTTGCCCGCGGCCGCCGCCTCGTCCTGGGTCTGCAGCTTGTAGGCGGCCGTACCGCCCAGAGCCGCGGCGACGTTCTTCTTCAACTCGGTGTCACCGACACCGGGTTCGGCCGTGACCGAGATGTGGGTGAAGACACCGGGGGCGCCCAGCAGCTTCTGCTGCGCGGTGGCGGTGTCGAGGTAGACGACGGCCGCGCCGGGGTTGGTCACGGTGAACGAGGCGATCCCGGTGATCCTCGCCTCGATGTCGCCGGTGACGGAGATGGTGCGCACCTCGTCGCCGAGCTTCAGGTGGTGCTTCTCCGCGGTGTCGGCGTCGATCATGGCCTCGGTCGGTCCGCGCGGGGCGTGGCCGGAGGTGATCTCCATCGACCGCAGGTCGTTGTCGGTCCAGTTGCCGGCGATGGTCGGGGCTCCGGTGTCGGACCCGAGGTTCTTGTTGTGGCCGTCGACGAGGGTGACGGCCATGCTGGTGACCGCGCCCTCGGCCTTCTTCACCCCGTCCGCGCCGGCGACCTCGGTCACGACGGACGCGGGGAGCGCCTCGGGCTTGCCGTTCTCGGGGAGGTCGTCGGCGCCGGCCGCCTTCTTCGGGCTGACCGTGACGTCGGCGGACGTCGCCGCGAACAGCTTGTCGAAGGTGGTGTTCATGGTGTCGGTGAAGACGAGCGTGCCGCAGACGAACGCCACCGACAGCAGGACGGCGACGGCGGAGAGCGCCATCCGCCCCTTGTGCGCGAGGAAGTTGCGCATCGAGGTCTTCCAGACGGTCATGAGGTCCGCCCGCGTGCGTCGAAGTCCTTCATCCGGTCCAGCACCTGCTCGGCCGTCGGGTTCTTCATCTCGTCGACGATCGATCCGTCCGCGAGGTAGAGGACCCGGTCCGCGTAGGAGGCGGCCACCGGGTCGTGGGTGACCATGACGATGGTCTGTCCGAGCTCGTCGACGGACCTGCGCAGGAAGGACAGCACCTCGGCTCCGGCACGCGAGTCCAGGTTCCCGGTGGGCTCGTCACCGAAGATGATCTCGGGCCGTGCGGCGAGCGCGCGGGCAACCGCCACACGCTGCTGCTGACCGCCGGAGAGCTGCGTGGGCCGGTGCTTCAGGCGCTCGGCGAGACCGACGGTCTCCACGACCTGCCGCAGCCAGTCGGCGTCGGGCCGACGGCCCGCGATGTCCATCGGCAGCGTGATGTTCTCGATCGCGTTGAGCGTCGGGAGCAGGTTGAACGCCTGGAAGATGAAGCCGATCCGGTCCCGGCGCAGCTGCGTGAGCTTCTTGTCCTTGAGACCGGTGATCTCGGTGTCCGCCAGGTGGATCTGACCGGAGGTCACCGTGTCCAGCCCCGCCAGGCAGTGCATCAGGGTCGACTTGCCGGACCCGGACGGACCCATGATCGCCGTGAACTGCCCGCGGACGATGTCCACATCGACGTGGTCGAGTGCCACGACCCGGGTCTCGCCCGCCCCGTACGCCTTGACGACCTGCCGCGCCCGCGCTGCGACGGCCGTACGCCCTCCAGTGTCCCCGTGCCTGGGAATGCTTACAGCCGTTGTCACGGTTTTTCTCCTATGTCGGTCGATGCACGGACGTCTCTGTGTACGTTCCGAGTCTCGGTGGCGAAGGGGGTCGAGCGCAGTGGTGCCCGGCGCAGTCTTCACGGGGGGTTTTCCCCACCCCGCCCCCTGCGGCCGACCGCATCCCCCGGTGTAGGACCACGGTAAGGAACGGGGCACCGCCCTCTCGTCCTCCGCCGGGAGGAACGCCCCCTGGGCCCTGCTACGGAGCTCCCCCTAGGGGTCCGGGCCGCCGGAGCGGGACCTGAGTAGGGGTTGCCGCGCTGCCGCCGGTCCTGCGGACCGCCCCCTCGGAGGCCGCTCGTGCCGCGGGCGTGACCGGTGCGGACACGGTCTCACCCCTCGGCCCGCGACTCCCGTACGGGCGCGGGCGGTGAGACAGTGTCCCCCGGAAATAGATGCATAGGGAAGGGACCCCCGTGGGCGGCACGGACGGCACCGGCGGTACGGAGAGCCCGGAAGTGGCGCAGGGGAAAGCCGCCCGGGACACGGCACGGGACACCGCGCGCGGCCGGCGCCCGGTCGCCGCCGCCCTCATGCTGGGCATGGGCCTCGCCGCCATCGACGGCACCATCGTCGCGACCGCCGTACCGCAGATCGTCGGCGACCTCGGCGGCTTCTCCGTGTTCTCCTGGCTCTTCTCCGGCTACCTGCTCGCCGTCACCGTCACCCTGCCGGTGTACGGGAAGCTCTCCGACACCTTCGGCCGCAAGCCCGTCCTGATCGCCGGCATCATCCTCTTCCTGGCCGGCTCCCTGCTCTGCGCCGCCGCCTGGAACATGGCCGCCCTCATCGCCTTCCGCGTCGTCCAGGGCCTCGGCGGCGGAGCCCTCCAGGGCACGGTGCAGACCATCGCCGCCGACCTGTACCCGCTCAAGGAACGGCCGAAGATCCAGGCGAAGCTGTCCACCGTCTGGGCCACCTCGGCCGTGGCCGGACCCGCCGTCGGCGGGCTCCTCGCCGCGTACGCCGACTGGCGCTGGATCTTCCTGATCAACCTGCCCGTCGGAGCCGTGGCGCTCTGGCTGGTGGTCCGTCACCTCCACGAGCCCGCCCGCCCCCGGCCCGGCACGCGCCCCCGCACCGACTGGGCGGGCGCCCTCGGCGTCTTCGCGACCGGCGCGCTCCTGCTGACCGCGCTCGTCCAGGGCGGCGTCGCCTGGCCCTGGCTCTCCGCCCCCTCGCTCGGCCTGTTCGGAGCGACCGCCGCGCTGGGCTGCCTCACGGTCCTGATCGAGCGGCGGGCCGCCGAGCCCGTCATCCCCGGCTGGGTCTGGCGGCGCCGCACGATCGCCTCGGTCAACCTCGCCCTCGGCGCCATGGGCCTGCTCATGGTCGCGCCGACCGTCTTCCTGCCGACCTACGCCCAGTCCGTCCTCGGGCTCGGCCCGATCGCCGCCGGGTTCGTCCTGTCCGTGATGACCCTGAGCTGGCCCGTCGCCGCCGCGCTCTCCGACCGCGTCTACAACCGCATCGGCTTCCGCCGCACCGCGATCACCGGCATGTCCGGCGCCCTGCTGGTCCTGCTCTGCTTCCCGCTGCTGCCCTACCCCGGCGCCGCCTGGCAGCCCGCCCTGCTCATGCTGCTGCTCGGCGCGACGCTCGGCCTCTTCCAGCTCCCGCTGATCGTCGGGGTCCAGTCGACGGTGGGCTGGGCCGAGCGGGGCACGACGACGGCGTCCGTCCTCTTCTGCCGCCAGGTCGGCCAGAGCCTCGGCGCGGCGCTCTTCGGCGCCGTCGCCAACGGTGTGCTCACCTCCGGACTGGCCTCCTCCCCCGCCCCGGGGCTCCCCGGCGACCTGGACGCGGTCTCGCACGCACTGGAGGACCCGGCGGCCCTCTCCGCCACGGCCGCGGACCACCTGCGGCGCGCCGTCGACACCGCCGTCGACCACGTGTTCACCGGCGCCGCGGGCGCCGCCGCGCTCGCCCTGCTGGTGCTCGTCGTCCTGGCGCCGCGCCGCTTCCCGGTCCTGGACGAGCACGAGAGCGCTTCCCACACACCGAAGGACTAGACAACTGGCGTGTTACCTGCGGTAGTTCGCCCGTATCCCTCCCCCATCGCGATACCCGCGAGTAACGTACGCGCTCCCGACAGCGCATCCGCGCACCTGCCTTGCAGTCCGTCCCCGGACCCGAACCATGCAAGGAGCACTGCCATGCCGCACCACTCGCAGCCACCCCCTCACCCACCCCGGCAGTCACAGCGCACCCACCACCCCACGCCACCCCCGTACCCCCGCGACTACCTCATGCCGTGGCAGAGCTCCCCGCCCCCGCCACCACCCCGCCCACCAGCCCCCTCGGCGAACTCCGCCCCCGCCCCCGGACACCACAGCGACCTGCGACGGCTGCGCACCGCCTACCGCCTGCTGCGCCGCGTCTCGACCCTCACCGCACTCGGCTACTTCACCCTGTTCCTCCTGCTGTCCGGCTACGCCCCCGCCCTGATGACCCGCCCCGTCGGCGACGGCGGACTCACCACCGGCCTCCTCCTCGGCCTGTGCCAGCTCCCCGTCACACTCGCCGCCGTCGCCGTCTACGAATGGACCGCCCGCCGCACCGTCGACCCGCTCAGCGCCGGACTCCGCGACCGGGCCGGCCGCCTCCACCCCGGCACCGGCGCCGTACCGGCCGAGGACCGCAGGACGGGAGCGGACCGGTGAACGGATTCGACGAGTCCGCCCAGACGATGTCCCTCACCGCGTTCATCGCAGTCGCCAGCATCACCCTGCTGCTCTGCGTCATGACCGGCCCCGACCGCGACGACCTCGACACGTTTTACACCGGCTACCGCACGCTCTCGCCCCTGCGCAGCGGCCTCGCCATCGCCGGCGACTACCTCTCCGCCGCCACCGTCCTCGGCACCACCGGAGTCATCGCCCTCACCGGTCACGACGGCCTCGTACTCGCCCTCAGCACGACTCTCTCCCTGGTCCTGCTGATGTTCCTGCTCGCCGAACCCCTGCGCAACGCGGGCCGGTTCACCATGGGCGACATGCTCACCCGGCGCGCACCCGACCGGGCCGCCCGCATCGCCTCCTGCGCCGTCACCCTCGCCGCCCTGCTGCCCCTGATGGTCGTCCAGCTCGCCGGCAGCGGAAACCTGCTCGCCTTCATCCTCGGCTTCGACAGCTCCGGATTCCGCACCGGATCGATCATCGCCCTCGGCGCCGTCATGATCGGCTACGCGGCCATCGGCGGGATGAAGGGCACCGCCCTGATCCAGATCATCAAGACCGTCGCCCTCCTCGGCGCGGGACTCCTCGTCTCCGTCCTCGTCCTCGACCGCTTCGACTGGGACACCGGCGCCCTCCTCCACGCCGCCGAGGCCGGCAGCGGGGCGGGCGGCGCCTACCTGCGCTCCGGCCTCCAGTTCGGCGGCAACGACCTCGACATGATCAGCTCCGAACTGACCGTCGTGCTCGGCGCCGCCTGCCTGCCCCACATCACCATGCGGATGACCAGCGTCCGCAGCGCACGGGCCGTCCGCCGCTCCCTCTCCTGGGCCGTCTGCGTCGTCGTCGGCCTCTGCCTCCTCCTCGCCGTCACCGGCTTCGGAGCCGCCGCCCTCGTCGGACACGACCGCATCACCGCCGCCGGAGCCCAGGGCAACAGCGCGATCCTCCAGGTCACCGGCGCCGTCGCGGGAGGCGGCGAGACCGGAGCACTCGTCGTCACCACCATGACCACGGCGATCTTCCTGACCCTGCTCGCCTCCGTCGCCGGAATGATCCTGGCCTGCGCCAACTCCCTCGCCCACGACCTCTTCGCCCACGGCCTGCCGACCGCCCGCCCCCTGCCCGGCCGCACCGAGATGGCCATCGCCCAGACCGCCGCCATCGGCGTCGGGGCACTGGCCGTCGCCCTCGCCGTCCTCGCCCGCCACTGGAACGTCCAGGCCCTGGTGACCCTTTCGTTCTGCATCGGCGCGTCCGCCATCGCACCGGCACTCGTCTACAGCATGTTCTGGCGCCGCTACACCCGCACCGGCCTGCTCTGCACCCTCATCGGCGGCACCGCCTGCGTACTCGTCCTCATCACCGGCACCGACCTCGTCTCCGGCTCCCCCGGATCCGTCTTCCCCCACCGCGACTTCAACTGGTTCCCGCTCACCACGACCGGCCTGGTCTCCATCCCCTTCGGCTTCCTGGCCGGCTGGCTCGGCAGCCTCCACGGACGGGACACGGACCCCACCGGACAACGCCGCCAGTACGAAGCCGTCGAACCCTGGATCCTCGCGGGGGCCCCACCAGCCGGGCGGCGCTGACCGCCCCGCCTCACTCCCCGGCAGGCCCCGCCACCGCGCGCCCCGTCAGCGCCGCCAGCGAATTGCGCACGTGCGTCATGTGCGCCTGCAGCTCCTCGCGGCCCTCCTCGTGCTCCCTCAGGACCCGCTCCGTCTCCCGCACCACACGCTCCCGCGCCATACCGGCCCCCGACAGCAGCTCCGCCGCCCGCGCCTCCGCGTCTTCCTGCCCGTGCCGTGCCGCCTCCTCCGCCTCCGCGAGCTCCCGCCGGGCCCGGGCGAGCAACTCCTCCCCGCGGGTCGTCAGACCGGACTCGTACTCCGACGCGGCGGCCTCCGCCCCGGCGATCTCCTCATCGGCCGCCTTCCCCCGCTCGGCGTGCTCCTGCTCCTGATGCGTCAGCACACCCGCCGTACGCCGGCGCGTCTGCGCCATCTCCGCCTCCGCGGCCGCACGGACCCCGCCGGCGTCCCGGCGTGCCTCCTCCACCAGCGCCCCGGCCGCGTCCCCCGCCGCCGCCAGCACCTCCTCCGCACGGGCCTCCGCCGCAGCCCGCACCTCAGCGGCCCGCTCACGCGCCGCCTCACGCGCCTGCCGGCCCGCCGAGTCCGCCGCGTCCCGCAGCCCCTGCGCCTCCTCCTGCGCCGCCCCCCTGACCGACTCCGCCTCGGCCTCGGCCAGCCCCAGGATCTGCCGCGCCCGCTCCCCCAGGGACTGGTACGTCTGCGGCGCGAGCGAGGCCACCACCTCGCCCAGCCGCGCCGACTCCTCCGCCAGCTCCTCCGCCGTCGCCGTCAGCCGGGACAGCCGGTCCAGGGCCGCGTCCCGCTCACCGGACAGCGAGGCCACCGCCCGGTCCACCTGTTCAGGACGGTAACCACGCCCCCGTACACCGACGAAACCGTGCGCGGACACCGGTCCACCACTCATCCCTGAAGCCCTCTTTCCCGCTCTCCGACGCCCCGACCGTCCAGCAATACGTCAAGGATGCGGCAATTCGCCCGGAAGTCGGAATCGATCAGTTGCATTCAGGACGGAAGCGATCCGCATCACAAAACCGCACACAAAAGGCGCCCACCCCACCAGGGGGCGAGCGCCTCTCGGGCACAACAGGTCAGAACCGATCGGGCGGGATCACAACAACCCGTCCCACATCTGCTCCAGCAGAACCGACCACCAGCTCTCCGGCGACGCCAGCGCCGCCGGATCCACCGCAACCAACTGCGCCTGGAAATCGACCGTCCAACGCCCCGCCTGCTCCGGATTCAACCCGTACCGCAGACGCCACATCCGGCCCAGCAACGCCATGGACCGCACGAACTCGGGCAGCCCCGTGTTCACGAACTGCGGCGGCACCGGCTGACCACCCGGCCCCGCCTCCACCGGCACAGCCACGATGTTCGCCGTGCCGTACTGCACACAGATCGCCCGGCCGAAGTCCGAACCCATCACCAGATACGAACCCGCGTCCGCCGCCGGCTGCACCTGACGCTGCGCCGCCAGCTCACCCAGCGTCGGCACCACGGGATGACCGGGCTGCGCCCAGAAGAACGGCCCGAAATCAGCGGGCAGCCCCGCCCACACCAGAGTCCGCGCCACCACCTCGGGCACACCCTGACGGGACACCGCCCGCTGGTCGAAACGCAGCACCCCAGGACCGAACGCCCCGTGCAGCTCCTCCGCCAACGCCTCCGGAGGCAACGCCGCCGCGGGCGGAATCTGCGGCAACGGCGCCCGCACCGGAGCAGGCCGCGCCGGACCGTCCGCCACCTGATGCAGCTCACCCTGGTGCGTCAGCAGATGCTGCATGCCCTGCTGCCGGCTCGCGTGATCCGTGCCGTACGGCGCCACACTCGTGATCCGGACCTGCGGCCAGGTCTCCCGGATCATCCGCGCACAGTAACCACCCGGAAGCTCACACGACTCCAGCTCCGTGTGCAGCTCGATGACCTGCTGAGGCGGCACGTTCATCCCACGCAGCTCGTGCAGCATCTGCCACTCCGGATGCGGAGTACCCGGCGCCGAACGCCGGATCAACTGCTGCTCGCTGCCGTCGGCCGCACGGAAGCGCAACACGGCCTGATACCCCGGACCGACCGTCGGCTGACCCGACGGCTGCTGCGGATAGCCGTACGCCCCCGCAGGCGGCGGAGGTGTGTGCGGACCCGGCACCCCCGGAGCACCCGGAGCACCGGGAGGACCCGGGGGACCGGGCGGCCGCGGCGTACTCGGGCCGGTCTGCCCCGGACCCGCCAGCATCGTCGCCGCATGGTGCACCCCGCCACCCGGGGGCGGCGTCGCACCCGGAGGCGGACCAGGAGGAGCGGGCACCCCGGGAGGCGGCGTCGAACCCGGCGGAGGCGGCGGCACCGCACCCGGAGCACCAGGAGGTCCCGGCGGACCCGGAGGACGAGGAGCACTCGGGCCGCCGATACTCCCGTCGGCGAACATCGTCGCCGCGTGATGCATCCCGCCACCCGGAGGCGGCGTCGAGCCCGGAGCACCCGGAGCACCAGGCGGCCCCGGAGGAGCAGGCGGCTGCGGCACACCCGGAGGGCCCAGCTGGGAGACCATCTGCGTCGGCAGGTAGCCACCCGCGGGCGCACCCGGACCCGGCGGCGGCGGCACCGGACCCGGCCGCACCCCCGGCGTACCCGGCGCCCCAGGAGGCGGCGGAGTCGTCTGACCCGACCCCCGCGCACCCCGCGGCGGAACGACCGCCTTGCTCGTCGCCGCGTCGGCGATGTCCTCCGCCCCCCGAGCGGGCGCCACGGGAGCCGGAGCCGAAGGAACCACCGGCCCCGGAGCCGGCGCCTGCGGATCCAGCCCCGGAACGACCGCCGTCGGCGGCAGCGCACTGCCACCCGACATCAGCGCCGTAGGAGCCTCCGCCGGAACGACCGGCGGCAGAGCCCCGTCGTCGTCCGAACCCGAGAGCGGCGGCGCGAACACCGTCGCCGGCAGCGCCACCCCACCCTCGTCACCATCGGCGTTCGTATCCGTACCCGCCCAGGGAGTCGCCCCGGCCGGCACCCCGTCGTTCGCCGTCGGCTCATGGTCCCGCTGACCGCCGGCAGCCGGCCACCCGGCCCCCGAATCGGCACGGACCGGCGCCGGACCGGAAGAAGACGAAGGAGCAGGCGGCCCTGGAACCGGCGGCGCGACCGGAGCAGACGCGGACGACGAGGCCGCAGAAGACGACGGCACGGAATCCGCAGGCTCCGCCCCCGCCCGCCGGTCCGGGATCCCCAGCTTGTCCGCAGCCTCCTGAAGCCACTCCGGCGGCGTCAGCAGGAACGACGTCTGATTCAGATCGATACGCTGCGGCGGCTCCGGCGCGGACCGCACCTCCGCCGACGCCCCGTACTCCTCCTCGTAACGCCGCACCACCTCACCCACCGGCAGCCCCGGCCACAACGTCGCCTCACCACTGTCCCGAGCGATCACCAGCCGCTGACGGCCCCCGTCCGAAACAGGACCCTCCGCCCGGTCCTCGGCCCACACCACGAAACCCAGCTCGAACTCACGGACCCGGACCTCACGGTGCTGATACGCGGGCACGTCACCGTTGACCCACTCGTCCGCCCGCTCCTGCGCCTGCGCGAAGGTCACCACCGCGCTCACCCCTCCACCGGGACGGCCCGCGCGAAGCCACCGTCCACCATCAGGTTCGCCACCGTCTCCAGCTCCGGCGGATTACCCGCCAGACGCTGGAGGAAAGCATCGAAATCCTCACCGCACGGCAGCAACAGCCGGTCCACCCGCTCCTGCACACCCCAGCCGTCCTGATCCCGCGCGTCGTCATACGCACAGAACCAGACCGACCCCACACCCTCACCGCGGACCTTCACCGCCAGAATCCCGCCCTGGACGAAACCCACACCCAGGAAATCCTTCGTGAAGTGATCCCGCAGACACTTGTTCACATACACAAGATCATTCATCGCCGCCTCCTCACGCACCGTGAAGAACGGCTGGTCCACCAGCAGACCCAGCTCCGCGTCCAACGCCGCACCCACCGGAGCCGAACCACCGGCCGCCTTCAGGAACGACCGGTACGCCCCCGGAAGCCGGTACCCCAGCTCCTCCTCGACGCCCAGGACCTGCTGCTCACCCACCGCCACAGAACCCTTCGGCAGCCGGAAATGAGCGGGCCGCGTCTCCTGCAACGGCCGCGTACCCCGACGGTTCTGATCCACCGCGGTCGTCGCCAGCCCACCGTGATGACGCAACAACGCCTTCACCTCGACCGGAACCAGCTCCATCCGCCGGCCCCCCGCCACGTGGTGCCACGTCCAGCCGTGCGGCGTCGCCACCGCCGGAATCGTGTCCCACAGCTCATGGCCCTCCGCGGCCAGCGCCGCGTTCGCCGACACGTAATCCGTCAGCCGCAGCTCGTCGACACCGAACCCCGGAGGAGGATCCGCGATCTCGGCCGCCGCACGCGCATACGGCGAAAGCACCGGATAGCCGTTCTCGTCCACACGCACACCTCTAGGGTGGCGGGACGCCCGGACAGGATCCGGGAAGTGAACGACCTGCCTGGCATAGGCCGCGTTCGGTGGCGCGGCTTGCTGCCCGAGCCGACCTGTCGTCATGGCGGTTGCCCCCTGCTGCGTCCGGTGTTCCGCACAGCCTATGCGGTGACGCAACAACACCCCCCGCCCCCGGCACCCCACTCACCCAACGTCACCGACACGTGACGGACACGCGACAACCAAGCCACACAGCCGCGACACGCAGACACGTTTCACCGACCCAGCTTCCGCAGCACCCTGCATATTTGGCAGGCTGTCCCCCGCAACTCGGGGGATTGCAGGGAGGGACACCAGCACCATGCACACAGCACAACCAGTCACAGCCGGAGATCCGCGACTCAGTTGGAGCACCACCGAGCCCCACCGCGCGCCCCATCTCCACCACCGCCGCGACGGCATCCTGCCCGCGGTGGCCGCAGCCCTGTCCGTCCGCGGGGAGACACTCACCTGCACCGCGGGCAAGGGCGACCAGCCACCCGTCCTCCACCCCCTCGTGCAGGACTTCCTCGACACCCTCACCAGCAACCAGCGCGAACGCTTCACCGGCCGCTGCCCCGAAGCCATACTCCTGTCACGCCAGCTCACCGCCGCCGACGACAGCCGCTCCAGACGGGCCCAGCGCAAACCCCTCACCAACGGCGAAGCCCGCCGCGCACTCAAACACGCCCGCCTCACCGCCCGCCGCATCCGCGAGGACGGCGACCCCCTCCACGGCAGCTACGCACCCCCCTGCCGCTCCTGCACGGCGATGCTCGCCCACTTCGGCGTACGCCCCGTCGACCTCACCACAGGTGCGGCGACCACCGCCGAGAAGGGCTGAGCACACCACCATGCGCAACCGGACCGACGTACCGGCCCAACAGAGCCGCACCTCCACCACACGCTTCCCCGTCGCCGTGGACGCCGCACTCCGCGACGCCGGATGGCAACCAGGACGCTGGGACATCCGCCAGGCCGAGGAATGGGCCGACGCCCTCCGCTCCCACGCCTCCCCCGCCGGACACCAGCACGCCGTCTTCCCCGCCGCCGTCGAGGCCTGGGCCGAATTCGGCCGCCTGAGCATCTCCTCCTCCGCCCCCGGCCGGCAGATCGCCACCACCACCGTGCACATCGACCCGCTCAGCGGACTCCACCTGGCCCGCACGCTCGGCGACCTCGGACGCGCCCTCGGAACCGAAGTCGCACCCCTCGGCGAAGAAGGCGACGGACAAGCCGTCCTCGCCATCGACAACGAAGGACGCGTCTACTCCATCGACCACACCGGCGACTGGTACCTCGGCTCCGACATCGACCGCGCCCTCGAAACCCTCATGACCGGAGTACAGCCCTCACGCCTCACCTCGGGCTGAACAACGCCACCCGGCCACCCGGCCGGAACAGCCGAACCAGGAGACGCCCTACGCCGCCCCGCCGTCCGGCAGCACCGCCGACACCCGGAAACCCCCCGCCTCCGTCGGCCCCGACACGAACACACCCCCGAGCCCCAGCACCCGCTCCCGCATCCCCACCAGACCGTTGCCACCGCTCGGCAGCCCCGCATCCACCGCCACACCGTCCGTCGGACCGTTCTCCACCTGCATCGCCACCTCCGCCCCCCGATGCGCCAACCGCACCCACGTCCGCGCACCCGCCGCATGCTTGTGCACGTTCGTCAGCGCCTCCTGCACCACCCGGTACGCCGTCTGCTCCACCTCCGGCGCATACGGACGCAGCTCCCCCTCCACCGACAGCTCCACCGTCATCCCCGCCTCACGGGACTGCGCCACCAACGCCTCCACCTCGCACAACCGCGGCCCCTCCTCCACCGCGGCGGCCGCGGCCACCACCGCCACCCGCCCCACCGAGGCCAGCGGCACCAGCCCCAACGGCGAAGGCGCCAGGGCATCCCCGCTCCGCAGCACCCCGAGCATCTCCCGCAGCTCCGTCAGCGCCTGCCGCCCCATGTCCCCCACCAGCGCCGCGTTGCGCACCGCCTTCGCCGGATCCTTCGGAGCCACCGCCTGCAACGCCGCCGCGTGCACCACCATCAGACTCACCCGGTGCGCCACCACGTCGTGCATCTCCCGCGCGATCCGCGTCCGCTCCTCCGTACGCGCCCACTCGGCCCGCTCCTCCGCCCGGTCCGCGAGCAGCGACAGCTCCCGCTCCAGCGAATCCGCGCGCTCCCGCAGACTCTCCATCAGCCTGCGCCTCGCCCCGACGTAGAGACCGAAGATCGCCGAGGGCGCCGTCAGCCCCAGCGACATGAAGAGGGACACCACCGGGACGTACCAGACCCCCGGCCCGAAGTCGGCATGGGCGTCCACGCTCTGCCGGAGCCGCACGTACGACACGATGAAGGTGCCGACCAGGGTCATCCCCGTCAGCACCACCGTGATCCTGCGCGGCACCTCGGAAGCCGCCAGGGTGTACAGCCCGACGATCCCCATCAGGAAGCCCATCTCGGCCGGCGTCGTCGCTATCGACACCAGCACCACGGCGATCGGCCACCGCCTGCGCAGCACCAGCACCGACCCCGCCAGCAGCCCGAAGAGCACCCCCAGCGGCACCGGCAGCCCGGTGTCCCGGGCGAACTCCACCCCCTCCAGCGCGCACTCCAGCGCCGAAACCAGCGCCAGCCCCACGTCCAGGGCGGCACTCCGCCGCCGCTCCCACCACCAGTAGCCGCGGGTGGTCGGTCCCGCCGCCTTCCGGTCTGCCCCCGTTGCGGTCATGGCATCCAGCCTACGGGCGGGCGCATCTCTTTTTCCGGAGACTCCATCAGCACAGAAAATGACTGGTCACACCGCAAACATGCGTAGATCGCACGATCCGGTGAACCGGACACCCTTTCGACCCGGACGTCCGCATTCCGGACCAAGCTGTCCGTATGACACATGCCAGTGGCAAGTACGCGGACTTCGAGAGCCTGCGCGAGAAGGCGGTCGCACTGCGGCGGGAGGGGCTCAGCGTGCGGCAGATCAGGGACCGGCTGAAGGTCTTCAACAACGACATCCTCCATCGCCTCCTGCGAGGCGAGCCCGCGCCGGAGTGGACGAAACGCCCCAACGCCAAGGACGACCTGCGCGAGAGGGCCCGGGGGCTGCGGCTCCAGGGGATGACCTACGACCAGATCCAGGTGGAGCTGGGGTGCTCGAAGAGTTCGATCTCGCTGTGGGTGCGGGACCTGCCGAAGCCGGAGCCGCGCTACTCGGAGGAAGAGCGGCGCGCCCGCATGAACGCAGGCTTGGCCAGACTGCGGGCCAACCAGGACGCGGAACGACTGGAGACGAAACGGATCGCGCGCGAGTCAGTGGGCGAAGTATCCGACCGGGACCTGTTCCTGACAGGAGTCGCGCTCTACTGGGCCGAGGGCATGAAGGACAAGCCCTACAGCCGCCGGGAAAGCCTGCTCTTCGTCAACAGCGACCCCAACGTGATCAAGGTCTACCTGAGTTGGCTCGACCTGCTCGGCGTCACACGCGAACGCCTGCACCTCCGCGTCAGCATCCATGAGACGGCGAACGTGGCAGAAGCGGAGGACTTCTGGGCCGACCTGACCGGAGTCCCACGCACCGATTTCATGCGGGCCACCCTGAAAAAGCACTCCCCGAAGACGACTCGAAAGAACACAGGTGAGGCGTATCGCGGTTGCTTGGTCATCTACGTGACCAAGAGTGCAGAGCTCTATCGTCGCGTAGAGGGCGCTTGGTACGGCATAGTGTTGGGTGCCGATCCGGTACACCGGCGCAATGTCCGGTCCAACCGGCGTTGATCCCCCATGGTGTAATCAGGCAGCACTGCAAGTTTTGGTCTTGTATGTCCAGGTTCAAATCCTGGTGGGGGAGCTACGCACCCCGGGCCCCGACCTCGCCGGTCGGGGCCCGCACTCGTTTCGGGCGTAAACGCCCCCCGGTATCCTGCGGGTGTCCACCATCCGAAGCCGAAGGGCACATCCGTGAGCGCCACCATTCCCCAAGTTCTCGGCTCCGCTCGAACAGGGGATGCCCCACTGGCAGCCGTCGTCGTCCTCGCAGCGGGTGAGGGCACCCGCATGAAGTCGAAGACCCCCAAGGTCCTGCACGAGATCTCCGGGCGCTCGCTCGTCGGACATGTCGTCGCCGCCTCCCGTGAGCTCGGCCCCCAGCACCTCGTCGTGGTCGTCGGCCACGCCGCCGAGCAGGTCACCGCGCACCTGTCCGCCGGGGACACCTCCGTACGCACTGCCTACCAGGCCGAGCAGAACGGCACCGGCCACGCCGTGCGGATGGCGCTGGAGGAGCTCGGCGGCACCGTGGACGGCACCGTGATCGTCGTCTGCGGCGACACCCCGCTGCTCTCCGGCGAGACGCTCAGCGCGCTCGCCACGACCCACTCCGCCGACGCGAACGCCGTCACCGTGCTGACCGCGGAGGTCCCGGACTCGACCGGTTACGGCCGGATCGTCCGCGACGCGGCCACCGGGGCGGTCACCGAGATCGTCGAGCACAAGGACGCCACCGAAGCCCAGCGCGCGATCCGCGAGATCAACTCCGGTGTCTTCGCCTTCGACGGCCTGCTCCTGGGCGAGGCCCTCGGCAAGGTGCGTACGGACAACAGCCAGGGCGAGGAGTACCTCACCGACGTGCTGTCGATCCTGCGCGGGGAGGGGCACCGTGTGGGCGCCTCGATCGCGGGCGACCACCGGGAGATCCTGGGCATCAACAACCGGCTCCAGCTGGCGGAGGCACGGCGGCTGCTCAACGAGCGGCTGCTGGAGCGCGCGATGCTGGCCGGCGTGACGGTCGTGGACCCGGCGTCGACACTGATCGACGCGACGGTGACGTACGAGCGCGACGCGGTCGTGCACCCGGGGACGCAGCTGCTGGGCGCGACCCACCTGGCGGAGGACGCCGAGGTCGGCCCGAACTCCCGCCTGAGGGACACCGTCGTGCACGCGGGCGCCCGCGTGGACAACACGGTCGCGGACGGCGCCGAGGTGGGCCCCGGGGCGACCGTGGGCCCGTTCGCCTATCTGCGTCCGGGGACGCGGCTGGGTGCGAAGGCCAAGGCGGGCACGTACGTCGAGATGAAGAACGCGACGATCGGCGAGGGCACGAAGGTGCCGCACCTGAGCTACGTCGGGGACGCGACGATCGGCGACCACACCAACATCGGTGCGGCGAGCGTGTTCGTGAACTACGACGGGGTGGCCAAGCACCACACCACGATCGGTTCGCACTGCCGGACCGGGTCGGACAATATGTTTGTGGCGCCTGTCACGGTCGGGGACGGCGTTTACACGGCCGCGGGTTCGGTCATCACCAAGGACGTACCGTCCGGCTCGCTGGCCGTGGCCCGGGGCCAGCAGCGGAATATCGAGGGCTGGGTCGCCCGGAAGCGCCCCGGGAGCGCCGCGGCGCAGGCCGCCCAGGCCGCCGCTCAGGAGCCCGACGGCGAAAGCTGACCGGAAACAGGTGCGCCGAAGGCGGCGTACCGTGATAGATGCTCACCCATTTCGGCTGGCTCGTCGCACATCGGGACACATGCGCGCGGCGCCAGATACACGTCTGAGGAGACTGTGCTGTGACCGGGATCAAGACGACCGGCGAGAAGAAGCTGATGCTCTTCTCCGGCCGCGCCCACCCCGAGCTGGCCGAGGAGGTCGCGCATCAACTGGGTGTCGGTCTCGTGCCGACGAAGGCCTTCGATTTCGCCAACGGTGAGATCTACGTGCGTTTCCAGGAGTCCGCTCGTGGCGCCGACTGCTTCCTGATCCAGAGCCACACGGCTCCGATCAACAAGTGGATCATGGAGCAGCTGATCATGCTGGACGCGCTGAAGCGCGCTTCGGCCCGGTCCATCACCGTGATCGTTCCGTTCTACGGTTATGCCCGTCAGGACAAGAAGCACCGCGGTCGTGAGCCGATCTCGGCGCGTCTGGTCGCCGACCTGATGAAGACGGCGGGTGCGGACCGCATCCTCACCGTCGATCTGCACACGGACCAGATCCAGGGGTTCTTCGACGGCCCGGTGGACCACCTGTTCGCGCTGCCGATCCTGGCGGACTACGTCGGTGCGAAGGTGGACCGGTCGAAGCTGACGATCGTGTCGCCGGACGCGGGGCGTGTGCGCGTGGCCGACCGCTGGTGCGACCGGCTGGACGCGCCGCTGGCGATCGTCCACAAGCGTCGCGACAAGGACGTTCCGAACCAGGTCAGCGTCCACGAGGTCGTCGGTAACGTCGAGGGCCGGGTGTGTGTGCTGGTCGACGACATGATCGACACGGGTGGCACGATCTGTGCCGCGGCGGACGCCCTGTTCGCGCACGGTGCCGAGGACGTCATAGTGACGGCGACGCACGGGGTGCTCTCCGGTCCCGCCGCCGACCGCCTGAAGAACTCCAAGGTCAGTGAGTTCGTGTTCACGGACACGCTGCCGACGCCGGGTGAGCTGGAGATCGACAAGATCACGGTGCTGTCCATCGCGCCGACGATCGCGCGTGCGGTCCGTGAGGTGTTCGAGGACGGTTCGGTGACGAGCCTCTTCGAGGAGCAGGAGTGACCACCTGCGGGTGATCGACTTTGGGTACGGCCTCCCCGCCGGGTAGACTCACTGAGTTGCTCGGCGAGGGAGGCCGTTCTCATGCGTGGTCATGGGAGCCGGTGGTCCGTTATCGACGCGCTCTTCGTAGCAGGCCTGTCGTGGGCCGGGTGACCATCGGTTTTCGTCACCTTACGAGGAGTGCAGCATGGCTGAGATCAAGCTCGACGCAACGGTCCGTACGGAGTTCGGCAAGGGCGCTGCCCGTCGTACCCGTCGCGCCAACCTGGTTCCCGGGGTCGTCTACGGCCACGGTGCCGAGTCGGTTCACATCAACCTGCCGGGCCACGAGCTGCAGCTCGCGCTCCGTACCGCCAACGTCCTCATCGGTCTCCAGATCGACGGCAAGGACGCCCTGGTCATCCCGAAGGCTGTCCAGCGCAACGCGATCAAGGGCAACATCGAGCACGTCGACCTCCTCACCGTGAAGCGCGGCGAGAAGGTCGAGGTCGAGATCGCGGTGCACGTCGAGGGCGACCTGGCCCCGGGCGGCAACCTGCTGGAGTACGTGCAGAACACCCTGCTCGTCGAGGCCGAGGCGACCCACATCCCCGAGTCCGTCACGGTCTCGATCGCAGGTCTGGACGCCGGTGACTCGATCCTGGCCAAGGACATCCCGCTGCCGAAGGGCTCCGTGCTCGCCGGTGACGAGGACGCCGTCGTGCTCCAGGTCGTCGCGGCGCAGGTCGAGGAGGCCCCCGCCGAGGAGGCTCCCGCCGAGGCCTGATCCTCGCCCCACCTGCTTCACTGACGGGGTGGCGGTTCCCTTCCGGGGGTTCCGCCGCCCCGTTTCCCTGTGTCCGCAGTCCTGTCCGCAGTCGTTCGCCCGTACCCGAGGAGACCCAGCGCGATGTCCGACGTCACCGACCCCTGGCTGATCGTGGGCCTCGGCAATCCCGGTCCCGACTACGCGGCGAACCGGCACAACGTGGGTTTCATGGTGGCCGATCTGCTGGCGGAGCGGATCGGGGGGAAGTTCAAGCGGGCGCAGAAGGCGCAGGCGCAGGTGCTGGAGGGCCGGGTGGGGCCTCCTGGGCCGGCGAGCCGGCGGGTGGTGCTGGCCAAGCCGATGTCGTACATGAATCTGTCGGGCGGGCCGGTGATTGCGTTGCGTGACTTCTACAAGGTGCCCACGGATCACGTCGTGGCGGTGCATGACGAGCTGGACGTCGATTTCGGGATGCTGCGGCTGAAGTTGGGCGGGGGTGACAACGGGCACAACGGGTTGAAGTCGATGACGAAGGCGATGGGTCCGGACTACCACCGGGTGCGGTTCGGGATCGGGCGGCCGCCGGGGCGGATGCAGGTCGCTGATTTCGTGCTGAAGGATTTCTCGTCCGCCGAGCGCAAGGAGTTGGCGTATCTGGTGGACCGGTCGGCGGATGCGGTGGAGTCGTTGCTGGCGGAGGGGTTGGAGCGGGCTCAGTCCGCGTACAACTCCTGACATTCCTGCTGGTTCCTGGGTGTTTTTCGGCCGTGGGTTGACCGTTGGCAGGGCTCTGCCCAAGGATCGGCCCCCATGAAGCGGAGTTCCTCCCACCGGCTGGTGGTTCATGGGCGTACGTTCGCCGCCGGCTGTGTCGTCCTGCTGCTGTTGGTCGCGGGTGTGTGGTCGTCGTGGGACACGGCGCATCACATAGTGCTGGCCAAGGGCCGGGAGCACGGCACGATGGAGGTGACGTCGTGCGGTGAGGACACCTGCACGGGGTCGTTCTCGCCGGACGCCGACGCGGAGGGCCGGGACGCGGTGACGGTCGAGCGGTCGGTCGCGGCGGAGAAGGGGGACCGCTTCCGTGTCGTGGTGAAGCCCGGGTCCGGTGAGGTGGTGCGTACCGGGACGCCGGGCTTTCTGCATGCGTGGGTGCCGCTGGGTGGTGCGCTGGTGCTGGCCGCGTTGGTGATCGGCGGCGGTATGCGGCTGACGCGTACGGCGTGGGGGGCGGGGATCGCGGGTGCGGCCCTGTTGGCGGCGACGTTCGTCGCCCTCTGACGGGGCCGCACCCGCTGTTTCGTCCCGTGTGGGGTCAGCCGGTGTTGCGGAGGCCCGCGGCGACACCGTTGACGGTGAGCAGCAGGGCCCGGGCGAGCAGCGGGTCGGCTTCCTCGCCGCGTTCGGCTGCCTGTCGCTGGCGGGCGAGCAGGGAGACCTGGAGGTAGCTGATCGGGTCCAGGTAGGCGTCGCGGATGGCGAAGGTCTGCTGGAGCACGGGGCTGGTGCCGAGGAGTTCCTTGCCGCCGGTGACCTTGAGGACTTCCTGCACGGTGAGTTCGTGCTCGGCGCGGATGGCGTCGAAGACGTGCTTGAGCTCGGTGGGGACGAGGGTGTCGACGTAGTGCTGGGCGATGCGCAGGTCGGTCTTGGCGAGGGTCATCTCGACGTTGGAGAGGAAGTTCTGGAAGAAGTGCCACTGTTCGTGCATCTCGTCCAGGACGGTGTCGAGGCCGGCTTCGCGCAGTGCCTTGAGGCCGGAGCCGACGCCGTACCAGCCGGGGACGATCTGGCGGGACTGGGTCCAGCCGAAGACCCAGGGGATGGCGCGCAGGCCGTCGAGTGAGACGCCTGAGCCGGGGCGGCGGGAGGGCCGTGATCCCAGGTGCAGGTCGGCGAGCTGGTCGACGGGGGTGGAGGCGAGGAAGTAGGCGGGGAGGTCGGGGTCTTCGACGAGCTTGCGGTAGGCGGCGTGGGCGGCGTCGGAGACGGTGTCCATGGCCGCGTCCCAGCGGGCGAGGGCTTCGTCGGACTGGCGGGGTGCGGTGTGGAGTGCGGAGGCCTGGAGGGTGGCCGCGACGGTCAGTTCGAGGTTCTCGCGGGCGAGGGCGGGGATGAGGTACTTGTCGGAGATGACCTCGCCCTGTTCGGTCACCTTGATCTCGCCCTCGAGGGTGCCCCAGGGCTGCGCGAGGATCGCGTCGTGGGAGGGGCCGCCGCCGCGGCCGACGGTGCCGCCGCGGCCGTGGAAGAGGCGCAGGCGGACGCCGTAGCGGTGGGCGACGTCGCGGAGGCGTCGCTGGGCGCGGTGGATCTCCCACTGGGAGGTGGTGATGCCGCCGAACTTGGAGGAGTCGGAGTAGCCGAGCATGACCTCCTGGACGTCGCCGCGGAGTGATACGAGGCGGCGGTAGGAGGGGTCTGCGAGCATTTCGTCGAGGATGACGTCGGCTGCGCGGAGTTCGTCGGTGGTTTCGAGGAGCGGGACGATGCCGATCTTGGCCCAGCCGCCGTGGAGGTCGAGGAGTCCTGCTTCGCGGGCGAGGACGGCGGCGGCGAAGACGTCGTCGGCACCCTGGCACATGGAGATGATGTAGGACTCGATGACTTCGGGGCCGAAGCGTTCGAAGGCCTGCTTGATGGTGTGGAAGACGCCGAGGGTCTTCTCGCCGGCGGCGTCGAGCGGGGCCGGTGTGGGTGCGAGGGGGCGGCGGGAGCGGAGTTCCTTGGCGAGGAGCTTCTGCCGGTAGTCGCGGGGCATGTCGGCGTAGCGCCAGGATTCCTCGCCGAGGCGGTCGAAGAGCTGGCCGAGGGCGTGGTGGTGGGCGTCGGCGTGTTCGCGGACGTCCATGGTGGCGAGCTGGAGGCC
Organism: Streptomyces sp. NPDC102402; assembly: GCF_044765765.1. Taxonomy (NCBI): domain Bacteria; kingdom Bacillati; phylum Actinomycetota; class Actinomycetes; order Kitasatosporales; family Streptomycetaceae; genus Streptomyces; species Streptomyces sp. NPDC102402. The sequence continues at coordinate 134,006 of NZ_JBIWKR010000014.1, forward strand.
GAACGCGGTGAGCGTGCGGATGGTGCGGTCCATGCGGCCGTCGGCGAAGAGTCCGCCGCGGTGTTCGCGCAGGCTGGTCTGGATGAGTGCGAGGTCGGTGATGAGTTCGGCGGTGCCGAGGTAGTCGCAGCCGGGGCGGTGGGGTGTGCCGGTGGCGAGTCGCTCGCGGGTGTTGACGAGCTTCTGGCGGATGCAGGTGGCCTTGAGGCGGTAGGGCTCTTCGGCGTTCAGCCGCTTGTAGCGGGGGCTGATCTCGGGGAGGCGCTCCAGGTCGGTCTGGAGGGAGGTGAGGAGCTCGTCGGTGGCTCCGGTGTAGCGGATGGAGTTGGAGAGGAGTCCGCGCAGCTGGTCGATGAGTTCGAGGGCGTCGGTGATGCCGTGCTCGTGCTGGAGGATGAGCACGTCCCAGGTGACGGTGGGGGTGACGTTCGGGTTGCCGTCGCGGTCGCCTCCGATCCAGGTGCCGAAGGTGAGGGGGCGGGTGCCGGCGGGCAGTTCGACGCCGACGCGCTCCAGTTCGGCGGCCAGGTCCTCCAGGACGTCGCCCACGGCGTTGGCGTGGAGTTCGTCGAGGTAGTAGATGGCGTTGCGGGCCTCGTCGGCGGGTTCCGGGCGGACCACGCGGAGTTCGTCGGTCTGCCAGATGAGGTCGATGTTCTCGGCCAGGCGGATGTCCTGGCGTCGGCGGTCGGCCTCGATGACCGGGGTTTCGAGGAGTTCGGCGATGCGGCGGAGCTTGTTGAGTACGGAGCGCCGTGCGGCTTCGGTGGGGTGTGCGGTGAAGACGGGTCGGACGTTGAGGTTCTTGACCGTCTCGCGCAGGTGTTCGGGGTCGGCGTCCTTGAGGCGGTCGGCGGTGCGGGCGAGGAGCCCGCCCTCGGCGGACCGGCGGTCGCGCATCTCGTGGGCGCGGTGGACCTGCTCGGTGACGTTGGCGAGGTGGAAGTAGGTGGAGAAGGCGCGCACGAGCTGTGCGGCGGTCTCCAGGTCCGTGTCGCCGAGGAGCTCGGCTGCTGCCTCGCCGTCCTCGCGGGTCAGGGCGCGGACGCGCTCGACGAGGTCGAGGAGTTCCTGGCCCTCCTGTCGTACGAGGGTCTCGCCGAGGAGGTCGCCGAGGCGGCGGATGTCGGCCCGCAGTTCGGTGTTGGCGGCAGGGGTCTGGTCGGCACTGCTCACAGTGTGCGGCTCCTTGCAGTGGTTGAGCACGTCTGTCAGGGGGGCCGGGGCGCTCGCGGTGCTGACGGGTCACCCCGGGTATGCAGAGTGCGGACCGCGCTGTCCGACGCACCCAGGATAGGTGTCCGGGCGTTCGGCGTGCTCGTTGCCCTGCGGGGGTGGACGGGATCCGGGGTAGACGGAGGGTGGGAGCCCGGTCGTACACGGGTTGTCGTGGCGGCGCTCTCGTGTCGCGGCGCTCTTCGCTGTCATACTTACGTTGCCGTAGGTTACGGAAGCGTAGCCCGCTCATACCATCATATTTCCTCACCTCACGGGGGACTCCCCAATGCCCACCAGCCCCGATGTGATCGACGACGGCCTGCCCACGGCGGCAGACGGCGTCCCCTCCGCCACGCTCGGCGGAGACAAGAAGCGTTCGGTCGAGCAGTTCGCGCTCCTGCTGTTCATCGTGGTGCCCTTCGCGGCCCTGGTCGCGGCGGTGCCGCTGGCCTGGGGCCGTGGCGTCAGCTGGCTCGACCTGGGCCTGCTGGTCGTCATGTACTACTGGGGCTGCCACGGCGTGACGATCGGTTTCCACCGCTACTTCACGCACGGCTCCTTCAAGGCGAAGCGCCCGCTCCGCATCGCCCTGGCCGTCGCGGGTTCGATGGCGGTGGAGGGCCCGCTGGTGCGCTGGGTGGCCGACCACCGCAAGCACCACCGGTTCTCCGACGCCGAGGGCGACCCCCATTCGCCGTGGCGCTTCGGCGAGAATCTCCCCGCGCTGATGAAGGGCCTGTGGTGGGCCCACATCGGCTGGATGTTCAACGAGGAGCAGACGCCGCAGCAGAAGTACGCCCCGGACCTGGTCAGGGACCCGGCGATCCGTGCGATCTCGCGTCACTTCCTCAGCTTCACGATCCTCTCGCTGGCGATCCCGCCGCTGGTCGGCGGCCTGGTCACGATGTCGTGGTGGGGGGCGTTCACCGCCTTCTTCTGGGGTTCGCTGGTCCGTGTCGCGCTGCTGCACCACGTGACGTGGTCGATCAACTCGATCTGTCACGCGGTCGGCAAGCGGCCGTTCAAGTCGCGTGACCGGTCCGGGAACGTGTGGTGGCTGGCGGTGCTCTCGTGCGGCGAGTCCTGGCACAACCTGCACCACGCGGACCCGACGAGCGCGCGGCACGGCGTGATGCGGGGCCAGATCGATTCCAGCGCCCGGCTGATCCGCTGGTTCGAGCAGCTGGGCTGGGCGCACGACGTGCGGTGGCCCGACGCGTCGCGTATCGCCTCCCGGCGCAAGGCCGCGGCCGCCGACCCGGCATGATTGACGACGTGGCGACCGACGGAAGCACAAGCGGCGAGAAGAGCATGCCTGCCCCCACGCGAAGGGCCCGGCGGGTCCGTATGACGGGCAAGGAGCGCCGCGAGCAACTCCTGGACATCGGCCGCACCCTGTTCGCCGACAAGGGCTTCGAGGGCACCTCGGTGGAGGAGATCGCGGCGCGTGCCGGGGTCTCCAAGCCGGTGGTCTACGAGCACTTCGGCGGCAAGGAGGGCCTGTACGCCGTCGTGGTGGACCGCGAGATGCGCCAGTTGCTGGACCTGGTGACGGGGGCGCTCACCGCGGGCCATCCGCGTGAGCTGCTGGAACAGGCGGCGTTCGCGCTGCTCGACTACATCGAGACGTATACGGACGGTTTCCGGATCCTGGTCCGTGATTCGCCGGTCGCCCAGTCCACGGGGACGTTCGCGTCGCTGATCAGTGACATCGCGACGCAGGTCGAGGACATCCTGGGCCTGGAGTTCAAGGCCCGGGGTTTCGACCCGAAGCTGGCGCCGCTGTACGCGCAGGCGCTGGTCGGGATGGTGGCGCTGACGGGTCAGTGGTGGCTGGACGTGCGCAAGCCGAAGAAGGCCGAGGTCGCCGCGCACCTGGTGAATCTGGCGTGGCACGGACTGGAGAACCTGGAGTCGAAGCCACGGCTGATAGGGCACCGGAAGAACTGATCCCTCCGGTCAGCGCGTGATCACTCGTTGTGATGACGGAGTCGCGAACCGGACCCTACTGTGGTGGTGCAGGACCAGGATCCCGTCCATGGGAGGAACCATGACCGCCGAGCCGACCACCGGGCACAGCAGCCGCTGGCCGGTGCCCCCGCAGGACGGATACACCGTGGACGACCTGTTCACGCTGCCCGATCTCCCGCCGCACACGGAGTTGCTCGACGGGAGCCTGGTTTTCGTGAGTCCGCAGCGCATTTTTCACAGCCGCATGATCGACCTGCTGACCTACGGGCTGCGCAGCGGTTCGCCCCGCGAGTTGAAGGTCGTACGCGAGATGACCGTGGCACTCGACCGGCGCAACGCCCCGGAGCCGGATGTGTCCGTCGTCCGGGCGGAAGCGGTCACCGGGCGGGAGCTCACCCGTTTCGAGGCGGCGGACGTGGTTCTCGCCGTCGAGGTGGTCTCACCCGACTCCGAGGCCCGGGACCGCGAGACGAAGCCGCACAAGTACGCGACCGCCGGGATCGAGCACTTCTGGCTGGTGGAGATGACCGGCACCGACCGGCACCCGGTGGTGCGGGTCTACGAACTGGATCCGGTGACGAAGGCGTACGCGCTGACGGGCATCCATCACGACCGGCTCAAGACGGGTGTGCCGTTCCCCGTCGACCTCGACATCTCGGCGGAGGCCCTCGACGCACTGTGACGTCCGGCCGCGGCGCTCACCCCGCCGTGCGGGCCACCGCGAAGATCCGGCGGAACGGGAAGACCGTGCCGTGCGGGCCCGCCGGATAGGCGGTGCGGAGCAGGTCGCGGTACTCGCCGAGGAAGGCGTCACGGGCCTCCGGGTCGTCGGCGAGGGCGTCGAGGACGGGGCGCAGGCCGGTGCCCTTGACCCAGTCCAGGACGGCGTCCTCCCCTTGGAGCAGGTGCAGGTAGGTGGTCTCCCAGACGTCGACGGTCCGTCCGGGCGCGGTGAGGTGTTCCAGGTAGCCGGCGGGGGTGTGCACGGCGTCGCCGTGGCGCAGGAGGCCGCCGAGGCGCTCCTGCCAGCGGGGGGATCCGGCGAGTTCGCGCATGAGGGTGTGGCTGGGGGCGTCGAAGTTGCCGGGGACCTGGAAGGCGAGGGTGCCGCCGGGGTTCAGGGCGCCCAGCCAGTGGGGGAACCGGGCGGTGTGGCCGGGGACCCATTGGAGCAGGGCGTTGGAGACGATGAGGTCGTACGTCTCGGAGGGCTCCCAGGTGGTGGCGTCGGCCTCGGTGAAGTCGAGCAGGGGGCCCGCGTGGGTGCGGGCGCGTTCCAGCATCTGGGGGGAGTTGTCGTAGCCGGTGACGCGGGCGGCGGGCCAGCGGTCGGTGAGGACGGCGGTGGCGTTGCCGGCGCCGCAGCCGAGGTCGGCGATCCGGGGCGCGGGTTCGTGCGGGAGGGGTCCGGTCCGGGCCAGGAGGTCGAGGAAGGGGCGGGTGCGGTGGCCGGCGTGGCGGAGGTACTGGTGGGGGTCCCAGACGGGTGCTGTCATGCCACCAGGATCACCACCCGTATATCTTGATGTCAAGAGACTTGAATTCAAGAGACTTCATGTCGAGGGAACCTCTACACTGATCGACATGGAGGACGAGGTCGACCGACTGGTCGCTGCATGGCGCCGCGAGCGCCCCGACCTCGACGTGGAACCACTCGAGGTCCTGAGCCGCGTCTCCCGTCTGGCCCGGCATCTGGACCGGGCCCGCAGAATCGCCTTCGCGGAGCACCAGCTGGAGCCCTGGGAGTTCGACGTCCTGACGTCGCTGCGCCGCGCCGGCGCCCCCTACCAGCTCTCCCCCGGCCAGCTCCTCACCCAGACGCTGGTCACCTCGGGCACGATGACGAACCGCATCGACCGGCTGACCAAGAAGAACCTGGTGGAGCGGCTGCCCGACCCGAGCGACCGGCGCGGCGTCCTCGTCCGGCTGACCGACCTGGGCCGCGACAAGGCCGACCAGTCGCTGGCCGGCCTGCTGTACCAGGAGCGGGCCATCCTGGGCGAGCTCTCCCGCCAGCAGCGCTCCGAACTGGCTGGGCTGCTACGCCAGTTGACCGCCCCGTTCGACAACATCCCCGGATAGCGGGGCAGGACCCACCCCGGCCCTCCGGGCCAGGGCCACGGCCGCCAGGGTCGAGTGCACGCCCAGTTTCCCCAGCACGTTCTGCATGTGGGTGCGCACCGTGTGCGGGGACAGGAAGAGCCTCTCCGCGACCGCCTTGCGGCCCAGACCCGCCACCATGCACCGCAGCACCTCGCGCTCGCGCGGAGTCAGCGACTCCACGAGCTGCTCGCTCTCGGTGCGGTGCTTGCGGGCCGCCGTCAGCTCCCGCAGCACACCGGTCAGCAGGGCGGGCGGCAGATGCGTCTCGTCGCGCAGCACTCCCCGTATGACGGTCAGCAGCCGTTGCAGCGAACAGTCCTTGGCGACCCAGCCCGAGGCTCCGGCCTGCAGAGCCGCCGCCGCCCGGCGCGGGTCGTCCTTCTCGGCGAGCACCACCGTGCGGATGTGCGGGCGGCCGGCGCGCACCCCGGCCACCAGCGAGATGCCGTCCACCGGGCCGCTTCCGTCCCCGGCGTCCGGGGCGGCGCGCGGCGCGGGAACCGTGCGGGCCCCGCCCGTGGCGAGGGCACCCAGTTCGGCGTCGACCAGCATCACGTCGTAACGGCGCCCCTCGACGGCCGCGCGTTCCAGACAGCGCAGCGCGGCGGGACCGCTGCCCGCCGCGGACACGTCGACGTCCGGTTCGGCGGCGAGGGCCGCCGCGAGCGACTCGGCAAAGATGCGGTGGTCGTCGACCACCAGAACCCGGATACGAGCCACAGACACCCCCATGCTGTGTGAACTCCTGGGGCGCCCCGTTCGTGGCCGGCCCCGACGAGGACGGACCCTGCGGACACGGCGCCCGGAGCGCTCCGGTGATCCACCGGCGCACGGCCGCCGCCGTACGCCGGGTGCCACCCGCTCCGGGCGTCGTGTCCGACTGTCTCGTCCCCTGAAACGGCACCGGCCCCCACCGGTGCTGAGCATCAGCGTACGGGCGGCGGTGGGCGGCGGAAGGCGATTCGCGGAACTGACCGTCCAAGGTGTTTAGGGTGTTGTCCATGTTCCGTCTTGAGACAGAAGTAGACAAGGAACGTCGTATTCTGCTGGGCCGTCGGCTGCACGACGACAACTGGGACGGATCTCCGGAGCTGCGTGCCCTGCGTTCCACCTCCGCCGAGCAGGAGGTGCCGCTGGAGGTCTGGCTCCTGGACGAGCAGGGGGCCCTGGCCGGGGGGCTGAGCGGGCGGACCTGGGCCTACTGGCTCCACGTCGACCTGCTCTGGGTCGAGGCCCGCCATCGCGGGCTCGGCCTCGGCGCGCGGTTGCTGGCCGAGGCCGAGCGCCTCGCCCGCGACGACCGGGCCTGTACCCGCTCCCGGCTGGAGACCTGGGGTTTCCAGGCCCCGGACTTCTACCGGAAGCAGGGGTACGAGGTGGTCGGCGCGGTCGAGGACTACCCGCCCGGTGTCGCGGAGTTCATCCTGGTCAAGCAGCTGGAGCGAGCCGCCGGCCACCCGCCGAAGGAACCGCGGGGAAGACTCCCGGGGCGGCGTGACCCGCTGAGCTGAACGCCTCGGAGACGGCCTTGGCGACGGTGTCCGCCATCGCCTCCTCCACCAGGACGATCGCCGAGCCGCCGAAGCCGCCGCCGGTCATCCTGGCCCCGAGCGCCCCGGCGGTGTTCGCCGTGGAGACGACGAGGTCCAGCTCAGGGCACGAGACGCGCAGATCGTCGCGGAGCGAGACGTGCCCCTCGTTGAGCACCGGGCCCGCGGCGCGCACGTCGCCCGCGTCGAGCAGCGCGATGACCTGCTCCACCCGGTGGTTGTCGCTCACCACGTGGCGGACGTAGCGCACGACCGACTCGTCCTCACCCGCCGCCGCGAGGGTCTTCAGCGCGGCGTCCAGGCCCTCGTACGGAAGGTCGCGGAGCGTGCCGATGCCCAGCGCCCGGGCTCCCGCCTCGCAGCCGGCCCGGCGCTCCGCGTACGCGCCGTCGCCCAGGGCGTGCTTGACCCGGGTGTCGACGACGAGCAGCTGCAGCCCGTGGGCGGCCAGGTCGAAGGGGACCTGGCGAAGGGTGAGGTCGCGGGTGTCGAGGTGCAGGGCGTGGCCCTCGGTGCAGCACGCCGAGGCCATCTGGTCCATGACGCCGCAGGGCACGCCGACGAAGGCGTTCTCCGCGCGCTGGCCGAGCACGGCGATCTCCGGGGCGCTCAGGCCCAGCTCGAAGAGGTCGTTCAGGGCGAGCGCGGTGACGACCTCCAGGGCGGCCGAGGAGGAGAGGCCGGCTCCGACGGGCACGGTGGAGGTGAGCTGGATGTCCGCGCCGGTCACCGGGTGCCCCGCCTCCCTGAGCGCCCAGACGACACCGGCCGGGTAGGCGGCCCAGCCGTGGCCCGAGTGCGGGACCAGTTCGTCGACGCGCAGGGAGACGACTCCGCCGGGTACGTCGGTGGAGTGCAGGCGCAGCAGTCCGTCGGCGCGGCGGGCGACGGCGGCGCGGGCGTGGTGCGGAAGGGCGAGCGGCATGACGAAGCCGTCGTTGAAGTCGGTGTACTCACCGATCAGGTTCACCCGTCCGGGTGCGGCCCAGATCCCTTCGGGGGCGGTCCCGTACAGCTCGGTGAAGGAGGCGGTGAGCTCGGCGTTGTCGGTCATGGTGCGGTGGGCTCCTCTCGGCGGGCGAACGTCCACGCGTCGGCGACGATGGCGTCCAGGTCGGCGCGCGACGGCTTCCAGCCGAGCCGCTCCCTGGCGGTGGCGGCGGAGGCGACGAGGACGGCCGGGTCGCCGCCGCGCCGGGGTGCCGGGGTCTCGGGGACCGGGTGGCCGGTGACCCGGCGGACGGTCTCGATGACCTCGCGGACGGAGAAGCCGTTGCCGTTGCCCAGGTTGCAGATGAGGTGTTCGCCCGCGGTGGCCGCCTGCAGGGCCAGCAGATGGGCCTCGGCGAGGTCGGCGACGTGGATGTAGTCGCGTACGCAGGTGCCGTCCGGGGTCGGGTAGTCGTCGCCGTACACGGAGATCGACTCGCGCTGCCCGAGCGCGACCTGGAGGACCAGCGGGATGAGGTGGGACTCGGGGCTGTGGCGCTCGCCGCAGCTGCCGTAGGCGCCGGCGACGTTGAAGTAGCGCAGGGAGACCGCGGCCAGGCCGTGGGCGGCCGCCTCGCCGGTGATCATGTGGTCGACGGCGAGCTTGGTGGCGCCGTAGGGGCTGGTGGGGGCGGTGGGATCGGTCTCCGTGATGGGGCTGGAGACCGGCTCGCCGTAGGTCGCGGCGGTGGAGGAGAAGACGAGGGTGCGCACCCCGGCGTCGCGCATGGCGGCGAGGAGGGCGGTGGTCCCGCCGACGTTGTTGACCCAGTACTTCTCGGGGTCGGTGACGGATTCGCCGACCTGGGAGTAGGCGGCGAAGTGGAGCACTCCGTCGTAGGAGGGGTCCAGCCACCGGGCGGCGTCCTGGATGCGGCCCTCGATGAACCCGGCGCCCGCGGGGACGCCTTCGCGGAAGCCGGTCGACAGGTCGTCCAGGACGGTCACGGTGTGACCGGCTTCCAGCAGGTGGGCGGCGACGACGCTGCCGACGTATCCCGCGCCGCCCGTCACCAGGTACTTCTTGCCGGTGTTGCTCACTCGCTCGCTACCTCTCGCAGTCGCTGGGCCGCGGCCTCCGGCGGCACGTCGTTGATGAACACGCCCATGCCGGACTCGGAGCCCGCGAGGAACTTCAGCTTGCCGGTGGTCCGCCTGATGGTGAAGAGCTCCAGGTGCAGCCCGAACTCCTCACGGCCGGGGACCCTGAAGGGGGCCTGGTGCCAGGCGGAGATGTACGGGGTGGGCGGCTCGCCGGGGCCGAAGATCCGGTCGAATCGCCTCAAGAGTTCCAGATAGATCTGTGGGAACTCTGTCCGCGCGCCCGCGTCGAGCTCCCGGAGGTCGGGGACGCGGCGGCGCGGGTGGAGGTGGACCTCGTAGGGCCAGTGCGCGGCGTACGGCACGAAGGCGACCCAGTGCTCGCCCTCCAGGACGATCCGGGACCCGTCGGCCAGCTCGCGGGCGACGACGTCGTCGAAGAGGTTGCGGCCGGTCTCCGCGCGGTGGGTCTCCATGGAGCGGAGCATCTGCTCGGTGCGCGGGGTGACGAAGGGGTAGCCGTAGATCTGCCCGTGGGGGTGGCCGAGGGTGACGCCGATCTCGGCGCCCCGGTTCTCGAAGCAGAACACCTGGGTGACCTGCGGGAGCTCGGCGAGGTCGGCGGTGCGGTCGGTCCAGGCCTCCAGGACGAGGGCGGCCTGGTCCTCGGTGAGGCCGGCGAAGGACACGTCGTGGTCGGAGGTGAAGCAGACGACCTCGCAGCGGCCGGAGTCGCCGGCGAGGGAGGGGAAGCGGTTCTCGAACACGGCGACGTCGTAGTCGGCGTCGGGGATCTCGCTGAGCCGGCCCTCCCGCGAGGGGCAGAGCGGGCACTCGTCGGCCGGCGGGTGGTAGGTGCGTCCCTGGCGGTGCGAGGCGATGGCGACGGAGTCGCCGAGGAGGGGGTCGCGGCGGACCTCGGAGGACGTCGAGACGGCATCCAGCGGCCGGCGGTCGACGGCGTCGCGGACGGTGTCGTCCGCGGAGTCGTAGTAGATCAGCTCACGGCCGTCGGCGAGGGTCGTAACCGTCTTCTTCACCAGGGTCCTCCATTTGACGCCCTCCAAACATAACCGCACATAACAAATCACAACTCAACATGACAGTCAATGGCGCCGAGTCCTGTGGGATGCCTGTGCCCAAAGGCGGCTCATAAGCAGACATTCCACCCTGTGCGATCACGATCAAACAAAGAACGTGATGCAACCTGTTCAGTTTCTGAACACAAAGGCGTAGGTTCCGACGGGTTCAGTTCGCGCAACGAAGCGAGTACCCCCCATGCAATATCTGGCCGAAGGGCTCCGGCTCCCCACGAACGGGCTCGATTACACAATCCTGGCGATCTACTTCGTCGTGGTGCTCGGCATCGGCTTCGCCGCCCGGGCCAGTGTGAAGACGAGCCTCGACTTCTTCCTGTCCGGCCGTTCGCTGCCCGCCTGGGTGACCGGTCTGGCCTTCGTCGCCGCGAATCTCGGGGCGACCGAGATCCTCGGCATGGCGGCGACCGGCGCGCAGTACGGCGTCGCGGTCGTCCACTGGTACTGGATCGGCGCCATCCCCGCCATGGTCTTCCTGGGCCTGGTGATGATGCCGTTCTACTACCGGTCGAAGGTCCGCTCCGTACCGGAGTTCCTGCTGCACCGCTTCGACAAGTCGGCGCACCTGCTGAGCTCCATACTCTTCGCCTTCTCGGCGATCCTGATCGCGGGCGTGAACCTCTACGCCCTGTCGATCGTCGTGGAGGCGCTCCTCGGCTGGCCGCAGTGGGTCGCGATCGTGGTCGCGGGCCTCTTCGTGCTGATCTACATCACCATCGGCGGTCTCTCCTCGGCGATCTACAACGAGGTGCTGCAGTTCTTCGTCATCCTCGCCGCACTGATCCCGATCACCCTGCTGGGCCTCAAGCGCGTCGGCGGCTGGGACGGCCTGAGCGGCTCGCTGGAGAAGCAGCACGGCGCCGACTTCATGACCGCCTGGGGCGGTACCGGCATCGGTGACGCCAACCCGCTCGGCGCCAACTGGCTGACGATCATCCTCGGCCTCGGTTTCGTGCTCTCCTTCGGCTACTGGACCACCAACTTCGCCGAGGTGCAGCGCGCCCTGTCCGCGAAGAACCTCTCGGCCGCCAAGCGCACCCCGCTGATCGCCGCCTTCCCGAAGATCTTCATCGTCTTCGTGGTGATGATCCCCGGCCTGGTCGCCGCCGTGATCGTGCCCAAGATCGGCACACCCGGCTCGGACCTCACGTACAACGACGCCATTCCGCTGCTGATGCAGGAGCTCCTGCCCAACGGTGTGCTCGGCATCGCGGTGACCGGTCTGCTGGCCGCGTTCATGGCCGGTATGGCCGCCAACGTGTCGTCGTTCAACACGGTGTTCACCACGGACATCTGGCAGCGGTACGTGAAGAAGGACCAGCCGGACGCGTACTACCTGAGGTTCGGGCGTCTGATCACCGCGGTGGGTGTGCTGGCCTCGATCGGCACGGCGTTCATCGCGGCCAGCTTCTCCAACATCATGACGTACCTGCAGACGCTGTTCTCGTTCTTCAACGTCCCGCTGTTCGTCGTCTTCATCATCGGCATGTTCTGGAAGCGCGCCTCGATGAAGTCGGGCGTCTGGGGCCTGCTGGCGGGCACCACCGCCGCGATGGTCAACTACTTCGTCATCTACAAGCAGGGCATCATCGACATCCCGTCCGACCAGGGCGCCAACTTCGTCTCCGCCATCGTCGGATTCGTCGCCGGTGCGGTCGTCATGGTCGCGGTCACCCTGTTCACCGCCCCCAAGCCGGAGGCCCAGCTGGCCGGTCTGGTCTACGGGACGGAGTCCCCGGACGCCGACGAAGCCCCGGACGAGGGCGACAGCGCCTGGTACCGCAAGCCCGCGCTGCTGGGCTGGGGCGCCATCGTCCTCGCCACCCTCTGCTACCTGCCCTACTCGCTCTGATCGGAGGCACTCACCATGTCCGACCTGCACAAGGAAGTCTCCGAGCTGGAGCGCAAGTCCGCGACCGCGGCCCGGCTCTTCGACATCCGGCGGATCATCGGCGGTCTCTTCGTGGTCTACGGAGTGATCGTCACCATCGCCGGCATCAGCCCGTCCGAAGCCGACCTGAAGAAGGCCGAGGGCGTCCACATCAACCTGTGGACCGGCCTGGCCATGCTGGCGCTCGGGCTCTTCTTCCTCATCTGGATGAAGCTGCGCCCGGTCCAGGTCCCGAACGAGACCCCCGGCACGCCGGAAGGCTGACCGGCACCACCCAGCGGGGGCCGGCGATCACGCGTTCACGCGAGGCCGTCCGGCCCCTGCGGCGTTCCCGCCCGGTCGAGCAGCCCCGTACGGGCGGCGAGCGCGGCCGCCTCCAGGCGGGATCCGACGCCCAGCTTCATCAGCACCCGCTGCACGTGCGTCCGCGCGGTGCTCGGCGCGATCCCCATCCCCGCCGCGATCAGCCGGGTGTCCTCGCCCTCGGCGACCCGCACCAGCACCTCGACCTCCCGCGGGGTCAGCAGGCGCAGCAGCCGCTGCCCCTCGTCGTCCGGCTGGGCCGCCGGGTGCAGCAGCTCGGCGAAGGCGCCCCGCAGCAGCTGCGGGGCGATCGCGGCCTCCCCCGCACGGGCCTTGATCATCGCGCGTTCGACGCCCTCGATGCGTTCGTCGTGCCGGACGTAGCCGGCCGCCCCCGCGGCGAAGGCCGCCGCGATGCCGCGCGGAGACGGCACCGGGCCGAGCACCACCACGGCCACCTGCGGACGCTCGCGTCCGATCCGCACGATCGGGTCGAACACGCCGGGTTCGGCGGGTGCCGCCGTGCCGAACAGGCACACCTCGGGCGCTCTGCTGACGACCAGTTCCGCGGCCCCGGACGTCGGCGCGGCGGCGGCGAGCACGCGGTGCCCCCGGAGTTTCAGTGCCGAGGCGAGTGCCTCGGCGAGCAGACGGTGGTCATCGACCACCATGAGCCGCACGCCCATCGGAAAAGCCCCCATGTGTACAGCGGTACCGCTGCGTAACCCTGAACAGGCCCCCCGGCCCCTCTGACCCGGCAAGTTACACGCTTGTTCGACGCTGCGCGCCCCCTACTGGGCAGAAGCCCCCCAGAATGCCGAATTCTGCGTCATTCAGGGCTACTTGCCCGTCAGAAAACGACCGGCCCTGCCGGTCGGATGATCAACCGGCAGGGCCGTCGGTGGTGGCCCCGGGAGCGGGGCCGGGGCGGGTCAGACGGTGCTGAAGGAGACGACGAGGTACTGCTTGTCGTCCAGCGAACCGGACTTGCTGGGCTCGCTGACCATCCCCTCGGAGATGAACAGCCGGCCCTTCTCGTATCGGAACTCCGCGTAGCTGGTGGAGAAGGTGCCCTCCGCGTCACGGATCGCCTCGTCGTCCGGGTTGACCATCAGCACGGTCTGCTCGAACGTCGAGCCGTTGATGGAGACGATCTGGCCGCCCTTGTCGTACGGGGGCTTCTTGTACGCGATGACGTTGGAGCCGTCCATGCGCAGCGGGATCAGGCTGTACTTGTCGCCCGCGTCCGCCCTGCCTCCGACGAGCTTGCCGGTGTCGAGGTCGAAGGCGACGATCTCGTTGGTGTTCCCGTACTCGCCTTCGCCCTCGTGGTCCTCGGTCGGCACGTAGAGCTTGTTGTTGCCGACGACCAGGGAGGCGCACTTCTCCACCTCGGTGGAACCGCACTCCCCCGCGTACTTGTCCGCATCGGCCGAGATGCGGACCTTGAGCTTGCCGGTGGCCGCGTCGATGGAGAAGAAGTCCGAGACGGCGCTGCCGTCGTCGGCGGTGTCGCCGACGTTGGCCGCGACCACGAGCGGCTTGGTGGACACGATGCCCGCGTACTTGACGCCGGCCGGCATGGTGTACGTGGAGAGCGGTGCGCCGGTGGCCGGGTCCAGCGCCTGGATGGTGAGCTGCGGTTCGTCGAAGCTTCCGCACCTGCGGACCACGGCGAGGGCGTCGCCGCCGCCGTAGCCCATGTCGAAGCAGTTGTTGGTGTCCGCCTTCGGCTTCCAGAGTTCGGCGCCGTCGGCGATGTCGAAGGCGGCGCCGCCGCTGGTGCCGCCCGCGGCGACCGTGGAGCCGCTGACCGTGACCTCGTCGAACCTGACGGGCTCGTCACCGCTGGACGCCGACGTGACCGACTTGCTCCACAGGAGCTTGCCGGTGGCCAGGTCGAGCGCGCCGACCTGGTTGCAGGAGGGGTACTTGTCCTCCGCGGTGGCCTTGCCCTCCTCGAAGGCGATGGCCGTCCTGTGGTCCTTGGTCATGTGCCGTGACGCGGCGCAGACCTGGCCCTTGAGCGGGATCGCCCAGAGCTTGGTGCCCTTGGCGAGGTCGTAGCCGACGACCTCGTTCACCCCGGTCTTCACGTACGCCTTGTCGGTGACCCAGGATCCTTCGACGACGGTGGTGTCGGTGACCTTCGGGTGGGGCAGCTGGAAGCCGACCTCGGACTTGGTGTCGGCCGGGGCCTTCTCGGTGCCGCCGGCCAGGCCGTCGCCCTCGCCGCCCTTGCCCTCGCCGCCGTCGGTTCCGGCCGAGGACGCCTGGCCCTGCTTGCCGCCGTCGTCGTCACCACTGGTGGAGGCGTAGAAGATCCCGCCGCCGACGATCAGCACCACGGCCACGGCCGCGGCGACGATGATCTGCATCTGGGTGCTGAACTTCTTGCCGCCGCCCGGCTGGGGGCCGTACTGCGGCTGCATCGGCGCGGTCGGGTATCCGTACCCCTGCGGAGGCATGCCGGGCTGTCCGGGCGGTCCCTGCGGGAAGCCGTATCCGGGCTGCGCCGGCGGCTGCCCGGGAGGCGGCGCCTGGGGGTAGCCGTACGCGGGGTTCTGCGGCGGCTGCCCGGGCGGGGGCGTCTGCGGTGCGCCGTAGCCACCGGCGGGCGGGGGCGGCGGGCTGCCGTAGCCACCGGCCGGCGGGGTGGGCGGGCTGCCGTAGCCACCCGCGGGCGGGGTGGGCGGCGCCGCCGGGGGCTGCTTGCCGAACGGGTCGGAGGGCGGCGGGGTGGGCGCGCCGAATCCGCCGGGCGGCGGGTCCTGCGGGGCACCGAACCCGCCCTGGGGCGGTTCGTTGGGCGGCTGGGGCGGCTGGGTCATGGCGTACGTACCTCTGCGGAGTCTGAGAAGGAGGGGCTGCTGCTGCCGTCGTCGGCCGTCACTTGCCGAAGGCCATCATGGTCGTCTGTTCCATCTCTTCCTCGTCGTTGCTCGCGCTGACGCGGTTGCTGACGACGAAGGAACGGCCGCCCTCGTAGACGACCTGGGAAGAGAAGAAGTTCTCTATCCCGGTCGTCGAGTCCGGGTGCTGCAACAGCACCTTGGGCGCACCGCCGGTCGGGGCGATCGTCGCGATCGCGCCGCCCTTGTCGTACGAGGGCTCCAGGTAGACCAGGACGTTGCCGCCCTCCATGCGCAGCGGCTTCATGGTGCGCTCGGCGGGTGCCGCCGCCTTCCACTTGGTCTTGCCGGTGTTCAGGTCGAACGCGATGACCTTGTTGGTGCGGGCGGATCCGCTGGTGTCGTCCTCGGTCATCATGTAGAAGGTGTTGGCATCGGCGGCGAGACCGGTGCAGCCCTCCAGTTGTCCGCCGAAGATCACGAAGCCGCCGCCGCAGTCGACGGAGAGCTTGTCCCCCTTGTCACTGATCAGCTGGGAGCGGAGTGACCCGTCCTCCTTGAGCGCGAGGATGCCCCACTTCTTGTCCTCCCGATGGGTCAGCGAGACGACGAGAGGGTTCACCGAGTAGACCTTGTCGACCTCCCAGCCCACCTTGGGCTGGTACGTCCACTTGGCCTTGCCGGTGGTCGGGTCGATCTCCTGGATCTGGTTCTGCGGGTCTTCCCCGTACTTGGTGGGGCAGCTGGCGGCGGCGATCAGCTTCGGGCCGCCGGCGAAGGCGAACGGCTTGCAGCCGCTCGACGGGTTGCCGAACAGCTCCTTGCCGTCGCTGACCCGGTAGCCGTTGGAGTTGCTCGTGCGGCCGACGGCCACGGTGTCTCCGCTGATCGCGATGCCGATGTCGGACAGCAGGTCGAAGTTGCCGTTCTTCTTGATCGACTTCTTCCAGCCGGCCTTGCCGGTGTTGAGGTCGACCATCTGCAGATCGGCGCAGGTGGACTTGTCCGTGGTGCCGTTCTGCACACCGATGACGATCTTGCCGTCGGCGGTGGCCGTCCCTGGTGCCGCGCACAGGTCGGTGGACAGCGGCAGCTTCCACTTCTCCTTGCCGTCGGCCACCGAATAGCCGATGAGCGAGCGGTACATGCCCTTGACGAGCGTGTCCCCGACGATCCACGGGCCGTACACGTCCGCGCCGTTGCGCGGCAGGTCGACATCGTTCTTCGTCAGCCAGAGGACCTTCGCCTCGCCCGCCTTGCGCCCGGCGTTCAGGTCGTCGTCGGCCTCGCGGCCGTCGCCCTTGCCGTCGCCCTGGTCGACGCTGGGAGAGCCGCTCGGGTCCACGGCGCCGCTGCTGGACTTGGAGACGGGCTTCTTCACGTCGTCGTCACCGCCGCTCACCGCGAAGAAGACGCCTCCGCCGATGACGAGGAGCGCGGCGAGCGCCGCACCGATGATGACGGCGGGCTTGCCCTTGAAGGGGCCGCCGCCGGTGCCGCCGGGGGTGGGCGCCCCGGGGTACTGCTGCTGCGGGTAGCCGTAACCGGGCTGCTGGCCGCCGTACGGACCGGGCTGCTGGGCGTACGGGCCGGGCTGTTGTCCGCCGTACGGGCCGGGCTGCTGGCCGTACGGGCCCGCGGGGGCGCCGTACGGGCCGGGCTGCTGGCCGCCGTACGGGCCGGGGGCCGCCTGTCCGGGGCCCTGGGGGTAGCCGTATCCGGGCTGCGCGCCGGGGGTCTGCGGGTAGCCGTAGCCCGGCTGCGCGGGGGGCGGCGTCGCCGGGGGCGGCGTCTGCGGGGGCCCCGGCGGCATCTGCGGCGGAGCCGCCGGGGGTGACGGCGGCTGGGACGGCGGCTGAGGAGTGCCCTGCGGATCCTGCGGAGCCCCGAAGCCCCCCTGCGGCGGTTGCTGGCTGGGCGGCTGGGTCATCAGCACGTCCCCCTTCGTGCGGTCCGGTGCCCGTTCCGGTCTCCCCCGCGATTCCGCTGGGCTCAGAGGATCACGTAGGAGAGATCTCTGAATTCCCCCCGGAAAGGAGCGAATCGGGCATGGCTTCCGCGGCGTTACGACAGTCGAGCGGGGCTTCTTTGTACCACCCGCACCGCACCGGGCACCGGTGCGGTCCATCCCCTGTTCCCAAGGGAGAACCGGGCCGTGATGCCTCCGTTACGCACCTGTCGGGGCCCGGCCCGGCCGCGTTTCCCCAAGCCACGTCAACTCGTCCCGCAAGGAGCTCATTTCACCGGAACCGGGTTCCGGTGACTACGGGCCGGAGGCGGGCACCGCGGTGCCCGCCTCCTCCGCTTCGTCCTCGTCCGCGCTGATCCGCTTCGTCCTCGTCCGCGCTCATCCGCTTCGGGAGCTGGACGGACATGGTCCGCACGGTCACACCGGCGGAGCGGTCCTCGTCCCCGCCACCCGCCGTCCCTCAGGCGTCCTCGGCCAGTTCCAGCCAGCGCATCTCCAACACGTCCCGCTCCGCGACCAGTTCACGCAGCTCGGCGTCGAGCTCGGCGACCTTCGCGAAGTCGGTGGCGTTGTCGGCGATCTGCGCGTGCAGCGTGGTCTCCCTGGTCGACATCTTGTCGAGCTGCCGCTCGACCTTCTGCAGCTCCTTCTTCGCGGCACGCGCCGCCTGCGGCGAAACGGCTTCGGCCGGCGCCGCCTTGGGCGCGGAGGACGCGGCGGCCGAGGCGGGCGTGGCCGTCGCCTCCATGCGCTGCCTGCGCTCGATGTACTCGTCGATGCCGCGCGGCAGCATCCGCAGCGCCCGGTCGCCCAGGAGCGCCATGACCTTGTCCGTGGTCCGCTCGATGAAGAACCGGTCGTGGGAGATCACGATCATCGATCCGGGCCAGCCGTCGAGGAGGTCCTCCAACTGGGTCAGGGTCTCGATGTCCAGGTCGTTGGTGGGCTCGTCGAGGAAGAGGACGTTGGGCTCGTCCATCAGCAGGCGCAGGATCTGCAGCCGCCGCCGCTCACCGCCGGAGAGGTCGCCGACCGGCGTCCACTGCTTCTCCTTGACGAAGCCGAACTGCTCGCAGAGCTGCCCGGCCGTCATCTCGCGGCCCTTGCCGAGGTCGACCCGGTCGCGCACCTGCTGGACCGCTTCGAGCACCCGCAGGTTGGGGTTGAGCTCCGCGACCTCCTGCGAGAGGTAGGCGAGCTTGACGGTCTTGCCGACGACGATCTTCCCGTCGGCGGGCTGTACGTCGCCCTGGCTGCGGGACGCCTCGGCGAGCGCCCGCAGCAGCGAGGTCTTGCCCGCGCCGTTGACGCCGACCAGGCCGATGCGGTCGCCGGGGCCGAGCTGCCAGGTGAGGTGGGTGAGGAGGGTCTTGGGGCCGGCCTGGACGGTCACGTCCTCAAGGTCGAAGACGGTCTTGCCGAGGCGCGCGTTGGCGAACTTCATCAGCTCGCTGGTGTCGCGCGGGGGCGGGACGTCGGCGATCAGCTCGTTGGCGGCCTCGATGCGGTAGCGCGGCTTGGACGTACGGGCGGGGGCGCCCCGCCGCAGCCAGGCAAGCTCCTTGCGCATCAGGTTCTGCCGCTTGGACTCCTCGGTCGCGGCGATCCGCTCCCGCTCGGCCCGCGCGAACACGTAGTCGCTGTAGCCGCCCTCGTACTCGTGGACGCTGCCCCGCTGGACGTCCCACATGCGGGTGCAGACCTGGTCCAGGAACCACCGGTCGTGGGTGACGCAGACGAGTGCGGAGCGACGGGTCCGCAGGTGTCCGGCCAGCCAGGAGATGCCCTCGACGTCGAGGTGGTTGGTCGGCTCGTCGAGGACGATCAGGTCCTGCTCGGCGATGAGCAGCTTCGCCAGCGCGATCCGGCGCCGCTCGCCACCGGAGAGCGGGGCGATGACCGTGTCGAGGCCGTGCTCGAAACCGGGGAGGGCGAGGCCGCCGAAGAGCCCGGTGAGGACGTCGCGGATCTTGGCGCTGCCCGCCCACTCGTGGTCCTCGAGGTCGCCGATCACCTCGTGCCGGATGGTGGCCTGCGGGTCCAGCGAATCGTGCTGGGTCAGGACACCGAGGCGCAGCCCGCCGTTGTGGGTGACGCGGCCGGTGTCCGCCTCCTCCAGCTTGGCGAGCATCCGGATGAGCGTCGTCTTGCCGTCGCCGTTACGGCCGACGACGCCGATCCGGTCGCCCTCGGACACCCCGAGGGATACACCGTCGAGCAGGGCACGGGTGCCGTACACCTTGCTGACCTGCTCGACATTGACCAGATTGACGGCCATTTCACTCCTGCCTCGGGGATCCCTGCGTCGGGGACCGCTCGACGTCCCAGAGTAGTCGCCGCGCGGGGTGCGATAGCGTGCGGCGATCGATCATGGGGAGTAACCCCAGGTCGGAGCGGTCCGGAACATCTCTGGGGTGGGGACTTCATGATGCGTGGCGCGATACGGGCACTGGTTCCGGCGATCCTGACGGCGGCCGCGCTGGCGGGCTGCTCGTCGTCCGGTGGCACGGGCACGGACGCGGGCGGGAACGACGCGGGCAAGAACGGGGACAGCGCCCCCGCGAAGGCGTCGAAGAGCGCTGCGGAGAAGGGCGCCAGGCTCGGTGGCGCGGGATCGGCCTGCGAGCTGCCGGTGAGCTTCGACCTGGCGGCCGGCTGGAAGCCGGAGGCCGTGGACGTCGATCCCGGCTCCGAGTTCGCCGAGCTGGGCCGGCAGGGCTCGGCCACGATGGTCTGCGAGATCGACGCCAAGCCGGCCGGCCACATCGGCTACATCCGTGTCTGGCAGGGCAAGGGCGCCTCCACCACCCCGCGCGCGGCGCTGGAGGACTTCGTGGCCGGCGCGCAGGACGCGTCGAAGGCCGCGTACGAGGAGACCGAGGCGGGGCCGGTGCCGGCCGCCGAGGTGACCTACACGGTGAGCGGCGAGCTGCTGGACGAGCCGAAGACGGAGCGGGCCTTCGCGGTCGCCACGCCGGAGGGGCCGGTCGTGGTGCACCTGGGCGGACTGGACCCGCAGGAGCACGAGGAGATGCTCCCGGCGTACGAGCTGGCGAGGGACAGCCTGGAGCTGGGCTGACGCGGGCGGCACCTCCCGCTGCCCACGGCCGTCACCGCCCGGCCCGCTCGACCAGCAGCCAGCCGCCGAGTGCCATGGCCACGGCGGCCGGGGCGCTGACGTGGAAGGCGATCAGCAGCGCGGTGTGTCCTTCCAGCAGTCCCGCGTATCCGACCATGGACAGGCCGAGCACGCCCAGCAGGGCGAGGGTCACCCCGATCGCCGAGACCGCGCCCGCTCCGCCCGACCCTCTTCCGGGGACGACGCCGACGGGGCGTTCGAACGTGCGGAAGGCCGCGACCAGGACCACGGTGACCGCGGCGGCGGCGGCGATCCGCACCGGTACCTGCGCCCACCAGGCGCCGGTGGCCGGCTCGGGCAGCGTGAGGCCGAGGGTGAGCATCGCCCCGTACACGCCGAGCATCGCCGTGAGGTGCCACAGGAACGCGGTCATCGCGACGCCGTTGGCGGCCACGACCGTGCGCCAGACGCTGGGCCGGGCGACCAGCCGGGCGCCGGGGGCGCGCAGCAGCTCGACCGCTCCGACCAGCCAGAGGCCGTGACCGAGCAGGGCGAGCGTGGGGGGCGCCATGTTGCTGATCTTCTCCCCGGGCATGCCGACCATGGAGAGCGGATACGGGCCGAGGGCCACCAGCGCCACGGCGGCGAGCCCGGCGCCGGCGAGGAGCGCGGGCCGGCGGATGCGGCCGTCGGCCCGCAGGAAGCCGAGCTGGTGCACGGCGAGCCAGACGAAGGCGAAGTTGAGGAACTCGACGTACGGGACGCCGGCGGCGAACCGCAGGAGGTCCACCGCGGCCGCCGCTCCGGCGAGCGCGGCGAACGCGCCCCAGCCGTAGCGGTCGTGGAGCGTGAGCAGGGCGGGGGTGAACGCGACCATCGCCAGGTAGATCCCGATGAACCAGAGGGGCTGGGTCACCAGCCTCAGCGTCACACCGGTCAGTCCGCCGCCACCGCCGAGGAGCTGGACGGCGAGCGCGGCCGCACCCCACACGAGGACGAAGACCATGGTGGGCCGCAGCAGCCGTTGCAGGCGGGCGCGCAGGAAGGACGGGTACACCGAGGCCGTGGAGTCCTCCGGGCGCCTGCGCAGCAGGGAGCGGTAGGACAGGGCGTGGGAGAAGCCGCCGACGAAGAAGAACACCGGCATGATCTGGAGGACCCAGGTGAGCAGTTGGAGTCCCGGCACGACGGCGAGGAGGTTGCCGACCCCTTCGCTGGTGACGGCGGCCATCAGCCAGTGGCCGAGGACGACCGTGCCGAGCGAGACGACACGCAGCAGGTCGATGTAGCGGTCCCGGGTGACGGGTGTGGCCTCGGCCAGTTCGCGAACAGGTGATCCCATGCGCCTACGGTCGCGCCGGGCACCCGGGGGGCGGCAGCGCGACCGTACTCAGTTCCCGTCTGAGTACCGGCGGTCAGACGGCGGTGGCCCCCGGAGCGGGAGACAGGGCGACCCGCGTGCTGCGGCACGTGCCCGACGCCAGCAGGGCGTCGGCGACCGTCCGCGCGGACTCCTCGTCGGCGGTCAGGAACGCCGTCGTCGGCCCGGACCCCGAGACCAGAGCGGCCAGGGCGCCCGCGGCGGTGCCCACGGCGAGGGTGTCGGCCAGCGAGGGGCGCAGGGAGAGAGCGGCGGTCTGGAGGTCGTTGGACAGGGCCTCGGCGAGCGCGGTGGTGTCCCCCTTGCCCAGGGCGGTGAGCAGGGCGGGGGAGGCGACGGGCTCGGGCACCCGTGTACCGGCGGCGAGCCGGTCGAACTCGCCGTACACCGCGGGGGTGGAGAGCCCGCCGTCGGCGACGGCGAAGACCCAGTGGAAGGTCCCGCCGACCTCGATCGGGGTGAGCTTCTCGCCGCGCCCGGTGCCGAGCGCGGCCCCGCCGACCAGGCTGAAGGGCACGTCGCTGCCCAGCTCGGCGCAGATCTCAAGGAGTTCCTCCCGGCTCGCGCCGGTGGACCACAGGGTGTCGCAGGCCAGCAGCGCGGCGGCGCCGTCGGCGCTGCCGCCCGCCATGCCCCCGGCGACCGGGATGTCCTTGGCGATGTGGATGTGCACGTCGGGGGCGATGCCGTGGCGGGCGGCCAGGGCGATCGCCGCGCGGGCCGCGAGGTTGGTGGCGTCCAGCGGGACCTGGCCGGCGTCCGGTCCGGAGCAGGTGACGCGCAGCGCGTCGGCCGGGGTGACGGTGACCTCGTCGTACAGGCCGACGGCGAGGAAGACGTTGGCCAGGTCGTGGAAGCCGTCGGGGCGGGGGGCTCCCACCGCGAGCTGCGCGTTGACCTTGGCGGGGACGCGGACGGTGACGCTGCGGGTCATGCGGAGGGCTCCGGCTTGTTCTCGGCGATGGCGGCGAACTCCTCGACGGTCAGTGCCTCACCGCGTGCCTGCGGCGAGATCCCGGCGGCGGTGAGGGCGGCCTCGGCGGCCGGTGCGGAGCCCGCCCAGCCGGCCAGGGCCGCGCGGAGCGTCTTGCGGCGCTGGGCGAAGGCGGCGTCGACGACGGCGAAGACCTCGGCCCTCGTCGCGGTGGTGGGGACCGGTTCCGTACGCCGCACCAGGGACACCAGCCCCGAGTCGACGTTGGGCGCGGGCCAGAAGACGGTGCGGCCGATCGACCCGGCGCGCTTGACGTCGGCGTACCAGTTGGCCTTGACCGACGGCACGCCGTAGACCTTGTTGCCGGGCCGGGCGGCCAGTCGGTCGGCGACCTCGGACTGGACCATCACGAGCGTCCGCTCGATGGTGGGGAAGCGCTCCAGCATGGTGAGCAGGACCGGAACGGCGACGTTGTACGGCAGGTTGGCGACGAGCGCGGTCGGCGCCGGGCCGGGCAGCTCGGTGACCAGCATCGCGTCGGAGTGGACCAGGGAGAAGCGGTCCGCGCGCTCCGGGAGCCGGGCGGCGACCGTGGCCGGCAGGGCGCCCGCGAGCACGTCGTCGATCTCCACGGCGACGACCCGGTCGGCCGCCTCCAGCAGGGCCAGGGTCAGTGACCCGAGGCCGGGCCCCACCTCGACCACCACGTCGTCGGGCCGCACCTCGGCGGTCCGTACGATCCTGCGGACCGTGTTGGCGTCGATGACGAAGTTCTGGCCGCGCTGCTTGGTGGGGCGTACGCCCAGCGCTGCGGCCAGCTCGCGGATGTCTGCGGGGCCCAGGAGGGCGTCGGGCTCTGTGGTGCTCACCCGTTAAGCCTACGGCCGCCGCGGGGCCCTGGGCCCGCCACCCGGCGCGGGCGCGGGTGCGCGCGTCTCCCGGCGGACGGTGACCTCGTCGCCGTCGGCCAGCCCCGTGGCGGGGGCGGGGGCGACGGTGTCGCCGGCGCCGACCGTGACGCCCTCCGCGTCGAGGAGCTCACCGACGTCGTCCGCGAAGGTGTGCAGGGTGCGCGAGGTCCCGTCGACGCTGACGTGGACGGCCTTGTCCTGGGTGAGGAAGGCGGCGGTCCCGCCGGCCAGGACGGCGAGGACCAGTGCGCGGGGGACGAGCCGCCGCAGGCCCTCGGGCGTGCTCCGGTGCCGTCGGACCGCCCGGTGCCCCGCGGGCCGCGTGCGCACCGCCGGAGGCGGGGGCACCAGCGGCGGCGGGGGCACCAGCGGGGTGTCCAGCACCGTCGGGTCGTGGACCGGGAGCGGACCCGCCCACAGTGTGGCCACGATCGTCCGCTCCTCGTGGAGGGAGCGCGGCGGAGCCGGGGCGGGCACCCTCGCCGGGACCCGACCGGTCCGCCCTGCGCCGCGCGGTGCGCGGTGACTGCCCTGCGAATGGCCCACGACGCTCCAGGAGATCCGGCTGCCGACCCCGATGCGCGGGCACGATAGCCGAGGTTCCGTCACCGCCCAAAGTCGTGTGATCACCCTACGTGTCGGCGTGGGGGGCCGGGCAGATCAGAAGTCGAACGCCCGCGCGGTGTTGTCGTAGACGGCCGCGGCGAGGGTGTCCTCGTCGACGCCCCTCACCTCGGCCATCGCACGGAGCGTGACCGGAATGAGGTAGGGCGCGTTGGGCCGTCCGCGGTACGGCGCGGGGGTGAGGAAGGGGGCGTCGGTCTCCACGAGCACCAGCTCGGCGGGGGCGGCGGCCAGCGCGTCGCGCAGCGGCTGCGCGTTCTTGAAGGTCACGTTGCCGGCGAAGGACATGAAGTAGCCGGCCGCCGCGCAGATCCGGGCCATCTCGGCGTCCCCGGAGTAGCAGTGGAAGACGGTCCGCTCCGGCGCGCCCGCGTCGGCGAGGATGCGCAGCACGTCCTCGTGGGCCTCGCGGTCGTGGATGACCAAAGCCTTGCCGTGCCGCTTGGCGATCTCGATGTGGGCGCGGAAGGACTCCTCCTGCGCAGCGACGCCCCCGGGGCCCGTGCGGAAGAAGTCGAGGCCGGTCTCGCCGACCGCGCGTACGTGCGCGAGGGCGGCGAGGGCGTCGATCTCGGCGAGCGCCTCGTCGAGCGCCGCCTTCCCGCCGGGCTCGCGGGCCCCCTGGCGGGCCGTGCCTTCGGGATCCCCGTGCACGATGCGGGGCGCCTCGTTGGGGTGCAGGGCCACGGCGGCGTGCACGGACGGGTGTGCGGCGGCGGTCTCGGCGGCCCAGTGCGAGCCCTTCACGTCGCAGCCCACCTGGACGACGGCGGTCACGTTGACCGCGGCGGCGCGGGCGAGGCCCTCCTCGACGGTGCCGTCCTGCATGTCCAGGTGGGTGTGGGAATCGGCGACCGGAACCCGGAGGGGTTCGGGGAGCGGCGGGGCGTCGGTACGGCTCATGCCACGACTCTACGAGGGCCGGGGCCCCCGCTCACCGCCGGTGAGGCGAGCTCACCGCCGGTGGAAGGGGCGCGAGACTCACCGCCGGTGGGGCGAGCTCACCGCCGGTGGAAGGGGCGCAGCAGATCGGCCAGCTGCCAGTGGTGGGCGTCGGACCCGGAGGACGGCACGGCGGTGGCCGCGATCCGGTCCGCCCCCGCCTCCGGGCGCACGGTCTTCTGGTGCTGGAGCAGTTGCTGGACGGTGGAGACCCGGCCGGCGCGCATGATCCGGACCACATGGCCGCCGCAGTTGGCGCAGGTCGGGGTGGACAGCGGCGAGGGGACCCGCTCCCCGTCCGCCTTGTACACGACGAAGGCCTTGCCCGAGCCGTCGACGTGGTGCTCTATCTCGTACGCCTGTTCCCAGCCGTGTCCACACCTCATGCACGCGAAGGCGTACGCCTCGTGCACGGTGGTTGCCGCGATCTCGCTCATGCCTGCTCCTCTTGTCCGATGGACAAGCACTCCGGACAAGCACTCCGGATGGTGCGTTCCACCCTCAAGTGGACGCCCTCACCCGGGGGCCGCGCACCAGATCTGCCGAGTATTGGAACGCTTTTGGCCGATCCGTGGGGGAAGGGCCCGGTACGCGGCTTGCGCTTTACTTTTCAGGCTAGCCCTTTGCCCTGGTCCTGGCCGGTCCGGGCCGCGTTCTTTGCCGCGACCACCGCATCGAACACCTCGCGCTTGGGCAGCCCGGCCTCGGCGGCGACCGCCGCGATGGCCTCCTTGCGCCGCTCCCCCGCCTCCTCGCGCACCTGCACCCTGCGCACCAGCTCGTCGGCGTCCAGTTCCTCGCCGGTCTCCGTGGCGCCCTCGACCACGACGGTGATCTCGCCCCGCACGCCCTCGGCCGCCCAGACCGCCAGGTCGCCCAGCGGGCCGCGCTTCACCTCTTCGTACGTCTTGGTCAGTTCCCGGCACACGGCGGCCCTGCGGTCGGCGCCGAAGACCTCGGCCATCGCGGCCAGGGTGTCGTCCAGCCGGTGCGGGGCTTCGAAGAAGACCATCGTGCGGCGTTCGCCGGCGACCTCGCGCAGCTTCCCGAGCCGCTCGCCCGCCTTGCGCGGCAGGAAGCCCTCGAAGCAGAAGCGGTCCACGGGCAGCGCGGAGAGCGCGAGCGCGGTCAGCACGGCGGAGGGCCCCGGCACGGCGGTGACCTTGATGTCCTGCTCCACGGCGGCGGCGACGAGACGGTAGCCGGGGTCGGAGACGGACGGCATCCCGGCGTCCGTGACGAGCAGGACGCGCGCGCCGCCGGCCAGCGCCTCGACGAGTTCGGGCGTACGCGCCGACTCGTTGCCCTCGAAGTAGGACACGACACGCCCCGTCGTGTGGATTCCCAGCGCCTGCGTGAGCCGGCGCAGCCGCCGGGTGTCCTCGGCGGCCACCACGTCGGCCGTCTCCAGCTCGGCGGCGAGCCGTGGCGGGGCGTCCGCGACGTCACCGATGGGGGTCCCTGCGAGTACGAGCGTTCCAGTCGTTCCAGTCACATCGGCCATCCTCCCAGCACGGGCGGCACCACTCGCACAGATGCGTTCCCTACGATGGCGCGGTGACGAGTACTGCGCCCGAGGCCCAGCAGGGCAACGACGCCGGGGACGATGCCGGCGAACAGCTGCCTTCCTGGCAGCAGCGGCTGCGCCGCTTCGGCCATTCCCCACGCCCCGAGACGGGGCTGCGCGAGCGCCTGGTGCCGCCCTACAGCCGCCCCGGCCGTCAGTTCTGGAACGTGCTCGCCGTGCCGCCGGCCCTCGCCGGCCGCCTGGTGCGCTGGTCCGCGTGGGGCGGGCCGCTGCTGGTCGCCCTGGTGGCCGGAGTGCTGCGCTTCTGGAACCTGGGCAGCCCGAAGGCGGTGATATTCGACGAGACGTACTACGCCAAGGACGCCTGGGCGCTGGTCAACCAGGGGTACGAGGGTTCCTGGCCGAAGGACATCGACAAGCAGATCCTCAGGGACCCGTCCTCGGTGGACATCCCGGTGGACCCGGGCTACGTCGTCCATCCGCCGGTCGGCAAGTGGATCATCGGGATCGGTGAACAGATCTTCGGATTCACGCCGTTCGGCTGGCGCTTCATGGTGGCGCTGCTCGGCACGGTCTCGGTCCTGATGCTGTGCCGCATCGGCCGCCGACTGTTCCGCTCGACGTTCCTGGGCTGCCTCGCGGGCACCCTGCTGGCCGTGGACGGGCTGCACTTCGTGATGAGCCGCACCGCGCTGCTCGACCTGGTGCTGATGTTCTTCGTGCTCGCGGCGTTCGGCTGCTTCCTCATCGACCGCGACTGGGCCCGCCGCAAGCTGGCCGCGGCGCTCCCGGTCGACGAGGAGGGGATCCTGCGGCCGGACGCGCACATCGCCGAAACGCTCCGCCTCGGGTGGCGCCCGTGGCGGATCGCGGCCGGGCTGATGCTCGGCCTGGCCTTCGCCACGAAGTGGAACGGGCTCTACATCCTGGCCGCGTTCGCTGTGATGGCGGTGCTCTGGGACGTCGGCGCGCGGCGCACGGCGGGCGCCGTGCAGCCGTACCGGGCCGTGGTCCTGCGGGACCTGCTGCCCGCGTTCGTCTCCACGGTGCCCGTCGCGATCGGCACGTACCTCGTCTCGTGGACCGGCTGGATCGTCACGGACAAGGGCTACTACCGCAACTGGGCGGCGACGGAGGGCAAGGGCGGCAGCTGGACCTGGCTCCCCGACTGGCTGCGCAGCCTGTGGCACTACGAGTACCAGGTGTACGAGTTCCACGTCGGCCTGACCTCCGGCCACACCTACCAGTCCAACCCGTGGAGCTGGATCGTGCTGGGCCGGCCCGTCTCGTACTTCTACGAGGAGCAGACGGGCTGCCTCACCTCGGAGACGCGCAAGTGCGCCCGCGAGGTCCTGGCGCTCGGCACCCCGCTGCTCTGGTGGGCGGCGTGCGTGGCGCTGCTGTACGTGCTGTGGCGCTGGTTCTTCCGCCGCGACTGGCGTGCGGGAGCGATCGCGTGCGGCGTGGCGGCGGGGTGGGTGCCCTGGTTCTTCTACCAGGAGCGGACGATCTTCCTCTTCTACGCGGTCGTCTTCGTGCCGTTCCTGTGCCTGGCGGTCACGATGATGATCGGCGCCCTCCTGGGCCCGGCGTCCGGCACGGGCACCAGACACCGTCTGGGCCTGGAGAAGGCCGACCCCACGGGCGACCGGAGACGCACCCTGGGCTCCATCGCGGCGGGGGTGCTGGTGCTGCTGATCGTCTGGAACTTCGTCTACTTCTGGCCGCTCTACACGGGCACCTCGATCCCGGACACCTCCTGGCGCGACCGGATGTGGCTGGACACCTGGGTGTAGCGGGGGATCCGGCGCGCATCGGAAAGGCGCCACTTGGCGGAAAGCGCTCTCTCGGAGTGCGTAGCGGTCCGGTAACAACCTCCTCAGAGTCACCTCGCGTCCCGTAAAGTGCCCAGGGAAGCGTCTCTTGAACACGTTCAAGAGACCTCCTGGGGAGGGGGACTGCACAGATGCGCAGTGGAGCGAAGGTCGCGATAGTCGGCGGGGTGTTCGTACTGGTGGCCGGAGGGCTCGGGTACGGCGTGTACGACGTGGTGCTGGGGGGTGACGGGGGCACGGAGACGGCCTCGGCGTCATCCGAGGTGAAGACCGGGCCGCCGGGCAAGGAGGAGATCGAGGAGACCGCCAAGGCCTTCCTCGATGCATGGGCGTCCGGCGACGCGCCGGCCGCCGCCCAGCTCACGAACAACGACGCGGTCGCCGAGCCGCTGCTGGCCGGGTACGCCGACGACGCGTACGTCACCAAGGCCGTGATCACACCGGGGCCCGCCGTCGGCACGAAGGTGCCGTACACGGTGAAGGCGACGGTGTCGTACGAGGGGAAGAGCAAGCCCTGGTCGTACTCCTCCGAGCTGACCGTGGTGCGCGGCCTGACGACCGGGAAGGCGCTCGTCGACTGGGAACCCACGGTGATCCATCCGGAGCTGACCGAGGGCGCCACGCTGAAGACCGGCGAGTCGTCGACGGCGGCGATCGAGGCCGTGGACCACAACGGCAAGGTGCTGGACAAGGAGACATACCCGTCGCTCGGGCCGATCCTGGACAGCCTGCGCGAGAAGTACGGCGACACCACCGGCGGCTCACCGGGCATCGAGACCTGGATCGAGCCGGCGGACGAACAGCTGCCGGACACGACGCTGCTGACCCTGGCCAAGGGGAAGCCCGGCAAGCTGCAGACCACGCTGGACGCGGGCGCACAGGCGGCGGCGGAGAAGGCGGTCAAGCAGTTCAGCGGGGCGTCGGTGGTCGCCGTCAGGCCGTCCACCGGGTCGATCCGCGCCGTCGCGAACAACCCGGCGACGGGATTCAACGCGGCGATGCAGGGCAAGCAGGCGCCCGGTTCCACGCTGAAGATCATGACCGCCGCGATGCTCATCGAGAAGGGCCTCGTCTCGGCGACCCGCCCGGTCGAGTGCCCCAAGGACGTCATGTACCAGGGGAACACCTTCCACAACCTGAAGTACTTCTCGCTGCCGGACTCGGACACGTTCACCACGAGCTTCGCCCGCTCCTGCAACACGGCCTTCATCAAGAAGATCGACGACGTGCACGACGACACCGCGCTCTCCAAGGAGGCCCGTGACGTCTTCGGGATCGGCCTGGACTGGAAGACCGGTGTCGTCTCGTTCGACGGGAGCGTGCCCGAGGAGAGCGGCGGCGTGGCCGCGGCCCAGTACATAGGCCAGGGCACCGTCCAGATGAACGTGCTCAACATCGCGTCCATCACCGCGACCGCCCGCACCGGGACATTCCGCCAGCCCGTGATCGTCCCGCAGTCCCTGGACGACCGTCAGCTCGCCACCGCGTCACGCTCGTTGTCCCCGAACGTCACCGGGCAGCTGAACGCCATGATGCGGGCCACCGCCTCCTGGGGCACCGGCAAGGCCGCCATGGCCTCGGTCGGCGGCGACAAGGGCGCCAAGACGGGCTCCGCCGAGGTCGACGGGCAGGGCACGTCCAACAGCTGGTTCACCGGCTTCAGCGACGACCTCGCGGCAGCGGCGGTCGTCCAGTCCGGCGGCCACGGCGGCGACGCGGCCGGCCCCGTGGTGGCGGCGGTGCTGCGCGCCGGGTCGTAGAAGGCTCACCCATCGAGTGCCGGGCGGGGGGGGGGGGGGGGCCGGGCCCCCCCCGCCGCCGGGGGCCCCCCCCCCCCCCCCCCCCCGCCCCCCCCCCCCCCCCCCCCCCCCCCGCCCCCCCCCCCCCCCCCCCCCCGCCCCCCCCCCGCCCCCCCCCCCCGCCCCCCCGCCCG
>NZ_JBIWKR010000015.1:0-163232 GCF_044765765.1 Streptomyces sp. NPDC102402
CGACAACGCCAACCTCACATCATCACCGGTTACTTCAAGGCCCCGCATGTCCGCTACACCCTCGACGAGTGAACCCCATGAGTTTCTGATCAATAGGCAGTCCTTTGCGGAACGACCAGGCCCCTGATAGACGGGATTTTCGACCAAGATCACCCGCGTCTGCCAAGAGCCTCGCGTGCTGTGACCTGCCTGCTTCTTCACCTTGAGGAACGGGTGCACCGTCACCGGCTCTCCTTCACGAAGAACCCTGTGACCCGCGTGAGGACGTCGACATCCTCACGCGGCCGACGGTTCTCCTGCCGCAGCGCGGTCGGTTCCTCGCGCTCACCCGCGTCTATCTCTGTCTGCCTCCCCCGACCCCGCACCGCGGCCTCGGCCGGTTCGAGTCCTTGGCGACCTGCCCGACCGGGGACTGTAAAACGTTCGGTGTAACTCCCGATCATGGAAGATGCATCGATGACCAGCAACAACGTGACCGAGGCCGAGACCGTCGAGCCGTCTGAGCCGGTGCCGCCGAAGTCTGTGGATGACCGGCTGATCGACGAGCTCATGAGTCGGGCCCAGGCCGAGGGCCTGCAGCTGACCGGCGAGGGCGGGCTGCTCCAGCAGCTGACGAAGCGACTTCTGGAGTCCGCTCTCGAGGGCGAGATCACCGACCACCTCGGCTATGACAAGCACGATCCCGCCGGGAAGAACGGCGGCAACTCACGCAACGGCACCCGAGCCAAGACCGTACTGACCGACGTCGGCCCGGTGGAGATAACCGTGCCCCGCGACCGCGAGGGCTCCTTCGAACCGAAGATCGTCAAGAAGCGCCAGAAGCGCCTGTCCGGCGTTGACGAGATGGTCATCTCGCTCGCCGCGAAGGGCCTGACGACCGGTGAGGTCCAGGCTCACCTGTCCGAGGTCTATGGCGCCGAGGTGTCGCGCCAGACGATCTCCACGATCACCGACAAGGTCCTCGAAGGCATGGCCGAATGGCAGAACCGGCCCCTGGACGCCGTCTATCCGGTGGTCTTCATCGACGCGATCCACGTGAAGATCCGCGACGGCGCGGTCGCCAACCGGCCCATCTACGTGGCCCTGGCCGTCACGACCGAGGGCCGGCGGGACATCCTGGGATTGTGGGCCGGTGATGGCGGCGAGGGTGCCAAGCACTGGATGCACATCCTCACCGAGATCAAGAACCGAGGCGTGAACGACGTCCTCATGCTGGTCTGCGACGGGCTGAAGGGGCTGCCCGACGCGGTCGAGGCCGTCTGGCCCCGCACCGTCGTGCAGACCTGCGTGGTCCACCTGCTGCGGAACTCTTTCCGCTATGCCGCCCGCCAGGACTGGGACAAGATCGCCAAGCTCCTCAAGCCCGTCTACACCGCGGCGACCGAAGAGGCCGCACTCGAGCGGTTCGCGGAGTTCGCCAACGCGTGGGGCAAGAAGTATCCGGCGATCGTCCGGCTCTGGGAGAACGCGTGGGAGGAGTTCACCCCGTTCCTCCGCTTCGACACCGAGATCCGCCGCATCGTCTGCACCACGAACGCCATCGAGTCCGTCAACGCCAGGATCCGCCGGGCCGTGAAGGCCCGCGGCCACTTCCCGAATGAGCAGGCCGCCTTGAAATGCGTCTACATGGCGATCATGTCGCTTGACCCGACCGGCAAGGGCCAGGCCCGCTGGACCATGCGCTGGAAGACCGCCCTGAACGCCTTCGATATCACCTTCGACGGCCGGCTCTCCGCAGCACGTCAGTAGCCCTCACCAACCCGAGTTACACCGCTCGTTTGACAGACCCCCCGACGAGCGGCCACCCCGTCGGTAGTCCGACGATCTTGGACTTGAACTCCAGCATGTGCGGCAAGGGCAGCGAGGCCGTTGCGCCTCATTCAAACTCGAAGTCAATTTCCGCCGTGCGGCCTCGTGCTGGCTCGTCCAAAGGCGTCTGTCCACCGGCTGTCCACCGGGCCACGCCCCACGCTGCTCGGGGTGACCACCTACTTGCACAGCGGGTACAACAGATGGCGATCTCCTGCGCCGACCGAGAGGTGCTTGTTGAGGTCCGACAAGCTCCGCTTTCCCCAGGGCACGGCGGCATGTCCGTCCCGATCGTCCCGAGAAGCCGCCGCTGGGCCCCGACAGGCTGTTGGCGGTACCGGCCTGCCGAGGCTTTCCGGTCAGGAGAGGTTCTTGGTGAAGAAGGCGTCGAGCTTGTCGAAGGGGATGATGTCCTTGCGGTCGTACAGGTCGATGTGGTCTGCGCCGGGGACGATCAGGAGGTCGATGGTGTCGGGGGCCATCTTCTGGACGTCTTCGGAGTAGTAGCGGGAGTGGGCGTCGGCTCCGGCTACCAGGAGGGCCTTGCGGGGGGCGAGCAGGTCGAGGTTGGCCATCAGGGGGAAGGCGAAGAACGACATCGGCGTGGTGCCGGTCCAGGCGGTGGTGGAGTTGATCGAGCGCGGGTGGTAGCCGCGCTCGGTGCGGTAGTAGTCGAAGAAGATCTTCGTGACCGGGTCGGCGTCCGCCGGGAGGGTCTTGGGCAGGATGCGGTTCGTGGGGGCGACGTCGCAGTTCTCGTCGAAGGGGACCTCGTGGGAGAGGCGGGCGTACGTGCCCTTCTCGGCGTCGATCCAGCGCTGCCGGCTGAGGTGGTCCACTACCTTCTGGCGCTGCTCGCGGGTGTAGAAGTCCTCGTGGCCGCGGGACATGCTGCGCGACATGTCGTACATCGAGGCGGTGGCGACGGCCTTGATGCGGCTGTCCGCAGCCGCTGCGCTGAGGGCCATGCCGCTCAGGCCGCAGACGGCCTGCGCGCCGATCCGCTCGCGGTCGACGTTCTTCTGCAGGCCGAGGAAGTCGACGGCAGCGCTGTAGTCCTCGGTGTAGATGTCGGGCGAGGCGACGTCGCGCACGGTGCCGCCGCTCTCTCCGGTGAAGGAGGGGTCGAAGGCGAGGGTGACCTATAGTGGGTAAATTCTGAGATCTCAGCAAGGGCCGTGATCACGTGCAACTGCTGGCACGACCGGTCGCGTGGAGTCTCTCTCTGCCTGGTTGAGTCCCCCAAGTGACTCAACTCAGGCAAAGAGACGGGCTCGAGCAGTGCTACTCGCCGTGGCCTTCGGAGTGGCCGTAGCCCTCGCCCTTCTCGTCGTGGCCACTCTTCTTGTCGTCGTAGCCCTTGCCGTCGTCGTGGCCACCTTTGCTGTCGTCGTAGCCCTTGCCGTCGTAGTCACCGTTGATGCAGGTGTTCCCGAAGGCCGGGTTCAGCAGGCCGATGACGTTCACGGAGTTGCCGCACGCGTTGATCGGAATGTTGATGGGGATCTGGACGACGTTGCCGGACAGCACACCCGGGGAACCGTAGGCGATCCCCTGTGCGCCGGCGTCCGCGCTGGCCGCGCCCGCACCGGCGAACACCAGGGCACCTGCAGCCGCGGCCAGAACTGCCGCGCTTCCGAACTTGAACATGAAATCTCCCGCAGAGTGTGAGTGTTGCCCGCCAGGATGGGGCAGCTTC
Organism: Streptomyces sp. NPDC102402; assembly: GCF_044765765.1. Taxonomy (NCBI): domain Bacteria; kingdom Bacillati; phylum Actinomycetota; class Actinomycetes; order Kitasatosporales; family Streptomycetaceae; genus Streptomyces; species Streptomyces sp. NPDC102402. The sequence goes on from NZ_JBIWKR010000015.1 coordinate 3,509, forward strand.
AATCACCATGCGGGCTCATCCCCCTCGAGCACTTCGACGCGCCCGCCCGGGGCCGCCAATCCCCTCAATGGCCGATGCCCCACCAGCCTGACCACCGCCAGCCCCGCCTGCGTGCCGATGCCAGCGGCTGCCTCGTCGTGGAGCGAGGACGTCGGTGCCGCGGGCGTGACAGTGCCCCGGAGGAGAGAGAGCGGCAGGAGCGCTTCCCAGCCATGCACTCGTATGGCGACGAATGCCCGCCCATCGCTGCGGACCTCCAGACCACGAATGTCGGTGGGCTGCCAATCGGCGCCGTTGCGGTCCATGGCTCATGATGACGGGCCGAATCGCTGTTGCCCGGTTCTGACACGACCGAGCGCTGTTCGAGTGCCCGGCCTGGTGTGGAGCAAGGGATAGGTGTCGGATGGTTTGAGTCAGAGCGTTGCCGACAGCATCACGAACACAATCGCGGGTGCGGAGAAGCACTCCGTCGGGCGGCGCCTTTCGCTGCCCCCGGAAAGGAGCCGCGTCGCCACCGCCCGGCGCCTGCCTGGCGCAGACTGGCACCGGCCAGGTCGACGACGTCATTCCGAGTTCAGCGAGCGCCACGGACGAAGCGCACCGCGAAAGCCCCGAGGAGGGCGAAGGCTGCGGCGGCCAGGTACAGCGCCGTGTAGTTGTCCTTGCCGTCTGCTCCTCCGACCGCGAGGAAGAGGGGCGCGACGGCAGGAGCGACGCTCTGCGGCAGGGCGTTGGCGATGTTGAAGAGGCCCATCCCCTTGGCTGCTTCACCCTCGCTGTCCGGGAGTACGGAGGCGACCAGGGCGTAGTCGATGCCGACGTAGACGCCCTGCCCGATACCGGCGACGGTGACACCGACGAGGAAGCCCGTCACCGAGTCGCTGAAGGCGATGACCACCATGCCGGCGGCGAACAGCAGCGACGCGATTCCGATGAATATCTTGCGGCGCTCCAGCAGATCGGACAGCCAGCCGGCGACGTTGCTGCCCACGACGATGGCGACGCCGAGGATAAGCATCGTCCAGCCGAGGATCCGTGCCGCTTCGTCGGCGTCGTATCCGAGGTGGTCCATCAGGAAGTACGTCTTGTACGTCAGCAGAAATGCCTTGCCGGTCCATACCAGGAAGCGGCTGAGGAAGGCCCAGGCGAAGTCGGTGTGACGCAGGGGGTTGATCCACATGCTGCGCGGGATGTCCGACCAGGACAGCGGCCGCCGTTCCGTGCGGCTCTGGGGTACCTCGCGCAGATGGCAGGCGAAGACCATCACCAGGACGACGCCGATGAGGGCCGGAACCAGGAACATTCCCAGGCCGTGCGTACCGGTGAGCTGGATCAGGAACGTCCCGGCGACCGTGGCCACCTGATTGGTCATGCCCATGAGCCCGGAGACCCGGCCTCGCCGGTGTTCGGGAATGCGGTCGGGCAGTACGGCGATCAGCGCGGCCAGGGCAGCGTTGACACCGATCTGCAGGACGCACCAGCCTGCCAGCATGGTGGGGATGTTCGGGGCGCTGCCGACCACGAGCAGCGAGAGCGTGGCGAGCAGGACGCCGCCCACCATGAAGGGGCGGCGGCGTCCGAATCGTGAGGCCGACGCGTCGCTGAGCCTGCCGCAGACAGGGTTGGCCACCAGGGCGAACACTGCGCCCACGCCGGTCACCAGGGCCAGGGAGGAGCTCTTGTGTTCGGGGTCCAGCTCGGCCACCCGCAGCGACAGGGCGACGGCTGTGGGCGGGAGCACGGCCAACCACAGGCCGATGATGGCGAGGATGTAGAGGCTGATGAACGTGGTGCCGACCGGCTGCCCGGTGAGCTGGATGGACCGTTCCGGTAGGCCCTCGGCGGGCGGCTGGTGGGCGTCCGCTTCCGGAGTGGCGGCGGCGTGTGGAGGTGTCATGGGGCGACTCCGTTGTCGTCAGGGTGAGCGGATACGACGTGCGTGGCGGGTGCAGGGCGTTGCGGGCGGCGTTCGGAGCCGGTCCTCAGATGCTGTGCGTGGCCGCGAGTGCGGCGGCGTCTCGCAGGAGCCGAGCGTCCGCTTCCGCGATCCTGGAGCGCAGGTCCGCGGCGGCGCGGTGGTGCCCGGCCAGGTCGAGTTCTGCCTCGCGGGCCAGTTCCTCGCGGCGTGCTGCCGACGTGCCGCCCAGGCTCGTGCGGGTCTCCACGAAGGCGGCAGCGTCCAGAATCCGTGCCAGGTCCTCGGGGGTGTACCCGGTCGGCTCGCCGGGCGCCGGTGCCGGATCCAACGGGTTCGCCGGGGCGTTCGTCTCCTGACGGGCGATGTACCGGGCGACGGTCTCGTGGGCCTGGCGGAAGCTCAGCCCGCGGGTGCGGACCAGGTCGTCGGCGAGCGCGCTCGCCGTGGACCAGTGGCGTCCCGCTGAGGCCCTCATGGCCTCCCGGTCGACTTCGAGGGTCGTGACAGCCTCGGCGAGCAGGTCGAACGCGCCGGCGCTCTCGTGGCAGTACCCGGGTATGCGGTTGTGGACGTAGGCCTGGTCGGCGTCCGTGGACGTGGCCGAGTGCAGCGTGCCCAGCTGGCTCGCCGTCCAGCCCGCCGCCTCACCGGCCAGCCCCCGGATCCGTTCCAGGACGATGGGATTGCGCTTCTGCGGCATCATGCTCGACGTGCCGCACAGCGAGGCGGAGAGCCTGACCAGACCGACTTCGGTACTGGACCAGTAGAAGAGGTCGGACGCGCAGCGAGCCGCGCCGGCCAGAGAGAGGCCGAGCACCGAGGCGATCTCGGCGCCGCCGTCCTGCGCGGACAGCCCGGCGTCCCGGGCGTTACGCACGGGCCTGGCGAAACCGAGGTAGGAGGCGGTGGTCTCCCGGTTGATCGGCCACGACGTGCCGCTGTGCGCAGCACCGCCGAGCGGGCATTCGTCGAGTCGGTGCAGGGTGTGGATCATCCGGTCCAGCGCGCGGGCCACCGGCCAGTACTGGGCGTTGAAGTAGTGCCCCAGCGTGGTCGGTTGGGCGTGCTGAAGGTGCGTATAGCCGGGGGCGAGGACCGCGTCGTGGTGCGCGGCGGCGGCCAGGAGCGCCTCGCCCAGCCGCAGCAGGGCGTCCAGGGTGTTCAGCAGGGCTTCGCGGTCGGCCAGGCGTATGCCGGTGGCCTTCTGGTCGATCCGGCTGCGCGCCCGCTGGATGTCGAGACCGGAGGGGCCGCACTGCTCTTCGAGGTAGCGCTCGATCTGCAGGCCGAGCGTGCCGATCGCGGGATCCCCGGCCAGGAGCGTCCCCGGGTCCGTCTCCAGCAGCCGGAGCAGGGAGGCGGTGACGGCCGCGCCCTGCTGCTCGCGGAAGATGCCTTCCTGGGTGAGCATCAGGGTGTGGGCCAGGTCCATGCGGATGTAGTGCGCGACGGCTGCGGTCTCGTCGTCGAGTTCGACCGCGTTCACGTGGTCGACGAGACCTCGGGCAGGTCCTCTGCCGAGCCGGGCTTCAGTGAGGGTGGGACTCACGACTTCTGCTCCCTCCATGGCGCGGTTGCTGTGATGTAAACGTCAACATGGCCATGTAAACGTTGACACGGGGAGTATTGGATACCGGCACCCCCATGTCAACGTTTACATTGGAGGTAACGGCAGGTGACCGCGAGCCCGAAGCCGACGGACGTATGACCGCGGCCTCAGAAGGAGAGACATGCCGGACGAGCGCGCAAAGCGGAGGGTCACCCTGCGGGAGGTCGCCCGGGCGGCAGGGGTGAGCACGGCCACCGTCACCCGTACGCTGCAGCATTCGCCACGGGTCGAAGAAGCCACCCGGAACCGCGTCCTGGCGGCGGTCGAGGAACTCGGATACACCCCCAACCCCATGGCCCAGGGGCTGCGCGACGGCCGGCGAGACGGCGCGGTCGGCCTGGTGACCAGCGGCTTCACCAACGTCTTCCAGGCGGGTGTCGCCGCGGGCGCCGAGCGCGAACTGCGCCGCGCCGGACTCCAGATGATCATTGCCTCGACCGACGAGGACCCCGGCCGTGAGCCGGAGGTGGTCCGCGCCCTGATCGACCGACGGGTCAGCGCACTGCTGGTCATGCCTGACAGCGACGAACGCGACCACCTGGCCCCGGACCGCACCTTCGGCACGCCGGTGGTCATGGTGGGACGCCCGGCCGGTGGACTGTCAGCCGACCTGGTAACCACGGACGACGACGCAGCGGTCCAAGAGGCCACGAAGCGGCTGATCGGCCTCGGGCACCGCCGCATTGCCGCCCTTGCCGGCCTCCGCGCCACCTTCCCGGCGCGCCGCCGGCTCGAAGGATTCCACCGCAGCCTGGCCGGCGCAGCCATCGAGGACGAGCCGCACCTCGTGGTGAGCGACCTGGCCACCTCGGAGCAGGCCCGCACCGCGCTGCGGACCCTGCTGCGCACGCCTGATCCGCCGACCGCGGTACTCGGGCTCAACCTGGGCATCAGCACCGGCATCCTCCTCGAACGCCTGGCCGGTGCGACCCCGTTCGCCTTCATCGGCTTCGACGAGACCGAGGTGTCCGCGGGCCTCGGCATCTCCGCGATCGTCCGTGACCCCCAGGACGTCGGACGGCAGGCCGCACGCCTGGCAGTGGCCCGCCTGACCGAACCGGCCCTGCCCCCACAGACGTTGACCCTCCCCAGCCGCCTCGTCGCCCGCGGCTCCGGCGAGATCCCGGTGGACGAGCTCGCTCCCGGGACAAAACGCTGACCGCGCGCTGACCGGGCGAAGATCAGGCCGGGAAAGGGTTCTGTCAGGCGGTCCAGCCGTTCGTAGAGGGCCCGCACGAGACGGGCGCGGTCCTGTGCGCAGCGGGCGGTGCCCTCTACCGGTGCGGTCAGACGTGTGCTGGCTTCGCGGAGGATGATTTCGGCAAGGGCGCCGCGGCCGTCGTCCTTCGGCAGGGCAGCGGCGCGGCGCTGGACTGCGGCGGCGACCACCCCTGCGTGGCCGATCAGTTGGAGCACGGTCTGTTCGTAGTCGCAGGGCGTGAGGCTCGGTTTCTTCCACGCGAGGACGGCGGTGATGAGGGCCTCGAACGGAGCGCGGTCCGGTGGGGGTTCGGCTGCAGTCAGGCCGTGGGGGGCGGGGAGGGCAGCATCGCTGTCGCTCACCGGTACCTCGCTGCCCTGTCGTGGTCACCACCACCGGGGGCGGCCGGGGTAGGAGGTGCAAGGAAGCGGGCGTAGCCGCGGTCGGCTCGCGCCAGCAAGGCCGCGGAGGGTCGGCCGAAGACGGGAGGCTGGAGGTCCCGTCCTCCGGCGGGTGGGGGTGCGCTCATGGGCGGCCTTCTGCCGCTGATCACGTCGGTGTGATTCGACGCCGCGGGGAAGGCGGATTGGTCCTCGACGCGCGTACGGATCATCGCGGAGCTGGATGCCCGAGCGTCGGCGTGGCCGTCCCGCGCCGGGTCAGCCGTCACACGATTCGTCCACACCGGTGCCGACAGGTCTCTCCGCCGGCACCGGCGCAGGTGGTCCTCAGTTCTGGTTCAGCGGGAGTGCGATGTCGACGACCTGGCGTCCGGCCGGGAACGAGCCGACGAGGGATGTCTCACCGTCGAGGATGTTCACCCGGTAGAAGCGCTGCTTCCCGCCGGTGGACAGTGCGGCGAAGCCGCGGTTGGAGCCGTCGGAGGTCTTGTAGTAGATGTCGAACCCGGCCCAGGGCCCTGTGTCGACTCCCAGGCTTCCGGTGGGCGCGAGGGTGCCGGCGTTGGCCGGGGACTGGAGGGAGACCCGGTCGTTGACCGTGTCGATGTCGAACAGGGTGGTGGCGGTGGCCGCGTCGAGATCGTTGTTCGTGTAGGCGGTCCCCGTCACGCCGAGCGCGGTCGAGGGCGGCGTGGTCGGGTTGGTGAGCGTCCCGTCGACGGTGGTGGTGCGCGGTGCGGCCGGGTCGTCGATGTTGTGGCGCAGGTTCTGGCCGCTGTCGCTGATCACGCGCAGGCGGTTGGCGGCGGGGTTGAAGTCGACGCCGAAGTTCATACCCGCCAGTGCGACGGTGAGCTGGGAGACCTTGACCGCCTGCGCGTCGCTGTTGACGGTGTAGATGCCGCCCCGGTCACCGACACCGTAGAGCTTGCCGTTCTGGACCCGGAAGTCGATACCGACCAGCTTCCTGTCCGCCCTCAGGCCGGAGACCTTCCCGAACGACCAACTGTCGCCGGGGTTCGCGACCTGGAAGCCGATCAGGCGCTGGTCGGAGGTCAGCCCCACGCTGATGAGACCGGTCGACGCCGCCCGCCCACGCGGACCGAACGGGGTGGGCTCGGCTTCGGCCGATGCGAGAGCGGGGGCGGCGAGGGACAGCGCGACGGCGCCGACAGCGGCGGCCGAAAGAAGACGAGTACGCACGGTTGCACTCCGAACGGTAGTCAGCCCGCCCACGGAGCAGGCGAGTCACCCGTTACTTCGGCGCCACCTTCAACACGGTTTGCTCCCATCGCGTAATAAGCCTCGAATAGCCCATAAATGCACTTCTGTGCGCGACCGAATGGGGGCATCGCCGGTGAGCCCTGAGCGAGCATCTTCCGCAGCTCCCACGTTTGGCTGCGGAAAGTAGCCGCGCGTTGCCGTGCGTGATTACGTCACGGGTGATGCCGGTGTCCGGCCGGCCCCAGCCCCTGTAGGAGAAACCCATGCGTATATCCCTGCTCGCCCCCGCTGTCGCCGCCGCCGTCCTGAGCCCTCTCGCCTTCGCCGCATCCGCGGCAGCCGCCACGCCGGCCGGACCTGCCGCGCGGACCGCCGCCGTGGCGGGCGAGACAGCGGCCGACGACGCACCGCACGCGATTGGCCTCGCGCACGACCAGCTCGTCGCCTTCTCGACGCACGCCCCCGGCCACGCCCGATCGATCGGGCACGTGCGCGGCCTGTCCGGCGACACCAAGCTCGTCGGCATCGACTACCGCGTGCAGAACGGTGCACTGTACGGCGTGGGTGACCAGGGCGGCATCTACACACTCGACACCCACAACGCGAAGGCGGCGAAAGTGTCGCAGCTGACGGTGGACCTGGACGGCGAGTACTTCGGCGTCGACTTCAACCCGGCCGCCAACCGGCTGCGCGTCATCAGCGACACCGGGCAGAACCTGCGCCACAACATCGACGACAAGGCGGCCCCGCGCACCACCACCGTCGACGGCAAGCTCACCAACCCCGCCACACCCCCTTCCACGACGCCGCCCACCGCGAAAGGTGTCACCGGCGCCGGCTACACCAACAACGATCTGAACAGTGACACCGCGACCACTCTGTTCGACCTGGACACGGTCAACGACCGCGTCTCGCTGCAGTCCCCCGCCAACGCGGGCAGCCTCGCCCCCACCGGCAGCCTGGGTGTCAAAGCGGGCCCTTCCGCGGGCTTCGATGTCCACTACGCGCCCAAGAGCGGCACGAACCACGGCTTCGCCACACTCCACGTCAACGGCGCCGCCCGCCTGTACAGCATCGACCTGCTCACCGGTACGGCCACCCACAAGGGAGACTTCCCCTCGGACCTCCAGGTCACCGACCTCGCGGTGGCTCTGAACAAGAAGCCGCAGGGCGGCGTGCACACCGGCGGCGGCGCACTCGCCTCCGCCACCCTCACCCCTGACGGTGGCGGGAACCTCAACGCGGCAGGTGCAGCCGTCGGCACCCTGCTCCTGCTCGGCGGAATCGGCGCCGGCTTCCGGATCATGGCCAGGCGGACCAAGACCAACCGCGCCGCCTGACCGCACTCCCAACAGCTCCCGCTCCTCCCGTATCGGTCACCCGACGGGCTGCCAGTTCGAGAAGCTGTGCAATGCGAGACGATGAGCGCACCACCGCCCAGACCCCGCCGGTCAACACTCGGGAGTCCGGGCGAGAACCGCAGGGACATTGCGCTGCACGCAGGTGCCCCTGCGGCACTCGCTTCCGCATCCACCGAAGACGGCGGAAGCGGCGACGCGCCGCCGCCGGCGGGCTGGCCACGGCGGCGCGTCATCGACACCGCCACCCCCAGGTGACGCTGTCGACAAGCCGCCCTCGTGACACGTAAGGCCTTGCGGCTCTACTCACCCACGAGTGGTTCTGGCTCAACTTCTCTGGTCTGTAGAGCGAATGCCTGCTTCAGCAGCCTGATCCCCCGGCCTGACCTGCGAAACGCCGCATATTGGCTTCGTCCAGAGGCTGGCGCGACCGCCCAGATCACAGAAGTTAGGCCGGAGCCGCTTCTCGCGTCCAAAGCCAGCCTTGGATTGCCCAAACTCTCCACACCCGTCCATCAGCGTAGACCTGGCCCGCCCCAGGTGTCCGCGCACCTCGACATCTCCGTGGCCGAACAGGCACCTCGTCGAAGGACTCCGCGGGACCAGGTGACGTCACTTACACCGACGCCTGCGTGTCGCCGCGCAGGACGGCGCACCACAGGCGCCAGAGTGGCCAGCAGTGACGCGCTCAGCCTTGCCGTCAGCTTGCCGAGCGCCGACCCGCTGCGGCTCCCGGGGGCCAGCCCATCCGGCTCCTGGGAGCCGCAGCACCAGCTGTCGCTCCCCCTGTCGGCGTACACCGAAATGTGCACAGGTCGGTACAGGTCTACATGCACAGTCTTGAGGGTGCCGCCCGTCATGCGATGTCGGCATTGGTGCACGCTTCTACGCGGCCGGTGCCGCCAGGCGGAAGCCCACGCCGATCGCTTCAAGGTCCGGCTCGTAGGCACCATGGCGGCGGGCGCACCGGGCCAGGTCCCGGTCGTGGCGGAAGGCGCCGCCACGGGTGATGTGCCGGTCGAAGGCCCAATCCTCGGCGCTCGGCACCTCTGCGGGCGCGCCGGGGTAGGGAGCGTAGAGCGTAGAGGTCCACTCGTCGGCGTTACCGACCATGTCCAGCACGCCGAAGGGGCTGGCTCCGTCGGGAAACGAGCCGACCGGCGTCGTGGTGCCGATGCCGAGGTCCACCAGATTGGCCAGGCCGGTGCGGTACTCCTCACCCCACGGGAACTCCCGGCCGTCGTCGCCCCGCGCTGCGCGCTCCCACTCGTCCTCCGTGGGCAGCCGCACATCGAGGCCTAGCCGTGCTCCAAGCCACCGGCAGTAGGCCGTTGCCGCCTCCCAGGCGATCCCGATGACCGGGTGGTCCGCCGGGTTTTGTGGCACCGGTCGGCCGGTGGCCGCCGCGAAGAGTGCCCACTGGCCGACCGTGACCGGGGTGCGGGCGATCCGGAACGTCGGGATGTGAATCTCAGCGCGTGGGGAAGACCCTCCCGTAGTGAGCCGGACAGGGCTACTTCCCGGGCGTCCCAGTCCTCGCCCTCATCCGGGAGCTCAGAGCGATCCCACGTCCTGAGCACCGACCGAGAGGCGCGGCTGGTGGCGTTTTGGGTATCGGGGGCTGCCGGCGCGGTGGCGCGGGACAACGATCACGGCAGGCCAGCGGGCAGCAGCGCAAGGGTCCGCCTCGTCGGCCTGCTGGGTTGGGACCCTGGACGGCTCGCATACGCTGTGGCAACAATTGCCGCATGACAGTTGATGAAGAACGCGATCCTTCGTTGCCTGCGCCGCCTGTCCTCGCCCCTGCCGGCGAGCTCGACATGGATTCCCTCGGCCCACTGGCAGCGAAGATCGAGACCGCCCTCGCTCAGCACGACAGCATCGTCCTGGACGCCAGCGGCATCACCTTCGGCGACTCCATGTTCCTCAGACTCGTCCTGAGCGCCCACAGCCAGGGCGACCTGCGCATCGCGGCGCCGTCATCCACCGTCTCCCGCCTGTTCCGCGTCGTTGGCGCCGACACCGTCCTGCAGATCTACCCCACCATCAAAGACGCACTCGACACGGCAACATAGCGGTCAATCGGTCAATGCCAAACCCTGGCTGCGAGACGCCTACGACACCGGGAACGTCGGTCCACTCATGGAGCCACTCGTCCGCGGCGGATGGGTCCGTGGTCGAGGGGCAGAGCGGCCGTGGCGGGTCGAGCTGGCGGTTGGCGAACAGGGCTTCCAGGACCTCGCGGCGGCGCGCGAACGGTTCGGCCAGGAGCTCCTGGCCGTCGTGCTGCAGGACATCGACCGCGATGAAGTGGGCGGGCATCTCGGCCGCCAGGAATCGAGCATTGCTGCCAGCTGCCGCGCGGAGTTGCAGAGCGGTGAAGCTGAGCTGCCCGTGGAGGGCGAGGACGGCGAGCTCGCCGTCCAGGACGAGACCGGCCGGGAGGCTGCGGGCGGCGCCGGTGAGGTCGTGGAAGCGGTCCTGGTGCAGGGTCCCGCGCCTCGTCAGCAACAGCACCCGGGTCGCCGTCCCGGAGCGGGGTGTAGAGCAGAGCCCGGAACCCGTCGGTCTCGAGACTTTGGTATGTCTCATGAGACATCTGGGACGGTCGCTGGTGGTGCAACTATTATGCGGTCGACGAGTCCTTGCCGCTGGTGGCTCAGGAGAAGGGGATGAAGCCCTTTGACTGGTCGAGGCGGAAGGGGTAGCCGGGATTCTCTGCCACCCAGCCAACAGCGCGGGCGGCGCGGATGCTCGCGGCGACTTCGGACGGCAGAACGGGGACGGCTGCTGTGCCGTTCCAGTTGGCCGAGTGGGGCTTGTTGGTGGTGATCACCAAAGTGGTGCCCGGCGCCTCGGCATGTTCGACGGCGAACGTGAGGGGACGCCAGGCCATGCCTTGGCTATAGGTCGGCCTTCCGCGGAGCGTCCAGCGGTAGGTGGTGCCGTCGACGACGATGCGCCGCGCCCCCTTCTTGACCAGTGCCATGGCTCAAGATCGCTCTCGGGCGGCGTGCGAGCGGAGGGGGATCACGGTGGCTGACCGCTTGGCAAGTTGCTCGCCGAACGCTGAGTTCTCGGCGAGAAGGACGCTGATGGCGGTGGCCGCCGCGTCGACCTGGTCCTGGAGTCGTTGTCGCTCGGTCCGGTTGTCGTTCAGCCCGCGCCGCAGGAGGGCGATCTCCTCCGTCTGTTTCTGGTCGTGCTCGCTCGCTGTGCTCTGTTTGACGTGGTTGTCCCAGTCGGGGAAGTCAGCGGGCGCCCGGTTCATGGTGGCCCGGCTGACGTCGGCCTCGCGCCAGAGGTTTTGCTTCGTGAGCTTGCCGTCGGTGCAGCCGGTGAAGTGCCGGTTCATGGCGTCCTGCGACCAACCGGATAGACATTCAACCGGCCACGGCCAACCCACAAGACTCACCCGTATGAGACACATCTCAAGTGTCCGGGGAGCCATCGAACTTGGGCTGCCCCGCCCCCACCTGGCCACGACCAAGGCGCCCAGGACAACTCCGCTCGTGAGGACGAAACGCCTCAGGTGGCGCCCCCTCGCGTCCAGGGCACTACCCAGCACCCTTTGTGTGACAAGTAGTCGAAGAGCGAGGATGACGCACGTGCCCGGATGCCGGTGGTGGCTGGTGAGCGGATTCGCCGTGTGTCTGCTCCAGTGCGCTGTCGGCTGCCGGATCAACGGTGGGCGCCCGAGTGTCCCGCGGGGTCTCGCGGAAGTGGCGGCCGGCGCGCTGCTGGTGGCGGTCGACCGGGGCACCGGGACTGCCGGTGGGCACCCCGGGGGGTGCCCACCGGCGGGACGCCACTGAGGGCGGCGTGCCGCTACGCGACCGAGCGGAAGGCGGGGAGGTAGCCGCCGGACTGGCCCGCCGCCTTCGGGTGGTAGGAGTTGTAGACGGGGACGGCGACACTGTGGAGCCAGGAGTCCGACGAGCAGATCTCGTGGTTGGTGAACTCGTCGACGACGCTGGAGAAGGTGAAGCCCGCGTTGGCCGCAGCCTTGGCGAGGACGCCGTTGAGGGTGTCGGAGCCGCGGTTGATTGCGGCACGCTCGTTCTCGGTGAGGCCGACGATGCAGTTGCCGCTGAGCTTGTAGAAGCGGGGGTAGCCGAGGACGACGACCTGAGCGCGGGAGGCACGGCTGCGGATGTCGCCGTAGAGGCCGCTGAGGCTGCCGGGGAGCGTCCCATTCATCTTGCCGATCGCGGTGTTCACGACGGAGACGCAGGTGGCCTCGCTCTGCAGGACGCAGGTCTGCATGACGTCGGCGAAGCCCACGTCGTTGCCGCCGGCAGTGACGCTGACGAGCGTGGTCGCGCCGCTCAGCGCGTTGAGCTGACCGCTGCGGACGGTCCCGGTGGTCGCGCCGGAGCACGCCTTGAAGGCGAAGGAGGCGGGCGCGTTCTGCGCGGCCCACAGCGCGGGGTAGGCCTTGCTGCTCCGGCGGCAGTCACCGCTGTCGGAGTAGTAGCTGCCCGCGCCGACGCCCGAGGAGTACGAGTCGCCGAGGGCCACGTAGTTGTCGCCTGCGGCAGCGGCCGGCTGGGCGACGCCGAGCGCCGTCGCGGCGACGGCGAGCGCGGTGGTCGCGGAGAGGACGATTCTTCGCCAGAGCATGCCGATCAACTCCAAATCCGTTGTCAGGGAGTGGTGTTACGGGAAGGTTTCACTGTGGTGCGGGTCACTTCTAGCAGGCCCGCGTACCGGCGAGTAGCCCCCGTACGGAGGTCGTCCGATTTGGCCGCATGTTTATTTCTTCGCGCGTAGACTCGCCCCGTTTGCGACCCCGGTCACGGTGAAACCACCGAGCCCCCTCCGCCGTAACGGAGGGGGCTCGGTGGCCGTTCACGCCGGTCAGCTCACGCGGTTACGCGGAGGCGGTCAGACGGAGACTCAGCGTGGCGAACGGGGCGAGCGGCCACACACCGGGCACGGCGCCCTGACGGATCGTCGCCCCGCCCGTCGGCCGCTCGTCCAGGCGGACGGGGGTGAGCAGCGCGCCCTCGGGGGCGTGCACCCGCGCCTCGCATGCGACGGAGGCCGGGTTGGTGAGGCGCAGGACGATCCCGTCACCGTCCTCGGCGGGCTTAAGGGCGGCGAGGAGTGCCCCGCCGACGCGGATCGCCCCGGGAGCGGGCGCGGCTGTGGTGCCGGGCCGGAGCTGCCAGGCGCGTGGCGGGGCGCGGAACGCGGCTGCCTGGTGGGCCAGTCGGGTGTCCGTCGCCACGTCGGCCCCCAGGGCCAGCGCGAGGTCGAACCGCTGCGGGCCCTGGCACTGCGCCTCGGGTGTGGGGAGCATCGGCCCGGCCCCGGTGGTGCGGCTGGACAGGTCGAACCGGGAGAGCCAGCCGACGGACCGCAGCAGGGTGACCACAAGCTCCTGGTCGGCCCCGGAAGCGGTCTCCGCGGCCCCCAGCGCGCGCATCTCGGGCAGGCCGGGCGCGAACACGGCGGTGCGGTCCGCGCCGCGCCCGACCGCGCCGAGCCCCTGGACGGGCGCGGAGCCGCAGACGGCCTCGTGACCGCGCTCGGTGGGCAGCGGGCCGAGGTCGGGGCGCACCGGGCGCTCGATGAGGCTCCACTGCGCATCGCCGGTCCAGGTGTCCGCCCCGCGCGCGGTGGGCGCGTGGAAGCGGAGCCGGTGATCGCGGACGGTGTTGTCGAGCGCGACGTGCCAGCGCAGGAGCGGGTCGCCGTGCCAGTGGGTGACCTCGATCCGGACCGGGACGGCTGTGGCCTCCTTGGCCCGGCCTGTGCGGTCAGCGGTGAGGCCGACGGGCAGGTCGAGGACGGCGTCCAGCTCCAGGACCGTGCGCACGGCGGAGGTGCGGACGCGGGAGTCGAGCAGGCGCGGGACGACCGTACGGTCGTGCACCGGCGGGTCGTAGTTGTACGTGTCGCCGCTGTCGCCGCCGTCGGTCAGCAGGCCGAGCCCGGCCAGCCGCGAGCCGTCGGCGCGGGTCAGGGTGAGCGAGGCGTCGTCGGAGGCGGTCAGGAGACCCCCGCCCGGCGCGGGCATCGAACGGGCCTGCTCCGTCACGGCGTCGGTCTCCGCAGCCGGGGCGTCGCCGAGGGTGACGCGCAGGACCGTGCGGCCGAGGCCCGCGACGGCCGGTGCGGTGAGGTGCAGCCGGTGGCGCAGGGCGGGACGGGAGTCGGGCAGCAGGTCGAGGTCGGCCTCGAAGGCGGTCTCGGCGCCCAGGGTCTCGGCCTCGAAGGGGACGGGCGTGCCGTCCGGGGCGGTGAGCCCGACCGGGTGGCGGTCGGGCGCGGTGAGCAGTTCGACGGTGAGCGGGCCGCCGGTGGTGTCCGCGTGCGGGTTGAGGACGGCGATCTCGGCGTGCTCGCGCGCCGGGTCGCCGTACGCGCGCACGTCGAGCCCGGAGGCGAGAAGGGCCCGGCTGACGACGTGCTCGCCGAGCTGGCGGACCCGCTCGTAGCGCACCGCGTTCTCGCGGTGCACCTCGTCCACGCTGCACCCGCACAGCGAGTCGTGCGGGGCGTTGCGGAGCAGCAGCTCCCAGGCGTGGTCGAGGTCCGCGCGCAGGGTGCGGTCGCCAGGGGCGTGCAGGGCGAGGGTGGGCTCGGCCCAGCGCTCCAGGAGGTTCTGGGCGGCGGCGTTGGCCTGCTTGAGGTAGGTGCGGGCGGAGAGGGTGCCGGCGAGGATGAACGTGAGGTACCCGGCGGGCTCACGCAGTTCGCCCTCGACGAGCGGCAGCGGCTCGCCGTGCGCGGCGCGGGTGTCGGCCGCGGTGCGGGCTGCGGCAAAGAAGTCCTCCAGTGTGCTTTCTCGCAGCGCCGCCCCGGTGGCCTCTGCGCCGGAAGCGGCGTCGCGGATGCGGTCGCCGGGGCCGCTGGGGGCGAGGTGGTCGCCGCCGTTCATCAGCAGCCAGGGGCCTTCGGGGAGCCGCTTGTGCTCGCCTGCGAGGTAGTCGCCGAGCCGGGTGGCGGCCGTGGAGGCGTCGTCGGTGGCCGTGCCGGCGTAGGCGGTGGAGTCATCCTTGGCCTCGGCGGCGGCGTCCGGCCAGAGGACCTCGGCACCGTGGTAGCCCTGGTTGACGGCGAAGACCTCGGAGCCGTCGGGCGAGCGCCAGCGGAAGCGGGCGACGCCGTCGGGGGCGCCGCGCCAGATCAGGGCGGTGTCCATGCCGAAGCCGTTCAGCAGGCGCGGCAGGTCGGCGGGGTGCCCGAAGGCGTCGGGCGAGTAGCCGACGCCGGCCAGCCTGCCCGTCGCCGCCGCGTGGCGGCGTGCGGTGAGCAGGTTGCGGATCAGGTTCTCGCCGGAGACCAGCTGGTTGTCGGCGAGGACGTGCCACGGGCCGAGGGTGAGCCGGCCGGCGCGGGCATGGGCGCGCAGCCGCTCGGCGAGGTCGGGGCGCAGCGCCTCGACGTCCGCGAGGACGATGGTCTGGCCGTCCAGGTGGAATGCCTTCATGCGGCCGTCGTCCAGCTCCTCGCAGACGCGGCTCGCCAGCTCGACGAGCCGGGCGCGGAAGGACTCGAACGGGCGGTACCACTCGCGGTCCCAGTGGACGTGGGTGACGACGTGGCACTCGGGGGCGGTGGTCATGCGGTGGGCTCCTGGGCGGGGTGGCCGGCTGCCGAACGGGCGGACTGCCGACGGATGTCGGCGGCGAAACGCTGGGTGATGGAGGTGGGACGGGTGATCGCACCGCCGACGACGACGGCGTGCGCACCCAGGGAGAGGGCCCGCGCGGCCTCGCCGGGGGTGCCGATGCGGCCCTCGGCGATCAGCGGGACGGTGAGGGCGGGGGCGAGCGAGGCGATCAGCGTGAAGTCGGGGCCCTTCGGCGTGGCGGCGGTGTGTCCGGTGTACCCGGAGAGGGTGGTGGCCACCGCGTCCGCGCCTGCGGCCTCGGCGGCCAGCCCCTCCTCGTGCGTGGAGACGTCGGCGAGGACTCCGATCCCGAGCCGGTGCAGGGCGTCGATCGTCTCGGCGAGCGTCAGTCCGTCGCCGCGGGGGCGGGCGGTCGCGTCGAGCGCGACGAGGTCCGCGCCCGCCTCCGCGACCCGTCTGGCGTGCGCGAGCGTCGGCGTGATGTAGACGCCCGTCTCGCCGTCCTTCCAGAGGCCGATCACGGGGACGGCGACCGCTTGGCGGACGGCGTCGACGTCCTCGGGGGAGTTGATGCGGACGGCGGCGGCCCCGCCCTCGACGGCGGCGCGCGCCATCCGGGCCATGATCTGCGACCCGTGCAGGGCCTCGCCGGGCAGTGCCTGGCAGGAGACGATCAGCGATCCGGCCAGCTCGTGCAGTGCGGCGGTGGTCCGGGTGGGACGGGGGGCTCGGGTGGGTGACACCGGGTCCCTTTCGGTGGTAGCGGTCGGGGGTGGGGTGGTGGCGCTGTCAGACACGGGAACCACCGGCGGTGGGAGCGGCCTGGTCCAGGACGCGCTGCACCAGGGTGACGGCGAGGTCGCCCCAACTCATCTGCCAGATGGTCGGGTTGAGGTCATCGAGCACGGATCCCGGCTCGCCCAGTAGACGCGCTGCTGCCTCGTGCAGCGCTTGCCGCTCCGCGGCGTCCGCCGATTCCTGTGGCCTGATGTCGAGTTCGGCGGCGCGGCGGCCGCGCAGCGCTCCGGCGGCGGCGAGTAGCTGGACAGCGACGAAGCGCGGGTCGCCGGGCGGGACGTCGAGGGCCCAGGCGATAGGCACCCCGTCGCCCACCAACCTCACCTGAAGGAGCGTCAGTTCGCGGCGTTCGCTGACGATCTCGGTTGGTGCGAGCGAGCGGGCGCAGGACTGTGCGGCCAGCGCGCCGGCCGCCTCGCCGACGGCCCACTCGCCCTGGTGCACCCGGTAGGCGGACGCGGCGACCTGGGTGGCGGCGAGGTTCTTCGCCGCGGCGAGCAGGTTGCCGGGCTCGGCGGCGACCAGTGACGAGAGCGGCACCTGGAACGGGGCGGTGGGCGCGTAGGCGCTCGCTGGGTGGCCGATCCGGCTGTGCAGGTCCATGTGGTACATCGCGAGCCCGCCGGTGTCCGGGCGGTTCGCAGCCCGGGCGAGGCCCGGCACCGGTTCCAGGTCCTGCTGGCGGACGGGGTCGGCGGTCTTCAGCCTGCGGGACTCCCGCAGGTAAGGCTCCTCGGCGTAGCCGTCGGCTGTGCCCGCGACTTCCGGGGCGAGCCGCAGCCCGGGGTAGCCCAGGCCGTTGCCGTCGTCGCGTGGACACTCGGTGCGCAGCCAGTGCAGGAACGCCGCGGACAGCCGCTTGGCCTGCGCGTACGCCTCTTCCGGGTGGTCGATCGACGAGCGGTCGGCGTAGTCGTTGCCCGCCCAGTTGATCAGCGCGGCGTCCTGGCCACCGAGGACCGCGCCCTCGCGCAGTCGGCGGTAGGTCCAGAACGGCAGGTGACCGTCGGGGCCGTGCTCGAACATCCGGTAGCGGTGCTCGCGGTCGTCCCAGCCGGCGATCTCCAGTGTGAACGGCTGGGCGTCGCGCCAGCGTTCGTAGCCTTCGGGGGCGGGGTCCGTCACCGGGTGGGCGTCCGCGGCCGGATGGTGCTCCACGACGAAACCGACCGTGCAGGACTGCACGGCGCCCGGCTGCGGCCCGCCGGCCAGGGCCAGCGGCTCCCCGTACGCGTCGCGGCCCTCGGAGCCGACGACCCAGGGCGCGCCGGCGAGGGGCAGCAGGTCGCCGGCCTCGGTTGCGTCGCAGAAGACCTCGGCGAAGAGGTCGGTGTCCGGGACGCCCCGCCCGCGCAGCCGCACGGACGCCAGCCGCCCGCCCTCCCGTCGCGCCTCGGCAGGCACCCGGCCCCGGAGCACCGTGAGCCGCCCCTCGGCAACGTGCGGGGCGAGCAGTTCCCCGATCGCCTCCTCGGCGGCGGACGGTTCGAAGCAGAGCCGGCTCACCCAGCCGCCACCGGGGTTGGCGATCCCGTCGTACCGCGCGCGGACCAGGTCGCGGAACGCCTGGTATGACGCGGACACCCCGCCGGTCTCGACGTGCGGGTGCTCGTCGAGCGCCGGAACCAGCTGCGTCGTCGCCTGGCCGCCGAGGCGGTCGAACCGGGCGGCGAGCACCACCCGGCGGCCGGCCCGCGCGGCCGCGAGGGCTGCGGCGACGGCCCCGAGGCCGGATCCGACGACGGCGACGTCGGCGTGGAGGGCGGGGACGGTGCTCATGCGGTGGGCTCCTCAATGGGCCGGTGGACGGGGGCGGCGGTGCGGACGTCGAAGTCGGTCTCGAACGTGCGGTGCCAGGGGAGGTGGACGGAGCCGGGCTCGACACTGGCCTGGAAACCGGGGAGTCGCCGGGCGTACGCGTCCAGCGAGGTGGCCAGCCGGGCGCGGACCGGGTGGTCTTCGGGGACGTGGTCGTGTCGTCCGGGAACACTGCCGAGCTCGGCGCGGATCTCGGCGCGCACCCGCGTCATGTAGCCGTGGTCCTCGACGAAACGGTGCGCGAGCAGGTCCAGATGGGCGCGCTCGTCGAACCGCCCGGCGCGCCGCGCGGCCACGGCGGTCACCGCGTGGGCGACGACCGTACCGAGCGTGTTCCCGGCCGTGTTCCAGCCCGCGTACGCGGTGAGCCGGTGGGCCGCCCCCGTCCGGATCAGGGCGTCGGCCAGGAGTGGGTCTGCCCCATTGGGCTGGGCGCAGTCCGCCACGGCGACCGCGCGCCCCGCCCGGAGGTGCCCGGCTGCCAGGTCCGCCAGCGCCCGCGCGCCGCGCGCCGCCGTCGCCGAGCGCCGGGCCGGCGGGCCGGCCGCCCAGTCGCCGTCGCCGTCCGGGGTGTGCACGAGGAGGACCAGGTCCGCGTCGGGCCCCTCGTGGACCGTCGCACCGCACGCCTCCACCTGCCCCGCCGCCGTCCGGCCCACGGGGATGTTCTCGTACGGCGCCACTCGGTCGAGGCCGCTCGGGTCCACCGCCTCGATCCGTATGCTCACGGGTCCGCCGCCGAGCAGGCCGAGGAGAGTGCGGGCCACCAGCGTCGACGTCGCCTCGTCCGCGCCCGGCCGCACGGCGACCCGCGCGTCGGCCTCCAACCGAGTTCGCCAGAAGTCGAGTTGCCGCAGCTCTGCCGTAGCGACGGCCCACGGGGCAGTGTCGTCCGCCCCGACCACGAGGCTCTCCAGGACCCCCTCCGCGGCGAGTTCCAGCGCGGTCAGGTTCAGCGCGTGGTTCCGCAGCCGCCGGCGCGCGAAGTCCGCCCGGATCTCCGCGGGCACGGCCTCCCTGGCCACCCGCAGGCCGTCCGGCTCGGCCCCCTCCTCCGAACGGTGCAGGGCCGCCGACAGCCGGTGCAGCGCGGGGCCGTGCGGGTCCCAGTACGCCGGCTCCTCCATCGCGTCCGGCGAGTCCGGCGTCCGCGTGATCAGCGTGACCGCGTGCACGGGCGTCGCGATCTCCCGCAGCACCTCCCAGCGGGCCGCCACCTCGGCCACCGTCGTGGCCCGCGTCCGCGACGCGATCAGGCCGCCGTGACCCAGCGTCTCCAGACTCACCACGGCAGCGTCCGCGCTCTTCGCCGCCGTCCGCAGCCATTCCCCGAGCGCTCCTGCGTCCCCCGGCTCCCGCAGCCGCGGCATCAGTGCGGTCGGTGGCACGAGGGTTGTCGCGCCGGCGACGGCGGCGATCTGGGTGGGGAGCCGGGAGCAGGCGGGGCGGTCATCGAGGGGGAGGAGGGCGATGGTGTGCACGATGGGAGGCCTCGGCTTTCGGATGGGGCGGGGTGTTCGGGCCAACTGCTCTGCGCGCGGGGCCATTCAGCCAGGCCGGCGGGAGGAGGCGTTCATCTCGGCCAAGGCCCCCGCGGAGCGAGCGATACCGCGCCCAGGAGCACCGCGTCGGAGCCGAGTGCCGAGCGCACGACGGGGACGGACCGCAGCAACGGGAGCACACGCGCGCCGAGGGACGCCCGAAGCGCCTCCTCGTACCAGGGGCCCGCGTGGAGGACGCCGCCGGCGAGGACGACGACGTCGGGATCGAGCGTGCCGACGACACCGGCGAGCGCGTCGCCGAGCGCGGCACCACCACGCCGCAGGACGTCACGCGCCTCGACGGACCCATCAGCCGCCGCCGCGGCGACCACCCGCAGATCGGCCGCTCCGGCGTGGGACGCCATCGCCGGCCCGGAGGCGACCGCCTCCACGTGCCCCAGCGCCCCGCACGGACACCGGAGCCCCTCCGCTGCGGCGACCGGCACGTGGCCGAGGTGCCCCGCCGCCCCGTTTCCGCCCCGTACGACCACCCCGTCGACGGCGACCGCGCCACCGATCCCCGTACCGGCCATGACGGCGACCGCACCGCGCGCACCACGGGCGGCCCCCACGGCCAACTCGCCTGCTAGGAAGGCCTGGACGTCACCGAGCAGCACCGCCGGCGCCGCGAGCGCCTCCTCCAGAAGCGCGGCGAGCGGCGTCCCCGCCCACCCTGGCAGCGCGTCCGTCGCGGAGGCGATGGTCCGCCCGTCCGGCGCGACGACCCCCGCCGTGCCGACGCCGATCCCGGTCAGCCGCCCCGTGCCCGCGGTCGGCTCGGCGAGGACCCGCCCGGCGAGTTCGAGGACGCCGGCGACGACGGCTGCCGCGCCCTCGGCCGCCGGGGTGGGGGCCGTCGCGCGGGCGAGCACCACGTCGCCCTCGCCGATTACGGCGACGGCCGTCTTCGTCCCCCCGATGTCGACCCCCAGCCGCAGCCCGGGGCCGCCGGCCGGGCGCGCCCCTGAGGCTGACAGGGTGGGCGCGGTCGCCGCGTCGGAAGACATCGTACGGCCGGTCATCCGCGGCGCTCCCGGCTGATCGTGAGGCGGTAGTCGTAGCGGTCCGCCCGGTAGATGCTGACCGCTCGCTCGACGGCCCGCCCGCGGATGTCCCGGGTGACACGCTCGACGAGCAGCGCGGGGAACTGCGGCGGCACGCCGAGCAGCGCGGCCTCGCGCGGGGCGACGACCGTGGCGCGGATGGTCTGGTCCGCGGTCTCGGGCGCGGCACCGGCCCGCTCCAGCCAGCCGTACAGGCTTTCCGGTTCGCCGTGCTCGACGAGTCCGGGTACGAGCGCCTCCGGCAGCCAGACGTTCTCCAGGCACATCGGCTCGTCGTCCGCCGTGCGCAGCCGCTCCAGGTGGACGATGGGGGTGCCTGGGGCGAGGAACAGGTCGCGGGCGCAGTCGAGGTCGGCCTCGGTGCGCTCCAGGACGAGGAGCCGGCTGTCGGGGACCATGCGCCGGCTGCGGATGTCCTCGGAGAACGAAGTCAGGTGCAGCGACTTGCTGATGGTGGCCGGGTCGGCGACGAACGTGCCCGCGCCCTGCACCCGGTAGACGCGCCCCTCCTGGGTGAGCCGCTCGACGGCGCGCCGCACCGTCATGCGGCTCACCGAGTAGCGCTGCATCAGGTCGCGTTCGCTCGGCAGCGCCTCGTGCGGGGCGAGCCCGCCGTCGATCAGTGCGGTGAGCGCGGTGCGCAGCGCCTCGTGCTTGGGCTCGCGCTCAGCGGGCGCGCCCACTCCCGAACCGCCTGTCGGGGCGACCCCACTGCTGGTTTCTGTGTCGCTGTTCATCCCTTGACCGCCCCTTCGCCAACGCCTCGGAAGAAGTACCGCTGCAGCGTGAAGAAGAGAACCAGCAGCGGAACCACCGCAATCATGGTCCCCGCCGCCACGACCCGCTGGTCATTGGTGAACGTGCCGGACAGGTACTGAATGCCCACGGTCAGCGTGTAGTTGGCCGGGTCGTTGAGCACGATCAGCGGCCAGAGGAAGTCGTCCCACGCGAAGACGAAGCTGAAGATCGCGACGACCGCGGTCGTCCCCTTCACCGAAGGCAGCGCGATCCGCCAGTACCGCTGCCACTCCCCCGCGCCGTCCAGGGTCGCCGCCTCCTCGAGCTCCTTCGGCAGCCCGAGGAACGCGTTGCGGAACAGCAGGATCGAAAGCCCGGTCGCGGCCATCGGCAACATCACCCCGACGAGGGTGTCGTTGAGCCGCAGCGACCGCATCATCAGGAACTCCGAGACCATGATGGACTCGAAGGGGATGATCATCGTCGCCAGGAAGACCCCGAACGCGATCTTCCGCCCCCGGAACTCCATCCGGGCCAGCGCGTACCCGGCCAGCGACCCGAACAGGCAGTTGGTCGTCGCGCAACCGATGGCCACGAGAAGTGAGTTGAACGCGTAGGAGAATACCGGGACGGTGTCTGCGGCCTTCGCGTAGTGGTCGAGCGTCGGATTGGCCGGCAGCAGTTGCGGCGGGTATCCGAAGACGCTCTCCCCGGCCCCCTTCAGCGACGTCGACAGCTGCCAGAGGAACGGGCCGACGGTGACGACGAGTACGAGGAGCAGCAGGACGTACCGGACGCCCTTGCCGCCCGCGGCGCGCAGCCTGAGCGAGCGGGGCCTGGGCGCGACCGGGGCAGGCGGCCGGTTCGCGGCCTTCACCGCGGGACGGGCTTCGGTGGCCGGCGGGTTGGTGGTGGGCGCGCTCATGCCTGCTGCTCCCGGGAGTTGAGACGGGTGACGAAGACGGACAGACCCAGCGTGCCGAGGAAGAGCGCCAGGCTCATCGCGGAGGCGTACCCCGCCTCCCCGCTCAGCCCGAGGCCGGCCTCGCGGATCGTGTAGACGATCGTGCGGGCCTCCCCACCCGGGCCCGCGCTGCCGTCACTGAGGGTGTAGACCTCCGCGAACACCTTCGCCGACGCGATCGCCGACAGCGTTGCCACCAGCACCATCGTCGGACGCAGCAGCGGCACGGTCACACTCATGAACCGGCGCACCGCACCCGCCCCGTCGACCTCCGCGGCCTCCAGGAGAGACCTGGGCACGTTCGCCAGCGCGGCCAGGTACACCACCATGTAGTACCCGAGCCCCTTCCACACCGTCATCGCCATCGCGCTGAACAGCAGCAGCGTCGAGTCCGTCAGGAACGGAACCGGCTCGGCCACCACGTGCAGCCCCCGCAGCAGCGAGTTCACCAGACCGTCGCTCGACAGCAGCCACGACCAGATCAGCCCCGCCACCACCATCGACGCCACGACCGGCGAGTAGAACACCGCCCGGAAGAACCCGACCCCCGCGATCCGCTTCTGCACCAGCACGGCGACCAGCAGCGGCAGCACCACCATCAGCGGCACCACGACCACGACGTACAGCGCGGTGTTGCGTACCGAGAGCCAGAAGTCAGCGTCCCCGAGCAGTCGTTCGTAGTTCGCGAGGCCGGTGAACTGCCCTCCGCCGAGCGTGCTGGCGTCCGTGAACGACAGCACGACCGTGTTGCTGAACGGGACGATGAAGAACGTCACCGCGATGGTGAGCGCGGGGGCGAGGAACAGCCAGGGGGCGTACCAGCGACGGCCGGTCACGGGTCCTCCAGGGGGTAGGGGTGGAACGTCGTCGCGGCCGAGGACTTCGGTTCGGCCGGCGTCTGATGCCGCCGGCCGGAGGCCGGTACCCGCGGCGGAGCCGCGAATCTCACGTCGTCGGCCGCTCAAGGCCTGCGCGGAGCCCCCACCCCTTTGCGGGGGCGAGGGCTCCTCACCGCGTCAGCCGGTGATCTGGTTGGCCGCCTCGACGGCCTGGTCGAGCGCCTTCTGCGGGGCAAGCTTCCCCTGCAGGGCCAGCTGTACTTTGGCGACGACCGCCTTGGTGACGCGCTCGTCGTACTGCACCGGAACCAGGTTCTTCCCGTTCGCGATCTGCTCCGCCGAGATCTTCCGCGCCTGCGCTTCCGCGGACCCGTCACCCGCCTCGGTGAAGTACGGGTCCTTCAGAGCGTCGGAGACCGACGGCAGCACCGTCACGATCTTCGAGAACGCCAGCTGGTTCTCCGCGTTCGCCATGTACGACGCGAACGACACCGCCGCCGCCTGGTTCTTGCTCGACTTCGGCACGAGCAGCCCCATGACGGACATGTTCGTTGCCCCCGTCGACCCAGTGATCTGCGGGCCGACCGCCGTCGCCTCGGCGATCTTCGGCGCGTTCTCCTTGATGATCGTCAGGAAGTTCGGCCCCGACGGCAGGACGCCGATCTGACCGGCCTGGTACGCCTCGGTCGCCTTGCTGTGATTCTGCGTGAGCGAGTCCTTGGAGAACACGCCCTTCTTGTACGCGTCGGCGAGCTTGCCGAGGTAGGCCGCCGCCTCGGGCGTGTTGAAGGTCCACTTCTTGCCGGACTCGTCGAGCAGCGGCACACCCTGCTTGGCGAGGTCGGCGATGAAGCGGTTCTCCAGCGCCGGGTGGAGACCGTAGGCCTTGCCCTTGCCCGTCTCGGACAGCTTCTCGCCGGCGGCGAGCAGCTCGTCGAAGGTAGCCGGCGGCTTCTCCGCGTCGAGGCCTGCCTTCTTGAACTGTTCCTTGTTGTACATGGTGACCTCGGAGGTGAGGTACCAGGGGATGCCGAAGGACCCCTCCTTGCCGGGCACGGTGAACGCGTCCCAGGCGCCCGGGATGTAGTCGGCCTTGACGTCCTTCGCCGTCTTGTCCATGTCGACGAACAGGCCCTTGGCCTCGAGCGCCTGGGCGAACTGCGGGTTGAGGTTGACGACATCGGCCATGGAGCCGGCGACCGCGTTGGCCGTCATCTTCTCCTGGGCGCCCTCGAAGGGCACGTCGACCCACTCGACGTCGACGTCCGGGTGCTTCTTCTCGTAGGACGCGATGACGCCCTCGATGTACTTCGTGAAGGTCGGCTTCAGCTGGAGCGTCTCGAAGCGGACGGTGCCCTTGAGGGCGGCGCCGGGCTTGTTCGCGGCCTGCGTGTCGGAGCCGCTGTCCGTGGCACCGCCCAGGCCGCAGGCGGTGGTGAGGACGCCGAGGGCGACGGCGACGGACGCGAGACGGGTGCCTCTGCTGGAGGGCATGACGCTCCTAGGGGAGTTCCGGACACCGGCCGGAGAACGGAGAGGCCTGCGACGGCATGCCGTGCAGCCGAAGTAAGTGGTCCGTACCACTTGACGAGCATGAGTTTGCTGAGGGTTCGGTTCCCCGTCAAGAGGTTCACCGGATCTTTCTCCCGGATCCCTTGCTCCACGGCCCGGGCAGCTCGCCGGGAAGCAGTGGAACCGACTCCGCAGGCCTTGCCAACACCCGCTCTCACATGGCTTGATGTGCGCCGTCACTCCGCTGTACCCAACGAAGGGAACACCGCGCGATGTCTCATCTCCCCAGTCGGCGCCGTCTGCTGCTCACCGCTCCCGCCGCGCTCGCCGCCGTGGTCACGGCCCGTACCACCGCAGAAGCCCTGGCCGTATCAGGTACGAACCAATCGGCGCGGCTCGCCGCGGCAGCGACCACCATCGGTGAGAGCCAGTGGACCGCGGGCACCCCGACGGCCCCCGGCCCCACCGTCGCGCGGGAGCTGCTGCGGCAGCTGCCCGGCTCGATGGCCGGCCCCGAACTCGTGGTCTCCAACAACCCGGAGACCGTCACCGGCCCCGGCTGGCTGATGCAGCACGCCCGCACGACCTCGAACCGGGGTGGCACAGCCCGCGCCCTCTCGGGCACGTTCCCGCTGTACCTGTACCACCAGAACAGCACCGGCGGCACGGCCTACCTGCACGTCCTGGTCTCCAACCCGGGCAGCTCCGCGGTGACGGTGAGCGCCAAGGGCTCAGCCTGGACGAACGCTGACAAACCACTCGTCCAGGACCCGGGGGCGCGCGCCGGTACCGGCCCCTGCCACGCCGTCTCCGCCGACTGGGCCTCGGGCAACCTGCGCGCGTACCTCTCCCCCACCTCCGTCGGCGCGACGAAGGTGGTACAGGCAGCGCGGATCCAGATGACCGGCTCCATCCTGGACGGGCTCCTGGAGATCACCGCGAGCGGCGGCGTGTACACCTACACCGTGGTCACCCGGGACGGGAACCTGAACACGGCGATCAACTACACGCAGAACGACGGCAACGCCGCCCCGGGCAACATCATCGGCCAGACGGACACGACGTACGGCCGCGAGGCCGGCGTCTACGGCGGCTCGCGCTGGACCACCGGGGTCACCACCATCGACGTCCCCACCGCCGGAAAACACCTCGGGCTCGCGCTCAACACCACCGTCCGCCAGGTCGCCGCGCTCGACCAGACCGTCCCGGCCACCGCCGCGCTCCGCGACTCCTCCCAGCGCAGCTGGGGCAACTACGGCGCGCGCTACGCGATCGAACTCGCCCTGCACAACCCGTCCTCGGCATCGCGCACCGCCCGCCTGGCCTTCGGCTCCAACGTCACCGGCTCCACCGACGTCCCCGGCAACACCTGGAACGGCGCGATGGCCGTCTCGGTCGACGACGCGGCCCCTCAGCTCCAGACCGTCTATGTCCGCCCCACCGTCCCCCGCGACACCATCGGCACCTACACCCTCGCGGCCGGCGCCACCCGCGCCTTGAAACTCGACTTCACGGTCCCGGGCCTCATCACGGCCGGCTCCCAGCTCCTCCTGGAGAGCATTTAGCCCTGCCCCTCTCCCGCCCCGTGCGGGGGAGGGCCGGACCCCCTCCCCCGCCGATACCCCGCACAGAACTCCGACCGCCGTGCCGCAGGTGCGGTACGGTGGTCGTATGTCCAAGAACATCAGCCTGCGCATCCCGGACGAGGACTACGAGGCGCTGAAACGCCGCGCCGAGGCCGAGCACACGACCGTCTCCGCGGTCATCACCTCGCTGATCCGCCGCGACCCCCGGCTCTACGGGACTGGCGCACGCGTCCGCGCGGACATCGACCGGTACGGCGCGGAGTTCGCAACAGCCTTCCCCGACGAGGAACCCGACGGGCCAGGCGCAGAGGGCCCCCGGACCGAGGCCGCCTGACGTGGAGCTGTACGTCGACACGCCCTGGCTCCTGGAGATCCAGGCCGAGGTGCTCCCCAAGGAACTGGCCGTGGACGACTACTCCGCCCTCCGCGCGGCGATCTCCCGGCACCAGGAGTCCCAGCCCCGGCTCGGCTACGTCCCCGACGCCGCCTGGCGGGCCGCCGCGCTCCTCGAAACGCTCGCCCTGCTGCACCCCCTTCCCGTGCGCAGCGCGTTCTTCGCCGCGATGGTCGTCGTGCGGTACATGGGCGACAGCGGCGAGGGCATCGACGCCCCCTACGGGGCCCTCTCCGACCTCGTCACCGACGTCCGCGCCCGCCGCACCGATGTCTACGACACCGCGGACCGCATCCGCTCCTGGCGCATCTGACTCCGCTGCATCGCGCGGTTCTCCGGCACGGAAGGCGCTCTTGCGCACCGTGCCAGGTGCCGGGGGGCGAGAGCGGAGCGTCAGGGGGCGCGCGTGGACAGCAAGTCGGGGTCGCCGAGTACGTTCGAGAACTTGTACAGGAGCAGCCGCTGGGCGCACGCTGCAGCAGGAACAGCGCCACCGGTTCGAGAAGGACGTGAGCGACCGGCTCGGCGCGCTCGGTTCCAGGGTCAACGGCGTCAAGGACGAAACCACCGCACCGAAAGAAGCCTTGGAAAGCAAGGAAGAAGGCAAGAGCCTGCGCACGGACTGAAGGGGCTGATCGAGGAGTTCACAGGATTCCGCACCGAGGCGGAGGCGGCTCAAGACGCATTGCCAGCTCCACCAACTGCAGCGCAGCCAGGACGAGCGGCAGACGGAAGTAGGCCCGTGACCTGGCGCATGACCTCGTCCGTGAACTGGACCCCGCGCGCTGCCCGAGCGCAGGGGGCCCAGGACGCTCTACCTGGGCCAGGCCGCCGGGAAGCGAGCCGGGATCGATCCGGACTTCACTTCTAGCTTCACAGCCCTCGGATTCACGAACCATGACAGACGCGCCGGGTGGGGGCATAGCGTGACGGAAAGTCACACACCGCCATCCGCAGCCAGGGGTGGTGCGGGATGGAGCGGTCCGAGCAGGACGACGACGGCACGGGCGGGCAGATGGCAGCCCAGCGACCGGAGGACGAACCGGGGACGGGGATCGTTGCGGCGTTCGGAAGTCAGCTGAAGTGTTCCGCGTGTAAGAGCGTCCGGCCAGTAGGTCATCGGATGCGCGCTGAGCGAGGTCGAGTGTCCCAACGGTAGTGGGTCCAGGCGCGGCTGATCAGGGCTCCGACGGTAATGACGGTGGCGGCAGGCCGCGAATCGAGTCGAGAATGCATGATGGGACGGCAGGCGAATCTCCTGATGATCATGAAGCGTGAAGAACTCCATGATCGGTGAACCGTGCCAGTCCGGCTACGGCAGCTGCGGAGAGGCGAGCCCGCCGTTCTCGGTGGGTTGCTGATCGGGCAGGACGCGCCAGGACGCTTCGAGGGGCAGCACATGGCCGGTCATCGACTGGATGTCGCTCTCGGGTGTGGCGCGAGAGCGCAGGGCCGGCAGATGCTGGGTGGTGTAGCTCTGGTGGACGGCGGAGCCGGACCACAGGGTCGTGACCAGGTAGCGGTTCGCCCCGAGTCGGGTGACGACCCCGGCGAGCATGCCACCGGCCGCTGCCATACCGGGCGCCCACACGCTGCGCTGGGCTTCGAGGAAGTGCTCCTTGCGGCCTGGCAGCAGACGGCAGTCGGCGACTCGTAGGAGAGCAGCGCGTTCGAGAGCGTGGGGCAGGTCGGCTGTGTCTCCCACCATCTCGAAAATGATCTCGCCGGTGGCGATGTCCATCTCGGTGTAGCTGGCGCTATGCCGATTGTCGGCTGCCACAGCGTCGTGTCGCCCGCTCATGAAGCACCGGTAGGCCTCCGCATCGGTCCACAGCCCCAGCAGATGAGCGCGGCCGGTGTCCGAATCCCAGCCGCCCACCTGTCCGACCAGGCCCGGCTGGTCGCTGATCGTCGACCAGCCGCTCTGGGCCGCGGAGAACTGCCCCCGCGCGGCCACCGGCACCCAGCAGCCAATCCACTTGCCCCACATGTACAGCCTGCTTCCCAGCCGCCCGACGAACCGACGGGACACATGATCAACCACAGACCCCTCCCGGCGACAATAGGCCCACGGACGGAACCAACTGGGACCAGCGAAGTACGGCGTAGCCGGGCGGATACACACACTGAAGCCGAGCTAGCGGTTCCACACACCTGGGGACACCCCTGACATTTACTGGCGGACGCTCTAAGTGGGCTCGGAACAGGCGGAGCTGGGCGCACGAACCGGCTACTCGGCGACGACGATCGCCTCCTTCGTACAGGGGCGACGGATCCCACCCCCGAAGTTCATCGACCGCGCGGACGAGGACCTGGACGTGAGTGGGTCTCGCGCGCGCACCGGTGCAGGAGGGTTCCGGCCGACGTGCGAGGGAGGCGCGCGACTACGGACGCTCCGCCGACTCGATGGCCGCGAGACGGTTCACGGCTCTCCGCCCTGCGGGCGTGACCTGCGGTGTCGCGCCGTGAAGTAGGGTGACGCTCCGATCAAGAGGGAGTGGGTGCGTTGGCGCGGGTGACCATGGCGGACGTGGCCCGGGCGGCGGGGGTGTCGTCGGCGACGGTGAGTTACGTGCTGTCGGGGAAGCGTCCGGTCGCGGAGGAGACGCGACAGGTCGTGGAGGCCGCGATCGCCGAGCTGGGATTCAGCGTCAACACGATGGCTCGGAGTCTGCGGACCGGACGGTCGAGCATCGTCGCGCTCGTCGTGCCGGACCTGGCCAACCCGTTCTACGCGCAACTCGCCGCGTCGATACAGGTGGAGCTGCGGCCGCTCGGCCTGCACGTCATGGTGTGCGATACACGCGCCGACCGCGACGAGGAGCGCGCGTTCCTGCGGGAGGCGGTGCAGCAGCGGTTCGCGGGGGTGGTGATCACCCCGTTCCGGCTGGCGGCGAAGGACTTCCTGCCGCTGTCGGAGGTGGGCATTCCGGTCGTGGTCAGCGCAGACGTGCCGTTCGGCGACGCCGACCTGGTGACGCCGGACGCGCGCGCAGCGATGCGGGCGGCGATGACGGAGGTCACGAGGGCGGGGCGGCGGCGCATAGCGATGATCGCCGGGCCGCGGGACGCGACCGGGGGCGATCCGCGGCTGGAGCTGCTGCGGGCGCTCGCCGTGCAGTTCGGGGTGTCCCTGCCGGGGCGGCTCGTCGTGCGGGGTGAGCACACGCGGGAGGCAGGGGCGGTGGGCTTCGGGGAGTTGATGGGGATGAAACACCGACCGGACGCGGTGTTCTGTGCGAATGACGTGGTCGCAGTGGGGGCAATGGGGCGGGCGGAGGCCCTGGGGATCGACGTCCCGGGTGACGTCGCGCTCGTCGGGCACGATGACGCGTCGTTCGCGTCGCTGGTGCGGCCGCGGTTGACCACGGTCAGGTATCCGGCCGCGGATGTCGGGCGGGCGGCGGCGCGGTTGCTGATCGAGCGGTTGGACGGGCGGGTCGCGCGGCGCACGGTGCACGTCCGCGCGGAGTTCGTCCCGCGCGGCACCGTCTGAGCGGGCGCTCTGCCCCCAACCCCGTTCACGGCTCGGCCGCGGATACCCAGTTGCGCCGGGCGGCCTCGAGCGCCGACCGGGCAGCCGCCGCTCATCGACCCGGCTGATTTTTCTTCCGCTTCTCGCCGGCCCGGCGGGGAGGGGTGTCAGCGCCGGGCAGAGTGAAATCGCCACCTCGCACGTAATCGATTACGCGATCTTCTTGTCATCACCGACTCCGCACCCGCTACCCTAAGTTCTCGCAGTTCAAGCCCCATTTTCCCGCCCGTCGTCGCCGCATCCCCGCATCACGAAACGGTCGCGTTACCTACCAAAATTCGCTAGAACTGTTGACTTCTGTTGATCTCTGTTGTGAGGGTAGCCGCCGTCGCCCCAACGAAGGTGCGACGCCCCTCGGCTCCAGGAGCACCCTCGTGGCACTTCGCAAGCGCGGCACTGTCATCCCTCGCACGTCGTTCGCACGCCGCGGCCTGGTCGGAGGGGTTGTGCTCTCACTGACCGTGCTGACTGCGTGCGGTGGGGGCGGCTCGGACGACAGCAGGGACGCGGCAGGCGAGGCGGCGGCGTGCAAGCCCGCGTCGGGCAAGGTGACGCTGGACTACTGGTCGTGGGTGCCCGGCATGCAGAAGGCCGTGGACGTGTGGAACGCGGAGAACCCGAAGATCCAGGTCAAGGTGAAGACGACCCCGGCCGGCAACGCGGGCACGTACCAGAACATGTCGAACGCACTGAAGGCGAACAAGGCCCCCGACCTCGGCCAGATCGAGTACGACTCGCTGGCGAGCTTCCGCCTCAAAAACGGCCTGACCGACATATCGAAGTGCGCCGGCGTCACCGACGCCAAGGGCGACTTCGTCGACTGGACCTGGTCTCAGGTCGACTTCGGGGCGGACGGCAAGGACGGCGTGTGGGCGGTGCCGCAGGACACCGGGCCGATGGCGCTGTTCTACCGCAAGGACGTCTTCGACAAGCTGGGCCTCGCCGCGCCGACGACGTGGGCGGAGTACGAGGCCGCCGCCAAGAAGATCAAGGCGGCGAAGAAGGGCCAGTACATCACCCACTTCTCGCAGACGGACCCAAACTGGTTCACCGGTCTGCTGTGGCAGAACAAGGGCTCCATGTTCGAGCGGGACGGCGACACCTGGAAGGTCAGCGTGGACCGGCCCGAGAACCGGCAGGTGGCCGACTACTGGCAGAAGTTGATCGACGAGAAGCTGGTCGCGACCGACCTGCAGGGCTTCTCGCCCGCGCTGTACAAGGCGTGGAACGACGGCGAGGTCGTCACCTGGATCAGCGCGGCCTGGGGTTACAGCACGATCCGCGACAACGCGAAGTCGACCGCAGGCAAGTGGGCCGTGGCGCCCATGCCGCAGTGGGAGAAGGGCCGGAACCAGGCCGGCAACTGGGGCGGTTCGACCACGGCCGTCCTCAAGGGCAGCAAACACCCGGCCGAGGCGACGAAGTTCGCACTGTGGCTGAACTCGGACGCGAAGGCGCTGGAGATCCTGAACAAGGAGGGCGGCCTGTACCCGGCGGCCAAGTCCGGCCTGGAGCTGCCCGCGCTGAAGCAGCCGGTCGACTTCTACGGCAAGCAGCCGATCTTCGACGTGTTCGCCCAGGCGTCGGTGAACGTGGACACAGATTTCACCTGGGGTCCGACGATGACGGACACCTACCGCTTCATCAGCGACGGCACCGCGAAGGCCACCGGCGGCGGCTCGACACTCGGTGACGTGCTGAAGGATGCCGACTCCCAGAGCGCGGACTCGCTGCGCAAGCAGTCGCTGGACGTACAGGAGTAGCCCACGGACGGCCGCCCCTCTGCCCCGCTCCCCCGGCGGCGGTGGGGCGGCCCGTACGCCTCTCGCCCCGATAGTCCACCGACCGGAAAGTCACCGGTGATGACCACCCCCACCACCACAGCCGTGCCGGAAGCGCCCGGCCCGCTGACGCGGACGGCGGCGAAGGCGAAAGCCCCGCGCCGCACTCTCGCCCCGCTCGCGTTCCTCGCCCCTTTCCTGATCCCGTTCGTCCTGTTCACGATCGTCCCGGTGGGCTACGCGTTCTGGCAGAGCCTGCACGCCACCGAGCGCGTCGGCGGCACCTTCGGCCGCACCGAGACGGTGTTCGCGGGCTTCCGCCAGTACGGCGATGTTATGTCCGAGCCGTTCTTCACCGACAGCCTGCTGCGGGTGCTGCTCTTCGCCTTCGTGCAGATCCCGGTGATGCTGGCGCTCGCCCTGGCCCTGGCCCTGCTGCTCGACTCCGCGGTCGGCCGCCTCAAGCGGTTCTTCCGCCTGGTCTACTTCGTGCCGTACGGCATCCCCGGCGTCGTCGCCGCCCTGATGTGGGCGTTCCTGTACGACCCGCGGCTCTCGCCGATCGTCGACCTGCTCCGCTCGGTGAGCGTGGACGTCGACCTGCTCGGGCCCGGCGCGATCCTGTTCTCCATCGGCAATGTCGTGACCTGGACGTACACCGGCTACAACATGCTGATCATGTACGCGGCGCTCCAGGCCGTGCCCGCCGACCTCTCCGAGGCGGCGCGGGTGGACGGGGCCGGCGCGTGGACGATCGCGCTGCGGATCAAGGTGCCGATCATCCGGCCCGCAATGGTGCTCACAGGGGTGTTCTCGCTCATCGGGACCTTCCAGCTGTTCACCGAGCCGCAGGTGTTCCGCGCCATCTCCACCGGCGTGACCAGCACGTACACGCCGAACCTGGCCGCGTACTCGCTGGCCGCGGCCGACCGCTACGGCGAGTCGGCGGCCCTGTCGGTGCTGCTCGCGGTGGCGACGTTCGTGCTGTCCTTCCTGTTCCTCCGCCTCACTGCCAGGGGGCAGAAATGACTCTCCTGACCCGTACCGAGGGGGCGCACGCTCCCGCGCCGAACGGCCCCAAGCGCGGCCGGAATCTGGCGGCCGTGCCGGCGTTCGTGTTCATGGTGCTGGTCGCCGGATACATGCTGCTGCCGGTGTACTGGCTGATCGTGTCGTCGACGAAGAGCCAGAGCGACCTGGTCACGACGCCGGGACTGCTGCCGGCCGACTGGCACCTGGGCGAGAACCTGAGCGCGCTGTTCAGCCAGCAGGACGGTATCTACCTGCGCTGGCTCGGCAACAGCCTGCTGTACGCCGGGCTCGGCGCGGCCGTGGGCACCCTGCTCGCCGCGATGGCCGGATACGCTCTCGCCGTCTATGCGTTCAAGGGCCGCGAGGCGGTCTTCTCCGTCGTCCTGGGCGGTGTCCTGGTGCCCGCGACGGCGCTCGCGCTGCCGCTGTTCCTGCTGTTCGCCGAGGTGGACGCGACCAATTCGTTCTGGTCGGTGTTCCTGCCCAGCATCGTCAGTCCGTTCGGGGTGTACCTGTCGCGGATCTTCGCCGTCGCGTCCATCCCCGAGGAGGTCATCGAGGCCGCCCGGATCGACGGGGCCGGCGAGTGGACGATCTTCCGGTCGATCGCGCTGCGGATGATGTCCCCGGCCCTGGTGACCGTCTTCCTGTTCCAGTTCGTCGTCATCTGGAACAACTTCCTGCTGCCGCTGATCATGCTCCAGGACGAGCGTCTCTACCCGGTCACCCTCGGCCTGTTCACCTGGCAGTCGCAGACCAGCCGGGCGCCCGGTCTGCAGACGCTGACCCTGGTCGGCGCGCTGGTGTCGGTGGTGCCGATCGTGATCACGTTCCTGCTGCTCCAACGCTATTGGCGCGCGGGTCTTGCCGCGGGGGCAGTGAAGTCATGACGGGCGCGACACGCACCGCGGACGGCACAGACCCGCTGGGCGCTCTCACCGACCGGCTCGGCGGGATCGCCTACGGCGGCGACTACAACCCCGAGCAGTGGCCGGCCGACATCTGGCCCGAGGACGTGCGGCTCATGCGGGAGGCGGGGGTCAACCTCGTCACCGTCGGAGTGTTCTCCTGGTCCCGCCTGGAGCCCCGCCCCGGGGGGTACG
Organism: Streptomyces sp. NPDC102402; assembly: GCF_044765765.1. Taxonomy (NCBI): domain Bacteria; kingdom Bacillati; phylum Actinomycetota; class Actinomycetes; order Kitasatosporales; family Streptomycetaceae; genus Streptomyces; species Streptomyces sp. NPDC102402. Next base: position 37,510 of record NZ_JBIWKR010000015.1, read on the forward strand.
ACTGGACGCTGCTCGACACCGTCCTCGACCTGCTGCACGCGGGCGGCATCGCCGTCGACCTCGCGACGCCGACCGCCGCTCCCCCGCCGTGGTTCAGCAAAGCTCACCCCGATGCGCGCCCGCAGACCGCGGCCGGCACCCGGCTCACTCACGGCAGCCGGCAGGCGTTCTGCCCGAGCAGCCCGGCGTACGCGCGGGCGTCCGACGCGATGGTGACCGCGCTGGCGAGCCGGTACGCCGACCACCCGGCCGTGGTCATGTGGCACGTCCACAACGAGTGGGGCAACCACAACGCGCTCTGCTACTGCGAGGCCAGCGGGGCGGCGTTTCGAAAGTGGCTGCGCGAGCGGTACACCTCCCTGGACCGGGTCAACGAAATGTGGGGCACGGACTTCTGGGGGCAGCGCTACGGCGAATGGTCGGAGATCGACCCGCCGAGCGAGACCACCGCGTTCCGCAACCCAGGCCAGGAACTGGACTACCGGCGCTTCTCCTCCGACGCGCTGCTCGCCCGGCACCGGGCCGAGAGCGCGCTTCTGCGCGAGCTGGGCCCCGGCATCCCGCTGACGACCAACCTGCTCGGCACCCTGGAGAAGAAGGTCGACGGGCACGCCTTCGCCCGCGAGTCCGACATCGTCTCCGTCGACCACTACCTGGTCGCGGCCGATCCGGGCAACCACGTCGACCTGGCGCTCAACGCCGACCTGGCGCGGGGCATGGCCGGCGGGCGGCCTTGGGTGCTCATGGAGCACTCGACGTCGGCGGTCAACTGGCAGCCGGTCAACGTGCCGAAGGCGCCCGGCGAGATGCGCCGCAACAGCCTCACCCACCTGGCGCGCGGCGCCGACGGCATCATGTTCTTCCAATGGCGGCAGTCCCGAGCGGGCGCCGAGAAGTGGCACTCCGCGATGCTGCCGCACGGAGGTACCGAGACCCGCACCTGGGGCGAGGTTGCCGCGCTCGGCGCCGAGCTCGCGGAGCTGTCGGAGGTGCGCGGCACCCGGGTGGCCGCGCGGGTCGCGCTGCTCTTCGACTGGCACGCCTGGTGGGCGCTCGAGCTCGAGGCGCGCCCCTCGGAGCGGCTGCGGTACCTGGACGCGGTCCGCGACTGGTACAGGGCCCTGTGGGACCTCGGCATCACCTGCGACCTCATCGCGCCGGACGCGGACCTCACCCCGTACAAGGTCGTCCTCGCGCCCTCGCAGTACCTGGTGACGGACGCCGACGCGGAGTCCCTGCACGCGTTCGTGCGCGGCGGCGGGCACGCGGTGATCGGCCCGTTCAGCGGGGCGGTCGACGTCAACGACCGGATTCGTGGCGGGGGTCACCCCGGCGCGTTCCGCGAGCTGCTCGGGCTCGTCGTCGACGAGTACCTGCCGCTGCGGGTGGGCGAGTCAGCGCTCCTCTCCGACGGTTCGCGCGCGGCGGTGTGGACCGAGCGCGTCGAGTCGCGCGGCTGCACCGCCCGGCTGCGGTTCGCCGAGGGGCCCGAGGGCGGTCCGGCGCGCGGCGATCCGGCGGTCACCCGGCACGCCTACGGCGGCGGGGCCGGCTGGTACGCGGCGGCGGCGCTCCCCGCGCCGGCGTTGCGGGCGCTTCTCGGCGAGGCGTGCGGGGAGGCCGGGGTGGCGGCGGTGGCAGAGGTTCCGCCGGGCGTCGAGGCCGTTCGGCGTGCCGCGGGGGACCGCGGGTACCTCTTCCTCGTCAACCACACCGACGCCGATGCGGTCGTTCCTGTCGGGGACGGGTGCACCCGGATCGACGGTTCGGCGCTCACGGGTTCGGTGACCGTCCCGGCCGGTGACGTCGTCGTCGTACGGGAGTCCCCGGTGGCTCCCGGCGAGCGCGCCGTGAATTACGGGGAGGGCGCCTGATGCCGCTGATCGAGACCGACCGCCCCTCGGGGACCGTCCTCCTGCACGCGGGCCCCACCGCCTACGCGCTGCGCGTCGACACCGGGGCCGGCACCGTCCGCACCCTGCACTGGGGCGGGCCGCTCACCCTCGCCGACGCGGTGGCCGCGTTCGAGCCGGACGCCGAAGGGAACAGCTTCCACTCGCCGCTCGACGGGACGGAGGAGCTGGCCGTCGACGGCCAGGTGCGGTTCGCGCCGCCCGCCCTCGACGTGCGGTACGCGGACGGCACGGGCTCGGTCGAGCCGGTCGTGGATGGCTACGCCGTCCAGGAGGACGCCGAGGGCGCGGAATTGACCGTCAGCCTGCGTGACACCGGGCGGCCGCTGGGGTGGCGGCTGCACTACCGGGTGCACCGGGACCGCGCGGTCATCGAGCGCTGGACGGAGCTGCGGCACACCGGGGGGCACGGCGAGCAGCCGCTGACGCTGGTGCGGCACGCGGCAGCCCAGTGGAACCTGCCGGTGCTCCCGGAGTACCGGGCCGGCTCCGTGCACGGCCGCTGGATTAGTGAGTTCCAGCTGCGGCGGACGCCGCTCTCCGTGGGCGAGACGACGTGGAGCAGCCGGCGCGGGCACACCGGCCACCAGGGCAACCCCTGGGTGACCCTCGACGGCGGGGGCGCCACCGAGGAGAGCGGCGAGGTGTGGACCGTCGCGCTCGCCACGTCCGGGAGTTGGCGGACGACGGTGGTGCGGTCGGCGGAGGGCCGGTGCAGTGTGCTCACCGGCAGCGGGCACGAGGGCGTCGAACTCGCCCTCGCCCCGGGCGAGACGTGGACGACGCCGGTCAGCGCCGGGCAGTACGGGGCGGGTGGCTTCGGCGGGGCGTCGCGGGGGTGGCACGCGTACACGCGTGCCACTGTCCTGCCTGCGGCCGACGAGTTGCGGCCGGTCCTCTACAACTCCTGGGAGGCGACGGCGTTCGGCGTCACTTTCGACAACCAGCGGGACTTGGCCGATCTGGCCGCCGGGATCGGTGCGGAGCTGTTCGTCGTGGACGACGGGTGGTTCGGGGCGCGCGACAGCGACCGGGCGGGGCTCGGCGACTGGACGGCGAGGCCCGGTGTGTTCCCCGACGGGCTGCGGCCGCTGGCCGACCACGTGCACGGCTTGGGGATGCGGTTCGGGCTGTGGGTGGAGCCCGAGATGGTCAACCCCGACAGCGAGTTGTTCCGCGCCCGGCCGGAGTGGGTACTGCACCTGCCCGACCGGACTGCGCACACCCTGCGCAACCAGCTGGTCCTCGACTTTTCGCGGCCCGAGGTCGCCGAGTGGGCGTTGGAGTGGCTGGTGCGGACGGTCGACGCGTTCGACGTCGACTTCCTGAAGTGGGACTTCAATCGGTCTTTCACGGAGGCGGGTTCGACCGGCGGCCTGACGGACGCCCGGCGGGTCTTCGTGGAGCACGCGCTCGGCACCCAGCGGGTCCTCGACCGGCTGCGGGCCGCGCGTCCCGCACTGCGGATCGAGGCGTGCTCGGGCGGCGGCGGGCGGGTCGACCTGGCGAGCCTGGCCCGGACGGACCAGGCGTGGGTGTCGGACAACACCGACGCGGTGGACCGGCTTGCCATTCAGCATGGTTTTTCGCAGGTGTATCCCGCGCAGGTGATGGGGGCGTGGGTCACGGACAGCCCGAACCCGTTCACCCGGCGGTCCGTGCCGCTCGGTTTCCGCTTCCACAGCGCGATGGCCGGGGTCCTCGGCGTGGGTGGCGACCTCACCCGCTGGTCGGCGGACGAGCTCGACGAGGCGGCGGCGTTCGTCGCGCGGTACAAGGCAGTGCGGGAGACGGTCCAGCATGGTGACCAGTACCGGCTCGGCTCGCCGGGAGACGTGTCGCACGCCGTTCAGTACGTGGCGCGGGACGGTGCGGAGTCGGTCGTCCTGCAGTGGCGGGTGGGGCCGACGGGCGGGGTGCCCGTTCCCCGGCTGCGGCTGCGCGGGCTCGACCCTGGGGCCGTCTACCACGTCGACGACGACAGCGGGACGCTTCCGGCTGGCGTCGTCCGCACCGGGGCAGCGCTCGCCGCGCACGGTCTCGCGGCGGAGCTGCCGGCCGGGGAGTACGCGAGCCGGATGCTCACGGTGCGCCGGGAGGTGTGACCTCGGAGATTGTGCGTGCCGGCTGCGGCGGGAGGAAGGGGCCTCCCGCCGCGCTCTTTCGTGTGAGCCGCCTCAGCAGGAGGTGACGGGGGTGCCGCTGTAGAGGTTGCCGTCCGGCACGCCGGTGTCGATGCTGCGGAGATAGTACCCGCAGGTGGGGCGGTTCCTGAAGTCGTAGGTGGCGCCGGGGCGCAGGCGCCAGATCTTGTAGTCGTAGTAGGTCAGGTAGCGGTCGGGGTCGGCCCGCTCGGGTCGGTGGTCGCCGAGGACGACGAAGGTGTCGGCGCCGGCGGCGGTCGCCTGGCCGTTCTTGTCGATGAAGAGGGAGCCGCCCTCGTTGACGCCGACGCCCCAGGCGGCGCCGCCGGTGGTGAGGCCGTCCTCGATCGCGCGGGCGACGAAGGCCATGGTGCGGCCCATGCGGTCGCGTTCCTGGAAGTGTGAGTCGTTGATGGTGTTGGCGTAGTTCGCCCAGTTGAACATGCCGGTGGTGAAGGTGATGTACGGGTCGTAGGGGTCGTAGAGCGCCTCGTCCGATGTGACGCTCCCCTCACAGGCGTCATACACGACGGCGCTGTTGATGTGGTGGCCGGCGCTGCCGCCACCGGAACCGCCGCCCTTGGCGACGACGGACTTCACCGAGTTCTGGAGTGCAGTGCCTTTCCAGTCCGCGTACTTGCACTGGTCGCCGCCCGCGAAGTAAACGAACTCGGCGTTGCGGATGTCGGTGTTGGCCTGGCTGTTGTTGCCGTCGTTGCGGGTGCCCAGGGTCCAGGTGGTGCAGGAGTTGACCCCGGCCAGGCGCATGGTGGCGTCGCACTCGGGGGTCTGGCTGCCGGAGGTTGGGGCGGAAGCGGCGAGGACGACGACGTCGAGGCTGCCGGTGCCGCCGCGGATCGCGTCGATGGCCTTGGTCATGGTGGCGGGGATGACCGCGCCGGAGCCGTTCATGGTGTAGGCGGGGCCGGACCAGGTGGTGCGCGAGACGTCGGACGCGCTGCCGAGTCTCACTCTCTTCGCGGCAGCCTCGGCCGGCTGCGCGGAGACGACAGCGGTGGAGAGCAGGACAGCCAGCGAGGTGGCCAGACAGGTCAGAGGGGCGGCCAGGCGGCCGGTGGGACGTAGGGACACGGAGTTCTCCCGGGGGATGGAGGGGGTCGACCACGCCGACGAGGGCCGATGGTGATGGAAGGTACAGATGCCCAGGTGCGATGAACAGATGTAACGCGGATACCGTCCTGCGTCCGTGTTTCGAGTGGCGCACCGCGCCGTGACATGAACGTAACGTTCATTACATCTGTTCAAACAACATCGCTATGTGTAACTTCACATCCAAGCCGACTGCGGTGCACGGACGTCACGTCATCGGCGGCTGACACTCCTCGGGAGGGAACCATCGTGAAGTACGCACATCTGCCTCGCCGCGCCTCTGTCGCCGCTGTGACGGTCTCGGCCCTACTGACGCTCACCGCCTGCGGCGGGGACGACACCACGGAGAAGACCTCCGCGAAGGCGCCCGCCGCCGTCGAGATCGCCGGCGTGAGCGTCAAGAAGGACGCCACGCAGCACGACGCGCTGCCGGCCGCCATCAAGGCCTCCGGCACCGTCCGGGTCGCCACCGACGTGCCGTACGCGCCCTTCGAGATGTTCGTCGAGGAGGGCAAGCCCGAACTGACCGGTCTCGACTACGACCTGGGCCAGGCCATCGGCGCCCGGCTCGGCGTGAAGTTCGCCTTCACCCCGCAGAAGTTCGACGGGATCGTGCCCGCGATCCAGGCCGGCAAGTTCGACGTGGCGATGTCCGCGATGACGGACAACAAGGAGCGGCAGGCCGTCGTCGACTTCGTCGACTACTCCGTCTCCGGCTCCGGGATCCTGGTCGCCAGGGGCAACCCGGAGAAGATCACCACGCTCGACGACCTGTGCGGCAAGAAGGTCGCCGTCCAGGCCGCGACCAACCAGCTCGACCTGCTCAAGGGGCACCAGAAGGCCTGCAAGAAGGCCGGCGGCAGCGGCCAGATCGACATCCAGACCTTCCCGAAGGACTCCGACGCCCAGCTCGCCCTGCGCGCCAAGAAGGTCGTCGCCCAGGTGCTCACCAAGCCGGCCGCCGGCTGGACCGCGAAGACCGCCGACGGCGGCGCCACCTTCGAGGTCGTCGACGACCCGGCCGCCACCGGCGGCTACAACGCCTCCCCGAACGGCATCGCGGTCTCCAAGAAGCTCCCCGAGCTGACCGACGGGATCCAGAAGGCCCTCCAGTCGCTCATCGACGACGGCACCGCAGCCAAGATCTTCGACAAGTACGGCGTCGGCTCCATCGCGGTCAAGGAAGCCACCAGGAACGCGGCGGTCGACTAGAGATGACCACCACACTCGACACCGTGCCGCGGACGACGGCCGACGAGGACCTGACCGTCGTCCCCGTACGCCACTGGGGCCGCTGGATCGCTGCGGGCGCCGCGCTGCTCTCGCTGGCCGGACTCGTCGGCTCGCTCGCCACCAACGCCAACCTGCGATGGGACGTCGTCGGCAACTACCTCTTCGCCGACCTGATATTCGACGGGCTCGCCACCACCCTCTGGCTGACCGTCGCCTCGATGGCCCTGGGGCTCTCCCTCGGCACCCTCGTCGCGGTCATGCGGCTGTCGTCGAACCCGGTGCTGCTCAGCATGTCGTCGCTGTTCGTGTGGGTGTTCCGCGGCACCCCGCTGCTCGTCCAGATCATCTTCTGGGGGTACGCGGGGGCGCTGTACCAGCACGTGAAGATCGGCGTCCCGTTCACGGACATCACGTTCGTGCAGGCCGACACCAACGACCTGCTCACCCCGACGGTCGCCGCCCTGCTCGCCCTCGGCCTCAACGAGGCGGCGTACGCGTCGGAGATTGTCCGGGCCGGCATCCAGTCCGTCGACGTCGGCCAGACCGAGGCCGCCCACTCGCTCGGCATGCGGCCGGCGCTGACCATGCGCCGGATCGTGCTGCCGCAGGCGATGCGGGTCATCATCCCGCCGATGGGCAACGAGACAATCAACATGCTCAAGATGACCGCGCTGGTCTCGGTCATCGCCGCGCACGACCTGATGTCCAACATCCAGGACGTGTACGCGCAGAACTACCAGGTCATCCCGATGCTCGTCGTCGCGTCTCTCTGGTACCTGGCCCTGGTCAGCCTGCTGAGCGTTCCGCAGGCGTGGCTGGAGCGACGGTACGGACGGGGCACGGGGCGGACGGAACGGGCCACAGCGCTCGGGCGGTTGCTCGGTAGGGCGCGGCTCGTCGGTGGGCGTCCGAAGAACGCGAAGGAGACAATGCGTTGAGCGCGCCCATGGTGCACGCCCAAGGCGTGCGCAAGCACTTCGGGAAGCTCGAGGTCCTCAAGGGCATCGACCTGACCGTCGAACGTGGCGAGGTCTGCTGCCTGCTGGGCCCCTCCGGGTCGGGCAAGTCGACCTTCCTGCGCTGCATCAACCACCTCGAGAAGATCGACGGCGGCAAGCTCGCCGTCGACGGCGACCTCGTCGGCTACCGGCGGCGCGGCGACAGGCTGCACGAGCTGCGGGAGAAGGAGATCGCGGCCCATCGCCGTGACATCGGCATGGTGTTCCAGCGGTTCAACCTCTTCCCGCACCTGACCGCCGAGCGCAACATCATGGAGGCGCCCGTCCGCGTCGGCGGCGCTTCTACGGCCACCGCGCGGGAGGACGCCCGCCGACTCCTGGACCAGGTCGGCCTCGGGGACCGGGCCGGGCACTACCCCGCCCAGCTCTCCGGCGGCCAGCAGCAGCGGGTCGCGATCGCCCGGGCCCTCGCGATGAAGCCCAAGCTGATGCTCTTCGACGAGCCGACGTCCGCGCTCGACCCCGAGCTGGTCGGTGACGTCCTGGACGTCATGAGGCAGTTGGCGGCCAACGGCATGACCATGGTCGTCGTCACCCACGAGATCGGCTTCGCCCGCGAGGTCGGCGACACCGCGGTATTCATGGACGACGGCGTGGTCGTCGAGGCGGGCGACCCCCGCCGGATCCTGGTCGAACCAGAGCAGGAGCGCACCCGCGCGTTCCTCTCCAAGGTGCTGTGACCGCGCCCTCGCGGCAGGGGGCCCGCACGGGTCGGCTCCTTGCGGACGCGGAGTCGCGCCTGGAGGGGTACCTGTCCTCTCTGGCGGAGCTGGTCGCTATCGACTCCGGGTCGTACAGCCCGGCCGGGGTGAACCGGGTCGCGGACTGGACGGCCCGACGGTTGGCGGGGGCCGGGTTCGAGGTGGAGCGGGTGCGGGGCGGACCGGACGCGGGGGACGTCCTCGTCGCGCGCCGGCGCGGCTCGCTCGCCCCCGAGGACGGGGGGCGGCGGGTGCTGCTCGCCGCCCACATGGACACCGTCTTCCCCGACGGGACCGCCGCCGCGCGGCCGTTCTCGCGGCGCGGTCGGTTCGCCCACGGGCCCGGCGTCAGCGACGACAAGGGTGGACTGCTCGCCGGAATCACCGCGCTGGAGATCCTCGCTGCGAAGGGGGTCACGGAGTACGCCGAACTCGTCCTGCTCGCCACGCCCGACGAGGAGATCGGCTCGCCGTCTTCCCGGGCGGTCACCGAGCGGGTGGCGCGGGGCGTGGACTGTGCGCTGGCGCTGGAGTGCGCGCGGGAGAACGGGGATCTCGTCGTAGCGCGCAAGGGGGTCGCGGACTTCCTGCTCACCGTGACCGGGCGAGCCGCGCACTCCGGGATCGAGCCGGAGCGGGGGGCGAACGCGGCGCTGGCCGCGGCGCACCTCGTCGTCGAGTTGCAGGCGCTGAACGGGCGTTGGCCGGATGTCACCGTCAACGTCGGGGTCGTCCGGGCTGGCGAGCGCACCAACATCGTCTGTCCGGCAGCGGAGTTGCAGGTCGAGGTGCGGTCGGCGACCGCGGAGGGGATGTCCTGGGCCCGCGCCGCGATCGAGTCGGCAGCGGCGGTGCCGGTGGTCGCTGGGACGTCCGTCGAGGTGCGGCAGGTCGATCTGTGTCCGCCGATGGAGGCGACGGGTGCGGTGCGTGGGCTGCTCGCCCAAGCACGTTCGGTCGGGGCGCAGTGGGAACTGTCGTTCGGTGCGGCGGCGACAGGGGGTGTCGGTGACGCGAACATCATCGCCGGGGTCGGTGTGCCCGTCCTCGACGGGCTCGGGCCCGTCGGAGGCGCGGACCACACTCCCGAGGAGTGGCTCGACGTGACCACGGTCCCGGCGCGGGTCGCTCTCCTCGCCGGCCTAGTCGCCTCCCTCGGCACCACCCACACCGACTGACCTGTCTGCGGCCAGGCCAGCTCACGCGGCACGCGGGCTCCCCCTGGCTGGGGGCAATCGTCCGCAGGGCGGAACGGGTGGGCACAGCCCGACGTGCCGAGCGCACAGCGACGCTTGCAGCCCTAACGTCCCGCCCGCCCCGCGCAACGGGGATTCGCGGCTCCGCCCGGTGGCCTCAAACTCCCCCGCTCTCGGCTTCGCTCGAGCAGGGGGCACCCCCCACCGGGCTGAGGAACGCCACTTCTCGCCGGCCCGGTGAAGCCCTTGTGGGCTCGCCCTCGACCTCGAGTGCAGGTCGAGCTGTTTCCCCAACCAGGAGGTTCTGATGACCAGCTCCACCCTCACCGCCTGCGCCACCGCCCTCCTCCTCACCCTGGTGACCGCCCCCACGGCCGCCGCCGACGGCGGCAACGGACACGACGGCTCCCTCGTCCTCGTCGGCGGCGGCCTGAAGGACGACAACAAGCAGGTCTACGGCGAGATCATCAATCGCGCCGGCGGCGCGACCGCCCGGATCGGCGTGATCACGGCCGCATCCGTGCCGGAGAGCCAAGACCCGGACGCCGCGGACCCCGAACTGTGCTCCAACTCCAAATGCAACGGGGCGTACTACGCCGGCCTGTTCAAGTCGCACGGCGCGGCGGACGCGCAGTGGATCCCGATCGATCTGGACCACGTAGCGAACGCGGACGACGCCGCCGTCGTCCGGCAGGTGAACTCGATGAGCGGGTTCTTCTTCGGCGGCGGTGACCAGTCGCGTTACCTGATGACGCTGCTGAACGGCCCCGCGCACAAGGACACCAAGGTACTCGCGGCGATCCGCGCCAAACTCCGGGCGGGCGCGGTCGTCTCCGGGTCGAGCGCGGGCGCGCAGATCGCGGCCGGCAAGGACATGGTGACGGGCGGCGAGTCGTACGAGGGGCTGCGGGACGGCAGCAGCCCGGGGTACTTCGATGAGCCGACCGTGCTCGGGTACGAGCCAGAGGGCGGGTTCGGGTTCCTGCGGTCGGGGCTGATCGACACGCACACCGGGGCGTACGGCCGGGAGGGGCGGGCGATACGGCTGGCCGCGGACACCGGGAACGACCGGGTGTACGCACTGGAGGAGAACACCGCTCTCGTCATAGAGCACCCGGGCAGCACGCGCGAGCGGGTGCGGGTGCTCGGCCCGCGCGGCGTCGCCGTGCTCGACCTGCGGAGGGCGCGAGGAATCGAAGGGACCGAAGCCGGGGCCTGGTCCGTGAGCGGTGTGCGCTACAGCTACCTCACCGACGGCGACCGCTACGCTCCCCGGACGTGGCTTACCCTGCCCGCCCCGGGCAAGCGGCCGCTCCTGCCCCGGTCGACCGCGCCGGTGCCCGTGAACGGCGACGTCTTCTACTCCGTCGGCAACCCCGACGGCGTCCCGTACTCCTTCCTGGACACCGCCCGCGCCCTGGCCGCGACCCGCGCTCAGCGCACCGCCGCGGCGACGACGTACGAGGACGGGCCGCGGTTCACGGTCACGTTCGACAAGGCGCCCGGCTTCGTCGCCTGGGGCAAGGACGCCGCCGCACCGCAGACCCTGACCGGTCTCGGCATCCGGATCACCTCCGAGTAGCCGCGCCGACAGCCCCGGGCGGTAGGGGGCCGGCCAACCGGGCGGGGCGGCGCCGGACCGCCAGCTCCGCCCCGCTCGATGCCGCCCATACACCCGGCACCGACTCCTGCCCGCCCGGCCTACCCCGTGGCCGGGGCAGGCCGGGCGTCGTCCGCGGACGCTCCACGCCAGTAGGCTCGCCGGACAGCCCGCACACCCCGAAGGGATCGAACACCATGGCCTCTGGCGCGCTCGCCGACGACATCCGGCAGAAGCTGGGCGAGCTGAGCCCGGCCGAGCGCAAGGTCGCGCGAGTGCTTCTGGCGGGCTATCCGGCGGCCGGGTTCGAGACCGTCGCGGTGCTCGCCAAGCGGGCCGTCGTCAGCGCGCCGACGGTGATCCGGTTCGTGAACCGGCTCGGCTACCGGGGCTTCCCCGACTTCCAGGCCGCCCTGCGCGACGAACTCGACGCGCGCAACGCCTCTCCGCTGTCGCTGTACGAGACGACCGGGTACGCGCGCGCCGAGAAGACGAGCGGGGACGGCGACGACCAGGACTCCGCCCTCCTGCGCCACGGCAGCGAGGTTTTCACCGGTGCGCTCACCGCGACCCTCGCCGAACTCCCGCCGCACGACTTCGAGCACGCTGTCCGGCTCCTCGCAGACCGCAAGCGCCGCATCACGCTGGTCGGCGGGCGCTTCACGCACCTCCTCGCCCAATACCTCGGTCTACACCTGATGCAACTCCGCGACGACGTACGGTTTCTGCCGGATCGCGACGTCGAACGCACCGCCATCCTCGCCGCGTTGGCCCGGCGGGACGTCTTCGTCGTCTTCGACTACCGCCGCTACGAGGCCGACGCGACCACCGTCGCCGCCCTCGTCCAAGAACACGGCGGCAAGGTCATCCTGTTCACTGACACCTGGCTCTCGCCCGCCGCGCCGCACGCCGAGGTCGTCCTGCCGAGCCGGGTCGCGGCACCCTCCCCCTACGACAGCCTCGTCCCCACCCTCGCCGTCCTCGAGACCGTCGTCGCCGGCGTCATCACCGCCCTCGGCGACGACGCGCGCCGCCGGATGCAGCACGGCGAGGACGTCGCCCGGCGCGCAGGTCTCTACTGACCCGGCCGCGTCCGGCGGATTGGCCGGCGGCCCGAACGCGTTTCGCGGCGGCCGGGAGCGACGTTCGGCCTGCCGCGGTTGTGGCAGACCGGCAGGCCGGTCTGCCACAACCTTGGACTTCAACTCCTCGACGCCGTGTCGTCGGCGGGATCGGGCGGGGGCCTGCCGCAGCAGGTGCTCCGAGAGTACGTCGGTCCCCAGGTAGCGGGTGACAGGGCCCAGGTCGCGGTGGGGCAGTTGAACCAGGCGCGGGCGCGGCGGCGAACTCGTCGGGGAGGTCGAGGAAGTGCTGATAGATCCGGGAGTAGTCGGGGTACACGCGCACCGCGGCCGAACAGGGTCGTTCTGGACTCCCCCACCTTTCCGCGCACCCGTTGGTCTCCTGCTAAGGCGGGCGCTCGGGCTTTATTGCAACGCGACCATTCGTGCGACGAAAAAGCCTGCGACCAGTACGGCGCCCAGCGCGATCAACCATAGCCAGATATGGGGATGCTCTTGAAGCCCCCCATCCGGGCGTTCTTCATGAGCCTCAGCAGTCGAGCCCTCGACTGGAGGCGTCTCTTCAGGGGGTACAGGGGCTTCTGCCATCGCTCCAGGGTCATCCCTTACGGCCGTAACGGCACTGTGGACGTCCTTCGTGGTGCGGCGAGCGGCGACTGGGCTCGCCGCACGGCAGTTCAATCGCGCTCGTAGTTGGCCAGAGCGAGACCCAGGGCGAAGAAGGTGGGGGCCCAATGGCCCACGAAGATCCCCCATCGGTCAGCACGGTCCACTCCGGCGCTCTCGGCCTGCTCGGACACCGCCCAGGCAACGTACGAAGCAGCGATGGACGCGAAGCCTGCGGTGTAGCAGTGTTCGCTGCGCAGACCACTAGCGTTAAGCGACTTGACGATCACGATCATCTCTCCCTTTGCCTGGCAATCGGTGTCATAGCACCACAGCATTCGTAGAGGCGCCTTCGGTGGAAGCCAGATGGCGCAGTGACAGCGACGAGATCGCCCGCACGTGTTGGAGCAGAATGAACCGGCTCCAAGAAGGCCGCCTTCCGTGCACGGATGTACTGGAACAGAGCGCTTGTTCCGTTGCCGTCGTCTTCCTGCGGCTAGTGTGATGCGCCAGAAATCCTGAGGGTTAGTTGTGCTCGGTTTTCTGGCCGGTGGTTCCGACCTTGGCGAGGTAGTAGGCGAGAGAGTTGAGGATCTCGTCGGCTGTCTTGGGTCGCTGGCCTTGCTCCAGGGCCCATCGGAACCGTATGCCGTCGATCGATTACGCCTCGCGGTCAGACTGTGGTGCTGCTGGCCACGTGCTTCCTGCGCGGTGAGGGGGAATTCATGTGACGCTAAAGGGGCTGGGTTCCAGCGGACCCTCGAAGGTTCCTTCAGGAAGACGCGCGCAAAGCCAATTCTGACTCTGTGAGTCTGCGGCATCTTCCATCCGTGTAGCCAGACCTCTTCGAGGAGGAGAGATCTCATGCATGTCACCCACATCCGTCGCACGCTAGCTACTGCTGCAGCGGCTGCCGTACTTCCTGTCGCGATCGGGATCGCTGCTCCGGTCGCGTCCGCCGACACCGGCACACAACCGTTCGGACCTGGCTGTTCCTCCCTTCCGCAGGAAGGGAAGGGCAGCCTCAGTGACATGGCGAGTACCCCGGTGGCGACCGCAGCCGCCAACAACCCGGAGCTGAAGACGCTCGCCGCTGCAGTAAAGGCTGCGGGCCTGGGCGACACATTGAACAACGCCAAGGACATCACGGTGTTCGCTCCGACCAACGCGGCGTTCGAGAAGATCCCGAAGGCAGACCTGGACGCACTGCTCGCCGATAAGGCTCAGCTGGCGAAGGTCCTCAAGTATCACGTCGTGGACCAAGACGTCACTCAGAAGGATCTCGCGAAGGGGGACTTCACGACTCTGGAGGGCAGCAAACTCACCACCTCGGGATCCGGCGACTCCTTCACCGTGAACGACTCCGCGAAGATCGTCTGCGGTGGCATCCCCACTGCCAACGCCACGGTAGAGCTCATCGATACGGTCCTGATGCCCAAGTAGGCGCGCGCAGCACAGTGAGTGCAGTGGTGGTCCACGGCTCATGGTTACGACCCGGACCCGCTTCGCACGCCGTGACACAGCGCTACTCCCCCGCTGCTCCGCCAAAGGTCTCCGCAGGCTCTTCGCGTAAAAGGCAGCCTCATCGGTCTGCGATTAGCCGAAAGGTGGCGGACTCTGCTGGAGCGGTCGGCTGGGGAGCCATTGGTAGGCACGCGCTGTGTGCGATCACCGGTTTCTACGCACAATGCTGACGTTGAGAGCGGTAGCAAAGCAGCACCACATGGCGTACGGCGTTAAGGCCCTGCCCGTCAAGACCTACTGAGGTTTAACTCGTGGTGTCGTCATGCGGATTTGATGGTCAGGCCGGTCTCGGTGAGGCAGCCGTCGATGAGGTTGCTGCGGTACTGGATGTGCCGTAGGCCGCTCCGGAGGGTGCGGATGAGGTGTTCTGGCGTGGAGAAGGCGACGTTGGAGAGCCAGCCGCGACGTAGCAGGGACCAGATGCCTTCGACGGGGCTGAGGTCGGGTGCTTATGCAGGCAGGTAGTGGATGGTCAGCCAGTCGCGGGATGCGGCGAACTCCCGGAGTCCGCGGCTTTGTGGACGTTGAGGTTGTCCCAGATGAGGACGATTGGGCCGCCGAGCTGTTGGTGGGCTGCGGTCAGAAGGTCCCGGTAGTCGCGCCAGGAGAAGCTCTTGCGCCCGTCGCGCCGGCCGTCGTCCCGTCGCGGCCGGTAGATCAGCCGGGATCGGTGGCCGGGTTTGTAGCAGGTCAGCGCGGCGATCGATATCCGTCTGCGTGAGTGGCCGCGGACCCGCTCCACCGGGGTCCGCCCGCGCTGCGACCAGGTCTTGGCGTGCGACGGCGTCATTCGACGGCCACCGTGGGAGGCGCATTGGGTTCGGGCCTGGAGAGCGACGAAGCGATCCGGGCATCCGCATACTCCAAGCGCGAACAGGAACGCCGCCAGATGCTCCAGGACGACCACGACGCGTAGCAGGTGATTTGAACCGGAGACGTGCCGCCGCTCGACGGCCGCCTGGATCCATAGAATCCCCCGCGTTGCCCGGCCGACGCACAGTCGTTTAGCAAGGGTTTCTATGGATATGGGCAAAATGTGCATGCTAGGGCCGCCTGGGCTCCTACTGGCGGTCCGGCCGTGGTGCCACCGCGCACCTGAACCGGGTGGGCGGCCCGCCGAGGCGTGCCGGAGCCGAAGACTCCGTCGTACCACCGCGCGAGAGTCGGGCTGCGTGCTGCGCCTCCATCGCAGCCGCGCTGCGGTCATGCCGCGGCGCCGAAAGAAGCGATCATGAAAGCAGCGGTATATGAGAGCCCGCGTACGGTCACGGTGAAGGACGTGCCGGACGCGAAGATCGAGCACCCCTGCGACATCATCGTCAAAATCACCGCCACCAACATCTGCGGCTCGGACCTGCACATGTACGAGGGGCGCACCTCGTTCGAGTCCGGTCGCACCCTGGGCCACGAGAACATGGGCCAGGTCGTCGAGGTCGGATCGGCCGTGAGCAAGGTCCAGGTCGGCGAGTACGTGGTCCTGCCCTTCAACATCGCCTGCGGCTTCTGCAAGCAGTGCGAACGGGGCCTGACGAACTACTGCCTGACCATGCAGCCCGAACCGGCCCTCGCCGGAGCCGCCTACGGATTCGCCGAGATGGCCCACGTCAAACCAGGCGACCAGACCGTCGTCTTCGGAGCCGGCCCGGTCGGCCTGATGGCGGCCTACTCCGCCCTCATCAAGGGCGCAGGACGCGTCTGGGTCGCCGACCACCAGCCCGACCGGCTGCGCAAGGCGGAGGAGATCGGCGCCATCCCCATCAACACCGCCGAGCAGGATCCGGCAGAAGTCGTCAAGGAAGCCACCCTCGGCCTGGGCGCCGACAACGGCTGCGAATGCGCCGGCTACCAGGCACACGACCCCCAGGGACACGAGGACGCCGGCCTCACACTTAACGGCCTGATCGACTCCGTCAGGTTCACCGGCGACCTCGGCGTCGTGGGCGTGTTCCTGCCCGAGGACCCCGGCGGCGAAAAAGCCCAAGGGAAGCTGGAGGCACAGGGCAAGGTCCCCATCGACTTCGGCATGATGTGGTTCAAGGGCCAGCACATGGGGACCGGACAAGCACCCGTGAAGAGGTACAACCGGGCGGTGCGCGACCTCATCGCCGGCGACAAGGCAAAGCCGAGCTTCATCGTCTCCCACGAACTCGGCCTCGACGAAGCCCCCACCGCCTACAAGCACTTCGACGCCCGCGACGAGGGCTGGACCAAGGTAGTCCTGCACCCCAACGGACACAGCAACGGTCACAAGCGGTAAGGCTCCCGGGGCTGCCATCCCGCCCGTATCCTCCGAACCGAACCGGCCGAGGCAGTTGTTCAGGGGGTAGGGAGGCGACAACCCCACGACGCAGGTTGGACGGCGCGAACGAGCGCGCGGTCCACACGCCGACGTCCCCTCTGCCACAGCCAAGTCAATTTGTGGGATCCCTTCAAACGAACCTCGGCCTCAACCTGGTTCCGGCCTGGCTCCCTGGCAGAGCGCAGGAAGCCGGGCGGCCACAGCTCATTGCCCCGACAAGTCTGCCGCTCCAGGACTGTTCGGTGTGGGGTCGAGCGCACGCCTGGACGAATAACAGTTAGCTGACTACCCATCAGCAAAGTCAGCATTGGGTCAGCATTGGTCCGGCTAGGCCTGCCCACACATGGCGACACCTCCGCCTGGAAGCCAGCCCCGGACGGTATCGCAGAGCAAACTTGCAGCAGCAATTCACACCTGACAGTCAGGTGCGGTCCACGCCCCACTTCCGCTGACCTCTGGATCCCCATAAGGCCCTGCTCAGCGAGTACGACCCCGCGGCTTCAAGGGCCCCGGCGGTAGCTCCGGAGCGGAGAGCCGCGCCCCTGCATACCCGTTCACATCCCCAAACCTCACCCCCTTCACCCAGTCCTCGCGCGCCCTGCTGATATCGTCGTGGGATCTAGCGATGAAGTTCCACCACATGACGACCTCCTCCTCGAACGGCTCACCGCCGAGAAGCATCAGCCCGGCGTCGGAGACCGCGCGCAGTGGCAGTTCGGTTCGGCCGCAGCCGAGGTAGAGCATCGAGCCGGGCAGGACGGGGACGCCGTCGACCTCGGCCTCGCCGGACATCGAGAGCACGGCGTACTCGAAGTCGGGATCCAGCGGCAGGCGGGCCTCGGCGCCGTCCGTGAGGGCCAGGTCGGCTCCGACGATCGGCGTGTAGGCCGTGCCGGGTGACACGGCACCGTCGAGTTCACCCAGGATGACGGTCGCGGTGAGGCCTGGCGCCGTGACGGTGGGCAGGTCGGCGTGATGCTGGAAGTGCGGCTCGACATGCCGGTGGGCGTCGGGCAGTGCCACCCAGAGCTGGGCCCCGTGCAGGAACCTCCCATGCGGCTTCGGGCTCTCCTCGGAGTGGCTGATGGCCCTCCCGGAGGTCATCAGCCCCAGTTCGCGCGGGAGGATCCGCTGGAGACTCCCCAGGCTGTCGCGGTGCAGGACCTCTCCGTCGTGCAGCCAGCTGACCGTCTGCAGGCCCATGTGGGGGTGCGGCGGCACCTGCATCCCCGGCTCGTCCGCGATGTCGTCCGGGCCGTAGTGGTCCACGAACGCCCAGGCGCCGACCATGCGGCGGCCCAGGTTGGGCAGCAGTCTGCGTACCTCGGTGGACTCGCCGAGCCGGACGTGGCGCGGAGTGAGGAGTTCTCGTACCGGTTCGGCGACGACGAAGCCACGCCCCCCGCAGACGGAGGGGGAGGCCTGGCGATCGAGATTGCTCATGGCGCACAACCTATTCCCGTGCGGTCTGTGAGCGCCGGTCGTCCACGCCCAAAATTTAGTGGAATGTTTAACTACCTCGGCGTGTTGACGGACCTGGAAGCATTCCGGCCGAGGAGGAGAAGTGGACGACACCTACTACGAGTTCGGCACACCGGCCGACCGCTGGGACCGGGCGCAGCTGTTCTTCGAGGCGAAGGAGTACCAGACCGCTGCCCGGATCCTGGGCGGACTGGTCCAGGAGGTGCCGGAGCAGGTGGCGCCGCGACTGCTGCTGGCGCGCGCCTACTACCACTCGGCCCGGCTCGCCAAGGCGGAGGCGGAGCTGCGGGAGGTGCTGGAGCTCGATCCCGTCGAGGACTACGCACGGCTGATGCTCGGGCGCACCCTCGAACGCCAGGGCCGGAGTGCGGAGGCGGCTCCTCATCTGCGCCTGGCCCGTGCGATGGCCGGGGATCTCGAGCCCGGGTCTGCCGAGCACGGCCGGCAGGACCGGGGGTGAGACCCTCGCGCGACGGGGCCGGGGAGCGGTGCGAAGGCACCGCTCCCCGGCGCCGGCTGCGGCCGGTCAGCGCTCCGCGTTCGACACCCGGTCCAGCCACTCCGTCATCAGCGCCGACTCGGCCGTGCTCAGGCCGGAGCCGTGCGACCGGCGCAGCAGGGCACCCAGTCGGGCCGCCGCGGAGGGGACTTCGACGTCCTGTTCCTCACCGGCGTGCGCGTCCGGCGTGAAGACGGCGGCGTGCACCGCGTCGCGCACCCGCGCGGACACCCCGGCGTCCGAGAAGGTCGCGGGGCGAGAGACCAGCATCAACGCGACGCCGGTCGTGGCCGACATGATCATCTGAGCGGCCAGCTCGGGCGTGACGCGCAGCCTCCCCTGCTCGGCCGCCCGCTCCAGGTCACGCGTCAGGATGCGGTGCGACTCGAAGGCGGCCGCCGGCGGGGTCCTCATCGCAGGGGAATTCATCAAGCGGTACAGATTCGGGTTACGGAGGGCGAAGTCGATGTGGCTGTCCCATCCGTTGCGGAGATCCTCGACGGGGTCCGTGGTCCGGCCACGCTCCCTCTTGGTCGCCAGGTAGGCGTCGAAACCATGGTCGACGACGGCCGCCAGCAGCCCTTCCTTGTCCCCGAAGTGCCGGTAGAGCGCCGGTGCTCCGACCTGCGCGGCCTCACACACGGCACGCGTGGAGATGTCCCCGTCAGGGGACTCCGCGACCAGCCGGGCCGCGACGTCGAGGATGCGTGCTCGTGTACTGCTCACCGGACGGACGCTATCAAGTGCCGTGCAGGGTGGTGCGGACAGTGGCCGTGGGGGCCGCCGGCCACGCGGGACGCTCCTCGCGGCATGCGGGTCACGTACTTCACGGCGACCGGGGGCATGGCTCGTACTCCTCATCAGGACGGCGGACCGGGGTGGGCCCGGGCCGCGAGCAGTCCCTGTCAGACGATGCCGCCGTTGGCACGCAAGACCTGACCGTTGACCCAGCGGGCCGGGCCGGCGAGGAAGGCGACGACCTCCGCGATGTCGTCGGGAGCGCCGAGCCGCTCGAGGGGCGGCTGCGCGGCCAGCTTCGCGACGGTCTCCTCGTCCTTGCCGTCCAGGAACAGGGCGGTGGCGGTAGGCCCGGGGGCCACGGCGTTGACCGTGATGTCGCGGCCGCGGAGCTCACGGGCGAGGATCAGCGTCATCGCCTCGACGGCCCCCTTGGTCGCGGCGTACGCCGTGTATCCGGGGATGGCCAGCCCCAGCACCGAGCTGGAGAAGTTGATGATCGCCCCGCCGCCGCGCAGACGGCGGGCCGCCTGCTGGCCGACGACGAAGGTGCCGCGGACATTGGTGCGGTACATCCGGTCCAGCGCGTCCAGATCGAGGTCGACCAGCGGGGCGAGCGACATGACGCCCGCGGCATGGACGATCACGTCCACGCCGCCGAAGGCCTCTTCGGCGGCGTCGAAGAGAGCGGCGACCGCCACCTCGTCCGCGACGTCCGCCTGGTGCGCCACGGCCTCGCCGCCCGCCGCGACGACCGCCGCCACCGCCGCTTCGGCCTCCGCCTTGTTCCCCGCGTAGTTGACGACGACCGCGAACCCGTCCGCCGCCAGCCGTTCGGCACTCCCGCGGCCGATGCCTCGCGACCCCCCGGTCACGAGAGCGACCCTGCGGGCGGGGGTGTCGGCGCGCTGTTCGGTCATGACGTCGCTCCAGTCGCAAGAAGAATGCCATCGGTTCCACGAACCCTGGAGAGCAACGCTAACACCATAGGAGTATCGATGCTACCCATTGGCCGTATCAACGCTACTCGCATTCGGGCTCGCGAGACCGCGGTCAGCGCCCGAGGGCACCCGCTCCGGGAAGGAGTCACGGAGCGGATGGGACGGGAAGCGCGATCGCGGTCACCGCGAAGCCGCCGTCGACCAGCCATCTGCCCTCGTACGACTGCGGCATCCCAGGCACGGTCAGAGAGAGATCCGCGCGGAACGTGCCTTCGACGGCGGGTCCCGGACTCCGACGGAAGCTGATGTCCGCCTCGTCGAAGTCGAGTTCGATCCGGGTGAGCGGGAACCAGGTCTTGAAGACGCTCTCCTTGGCGCTGAACAACAGCCGGTCCCAATGGACGGCCTTCTCGTCGGTCCTCTCGGACAGTCGCTCCCGTTCCGACGGCAGCGCGATCATCTCCCACACCTCGGACGGAAGCGGTTCGTGCGGCTCGGCGTCAATGCCCACCGCGCGTATGCCGGACGTTCTGGCAAGGGCCGCCGCGCGATAGCCCTCACAGTGCGTCATGCTCCCGACCGTGCCGTCGGGCCACAGCGGCATGCCACGGTGCCCGCGCAGCACGGGCGACGGGGGCAGCCCCAGGGCGGCCATGGCCCGTCTGGCGCACGCACGTGCCGCAGCGAACTCCTGTCGGCGGCGTTCCACGCTGTTGGCCACCAGCAGCGCCTCCTCCGGGTAGAGATCGCCCGGCGGAGCGTCAGCCTCATAGGTGTCCGCGCAGGCCACGTTCGCGGGAAGAAGCCGTTCGATCACGAGCCGTCGCCCTCAGCGTCGGCGGGCTGCCGGCCGTCGTACGGGAGGATCTGCCGCAGCAGACCGCGCGGGTGGCCCCGCTTGCGCCACTCCCGGGGGTAGCCGATCGAGACCTCCTCGAACCGCACGCCGTCGTGCCAGGTCGTGCGGGGGATGTGGAGGTGCCCGTAGACGACGGCCGCGACACGGAAACGGCGGTGCCAGTCGGCGGTGAGTTCCGTGCCGCACCACTGGGCGAACTCCGGGTACCACATCACCGAGGTGGGCTCGCGGAGCAGCGGCCAGTGCCCGGCGATCACGAGGGGGATGTCCGGGTCGTGTGCGGCCAGGCGCTGCTGGGTGAGCGCCACCCGGGCCCGGCACCAGTCGTCCCGGGAGAGGTAGGGGTCGGGATGCAGCAGGTACTCGTCGGTGCACACGACGCCCGCCTCGTGGGCACGGGCCAGGGATTCCTCCTTGGTCTCCGCCCCCGGAACCCTGAAGGTGTAGTCGTACAGGAGGAACACCGGGGCCACGGCCACAGGACCGTCCGCGCCCTGCCACAGGGGGTACGGGTCCTCGGGCGTCGTCACACCCAGCTCACGGCACACCTGGACGAGGTGCTCGTACCGCGCGAGGCCACGCAGGCGTACGGGATCCCTGTCCACCGTCCACAACTCGTGGTTGCCAGGGGTCCACACCACGTGGGCGAACCGCCCGGCCAGCAGTTCCAGCGCACTCGCCACCTCGTCCGCCCGCTCCGCCACGTCGCCCGCGACGATGAGCCAGTCCTCGTCGGACGACGGGCGCAGCCCCTCGACGATGGGACGGTTGTCGGCGATCCCCGCATGGAGATCACTGACGGCGAGGAGCCGGCCGTTCGGCCGGTGAGCTGCGGGCTCGGTCATGGAACTCATGGCCCGAATTTAGCTTCCGTCGCGGCCCGGGGCCGCATCGCCCGACGTGCAGGCCCTTCACCCGCCCGGGATGATTTGACGCGTCGCCCCGGGGAACGCGGTGGAGGGGGCAGGCCCGGCGCAGCCGGTGGAGGAGACGGGGCGGGAAGAGGCCGGTGGCCGAGGCCGAGCAGCAAACCGTACGAGGAGAGGACCGGACATGCCCATCGCCACCTACCGCCTAGTCGCCCTCGACTGCCCCGATCCCCCGTCCCTCGCCGCCTTCTACCGGGCGGTCCTGGGCGGTGAGATCAAGAAGTACGACGAGGACTGGTACGACCTCTACCTCCCGGGCGGCGCACGCATCGCCTTCCAGCGGGCTCCCGACCACAGGCGGCCGGAGTGGCCTCGGGGGGACCACGATTCCCAACAGGAGCACCTGGACTTCGACGTGACGGACATCGAACGCGCTCAGGAGGAAGTGCTGGCACTCGGTGCGACGCCTCTCGATCTCGACGACCGGGACGGCGAGCGGGGATTCCGCGTGTACGCCGACCCGGCAGGTCATCCGTTCTGCCTCTGCTGGGAGTGAGCGGCCGCCGACGACGGTCCGGGCGGCGCACGAGCCGGCTCCGCCGTCGCGGACCGGTGCGAGCGTGTGCCGCCCCTGACGCCCTGCCGGGTCAGACCGCCCGGACCTCGGTGTTCTGGCAGGCCTGGAGCAGCCAGACCCCGTCGTCCCGCCTCGTCATGACGTAGAGCGGGGCGCCCTCCGATTCCGGTTCGCCCTCGGCCGAGCGGTAGACCTGACGGACCTTGACCGCCGCCACGTCGGGCCGCAGGAACTGCGTGCGGGGCAACGGCGCGGAGGAGACGGGGCGGCAACGCTCCGTCCCCGGGGCGGGGTGGACCTCCGCCCCGGGGACGGAGCGCCGGACGGGGCGCAGGTCCGGCGCCACCCCCCGGCCCGTCACGGGCTCATGCCGGGACGAGCCTCACGTGGGGGTGCGGGCTCCCGGGCCGGTCCCGCCGCGGCTCCGGCTCCCCTGTTCCCGTATCCCCGTCCATGAGCAGTCCGATCAGACATCGGCGTGCCCGCGCGACGCGCGACCGTACGGTCCCGACGGGGCAGCCGATGGCCGCGGCGGCCTCGGCGTACGGAAACCCGAGAAGCTGGGTGAGGACGAACGCCTCGCGGCGCTCCGCCGGGATCACCGAGAGCAGTTGGGCGAGGGCGACTCCTTCCTCGAAGCCGGGGACGCAGCGGGGCTGGTGCTGCTCCGCCGCGCGCTGCCAGTCGTCCCGGTCCGCGAGTCTGGGCCGGCACGCGGCGTGCCGGAGGCTGTCCGCCACGGTGCGGCGGGCGATGGAGAGGAGCCATGTCCGGGCGGAGGAGCGGCCTTCGAATCCGGGCAGGGCGGTGAGGGCGCGGAGGAACACGTCCTGCGTGAGGTCGTCGGCCGCTTGGCGGTCCGCGCCGAGGTAGGCGACGTAACGCCAGACGTCACGGTGGAGTGCGCGCACGAAGCGGTCCGCCTTGGCGGGGTCTCCGTCCCGCGCCGCCAAGGCGAGCCGGGTGACCGCCTCGTCGGAGGCCGGGTCGTGCTGGACGGGTTCCGGGGTTCTGGCTGCGGGTGGGTACGGGGCATGGGTCATCGCCACAAGGTCCTTACGGGCGCGTGGGGGTCCGGCCACGCGCGCAGCGTGCCGGTGGGGGGAACGGCCTGCCGGAAGGCAGGACCGATGCCCGAGCCGCCGCGGTGCGTTCCGCGCGTGCTCGGGCAGGCCGCTGTCGTCAGGGCCCTCGTTCGGATCATGCCGGGCTCGCGTGCCCCGGCACCGCACTCCCCCGGACTCCGTCCGGGGCTACCCCCACGCGGCGTCGTCCGAACGAAGGACCCTAGGCGACAGCCGTTCCCGTGGGCGGGCCCCGCGAGGTGATGCTGTGGACGAGCAGGAGCCGCGCGGGCGCGTGACGGGTGCGGCGGCGCCGTACACACGGGCGGGGCAGCCGTGGTGGCGCGGACAGGCGGAGCAGGAGCTGGAGCGGCGTCCAGAGCCGTGTCGCGAAGGTACCCAGGACACGGAAGAGCGCTCGTTCCCCGTACGCGAGCCACAGGCCGCACACCACGGCGGCCAGCAGGTGCGCGGCGAGCATTCCCGCAGACGGCATGAAGGCCATGTCCTGGCCGGCGTGCGCGGCGGGGTCCATCCCCGCGACGGCCTCCGCGGTCGTCCCGTGCGTCGTGTGGGTGCTGTGGCTGCCCGCTTCGGCCGACGCGACGGGAGAGACGCCGGGAGGCGGCCGGGAGATGAGGCCGCCCAGGCCGGCGTCCGTGACGATACGGGCCGCCTCCCGGTCGGAGAGCGTGGCCGCCCCGTCTCCGCAGAGCAGCTTCCCGGCCCACTGGCGGGCGTAGGACACCTCCCGCGCGCCCGGCGCCGGCCTGGTCAGGGACTGAGCGAGCGTGAATCCCGTATGGAGCGCCGTCTGAGCCACGACGGCGGCCGACGTGACGGCGAGCAGGCCCCTCTCACGGCCCGCGAGCGCCCAGGCCGCGGCGGCGGTCGCGACGAGCGCCACGGACATCGCCCGTCCGGAGACGGGGGTTCCCGACATCAGCGCGTGGCCCGTCGCCGCGAGCAGCGCGCACACGGCCGCGAAGAGCGCGGCCCGCACTGCCCGGGAACACCGGCCTGGCTTCATGGCGGCCCATCCTCGCACCGACGGCCGGCCCGGCACAGGCAGGTGCGCGGGATGACCGGAGGGCGCAGGCCGCCCTCCGGCTCCCTCACTCGCGGTGCCTCGCCGCGGGCCCCCGGACATCTGATCCGCTCTCACGCCCTGAGGACGGTCGTCGGACGGCCTGTCAGCCCGCGGGGGTGCAGGTGCGCCGTCCGCGCCGGTGGGCGACCTCACCCAGCACGATGTCCACGGCCAGGAACACGGCCAGCGGAATCCCGAGGAGCGGTACGAAGTACCCCACGACCGCGACCGCGGCCATCAGCGGCACCAGGACGTGGGGCGGTACCTTCTGCCATGCACCACGTGGCATCGGGCGGCCGAACGCGGAACCGCGGCCACGCCGCCACCACATCCGGTAGCCGAGCGCGATCAGCACGATCAGGGCGGCCGTGAGCGCGATGAGCACGAGCTGGTTGGCCAGTCCGAACAGGGCGCCGGTGTGCGCGTCGATACCCCAGCGGGACAGCTTGGCGAGCAGCGGGTAGTCGGCGAAACGCACCACGTCCGTCACCTCCCCGGTACCCGGGTCGACGGCGACCGCGTCCTGCTTCTCCGGCCAGCTCCGCTGGATCTGGCGCACGACGTACGCGGAGGAGGCGTCGGCCGGGGGCACGATCTCCACCGGGTTCGTGAGCCGCTCCGCGCGCGCCGCCTCCAGCACGGCGTCGAGGCCGACGCCCTCCCCCGGTGCGCTGTCCGGTGCGGCCGGCCGCGAGTGCTCGGCGTGCTCGCCGCCGGGCTCGATGCCCGTGGAGACGACCGGCGTCGTCTGGCCGACGGCCTCACGCAGGTCGGACACGCTCCGACCTGCGTAGGTGGACCAGGTGAGGCCCGTCGCGGACAGGAGGAAGAGCCCGGCCGCCGCCCACACGCCCACCGTGCCGTGGAGGGAGAGCGTGCGCCTGCGACCTGTCGCTCCTCGAACCTTGCGGCGGGCCCTCCGGCGTCCGAACCACAGCACGAGGCCGCCTCCGGCTATCACCCACAGCCAGCTGGCGGCGAGCTCGCTGTAGAGGCGCCCCGTCTGGCCGAGGTGGAGATCGCGGTGGAACTCGTCGATCCAGGTGCGCAGTGGGAGCGCGCCGCTCGAGCCGTACTGCTCGAGCGAGCCGGTGAGTTCGCCGTTGTACGGGTTCACGAACACGGCGAGGGTGTGATCGGGGTTCACCCCTGGCACGCCCGAGAGCAGCACGCGCGTCGTCGCCCCGTCCTCCGGCGACGGCCTGACGGCGCTGACCGTCCCCTCGGGATGCGCCTCGCGGGCCGCCTCCACCTGCCGCGAGACGGGCAGTTCGCTCGCGCCCACAGGGACACGCAGCTCGTCCGCGTACACGATCGTCTCGGCCTGGTACGAGCCCGCGTAGAGGAGTCCCGTCATGGCCGCGACCAGCAGGAACGGGGCGATCAGCACGCCGGCGTAGAAATGCAGGCGCAGCACCAGCGGCCGGAGCGCGGCCCATGCGGTGGGCGTTCCCGGCGGTCCGGGCTCTCGGGTCTCCCGTGCGTCGCCGGAAGCGCGGACCGCTGGCTCGACGGACATGAATGGTCTCCTCACGCACGGGACAGGGGCGGGCAGACCGTGGTCGGCCGGTCCAGTAGTCGGACCGGGACGCGTGGGAGTTCCCCGAACTCCGTGTGCTCTACGTCACTTCCGTCCGGGACGGCTCGACCCGCCGCTCGCGTCAGGGCCTCACCGGCGCCGTCGGTGTCCACGGAGTTCATGGCACCCTCCCGGTCCGGTCCCCGCCCGCGTGCGGAGGCGTGGACAGCCAGTCGCCGCCGTCCGGCAGGGGCGGAGGAAGGCGCGGAGCTCCTCCGCGCGGGGCTCGGGTTCCCCGCGGTCGGCGACGGTCTCCGGGAGGGAGCCGCCGGCCACCTGACCCGGCCCGAGCCATACCGGCGGCTCCGGGGGGTAGAGGGCCACGAGAGTAAGGTCGCCATGCCCGTCGCCCACAAGTCACCAGGTGAGAGATTTGTCCAGCCACATAGTTGAGAGACCCGCGCACGACAGACCCGACGAAGCGCTCCACGAGGAGCGCGCGAAGCGGCTGCGGCGGCGGCTGGAGCGTCTGATCGGCATCGCCGCGACCGAAGGCAACAAGCTCGTCCCGCTCCGCAACGGGGACGAGATCTTCCCCGCGATGCTGGACTCCATCCGTGGTGCCGAACACACCGTGGACATGATGACGTTCGTGTACTGGCGCGGGGACATCGCCTGCGAGTTCGCCGAGGCGCTGGCCGAGCGGGCTCGCGCCGGTGTACGGGTGCGACTGCTGCTGGACGGTTTCGGGTCCCGGCTGATCGAGAAGGACCAACTGGCGCTGATGGACGAGGCCGGGGTGGAGGTCGCGTGGTTCCGGAAGCCGCTCTACCTCTCACCGCTCAAGCAGAATCACCGCTGCCACCGCAAGGTCCTGATCGCCGACGAGGAGACCGCGTACACCGGCGGGGTCGGGATCGCCGAGGAGTGGTGCGGCGACGCCCGTGACGAGAACGAGTGGCGCGACACCCATGTGCGGGTGCAGGGTCCCGCGGTGGACGGTCTGGCCGCCGCGTTCGCTCAGAACTGGGCCGAGTGCCACGACGAGCTCTTCACCGACCGCGACAGGTTCGTGGACGCCACACGGCAGGGCGACTCGGTCGTCCAGGTGGTGCGCGGATCGTCCAGCTTCGGCTGGCAGGACATGCAGACCCTGCTCCGCGTCGTGCTGGAGTCCGCGGAGGAGCGGGTCCGGCTCACCACGGCGTACTTCTCACCCGACGCGTACTTCGTCGAGGTGCTGTGCGCCGCCGCCCGCCGGGGTGTGTCGGTGGAGATACTGCTACCCGGGCCGCACACGGACAAGCGGGTGTGCCAACTGGCAGGCCAGAACTTCTACGAGGATCTGACCGCTTGCGGCGTGAAGATCTACCAGTACCAGCCGACCATGATGCACACCAAGGTGCTGACCGTGGACGGGATCGGCTCGCTGATCGGATCGACGAACTTCAACCGCCGCTCGCTCGAACACGACGAGGAAGTGATGCTCGCGGTGCTGGACCGGGAGTTCACCGCCACGCTGGACGGTCACTTCGAGGACGACATGAGGAAGAGCACCCTGATCGACGGGAGCCGGTGGAAGCGCCGCTCGGTCGTGCAGCGGGCGCGGGAAGCGGCGGTCCTGCCGATCCGGCGCTGGCTGTGACAGCCGCGTCCGTGTGTGCGGGGGACAAGGGGGCCGTCCTCGCCCATGTCGACGCCGCCGGGCCCTCCCGGGGTGTGACGGCCCCGGCCGGGGGCATACGGGCTGTCACCTGCCGCTTGTCAGGTGAAGGGAGTGGACCATGAGCGAGTCTGTAGAAACACGGCCGGAGACGACCGCGGTGGTGACGGAGCCCGTGCCAGATCTGCAGCTCCAGCTGCTGATCCAGCTGCTGGACAGAGAGCTGCGCTCCAGTCTGCCGATCACACTCGCTCTGTCCGGTGGCGTTCTCCACGGAGACGTGATCGGCCACGAGGCGTGGAAGGCCGACTGGGCGCGGAGCCTCCGCCAGGTGGAGGGTGAGGGGGCGAACCTGATCGCGGAGTTCCCGGAGACGGTGGACCAGGGGATCAGGGAGCTGGGAGCCGGCGAGGAGGGTGCCGGGCACCTGCCGCGCTGGATTCATCTCAGAGACGCCACACTGGTCTTCGGCGGGACGGGCTCCCTACGGCTTCCCCTGTGGCGCGGACGCCTGGCCGATGTGTCGGGGTGGGCGCTGGGACGCCCGCAGTGAGGTAGGGCGCTGGACGGGAGAGCCGACGGGCGGTACACCGGCCCGTCGGCTCTCCGCTGTCCGCCGCCTGCCGTGGCGGACGAATCACCTGACCTCAGGCACCTCCGCCGGCCGTCCTTCGCGGTGGCGTGCGGCAGCGACCGCGGCCCGGGCGGGCGGCACGGCTCCCCACTCGGCGTCCAGCGCGGCGCGGAGCCAGTCGTGCGCCGTCCCGGCGGTCGGTTCGGGCGGGCCACCCGGGGGGCCGGTCAGCTCGGCCGTCAGCTCCCAGTAACGGTCGATACGCGGGTCGGTCGCGAGCTGCCGAGCGAGAGCCCGGCGGAAGCCGGGGGTGTCCGCGGTGCTCCGCGCGCTCGCGTACGCGTCCACGAAGCCGTCCAGAGCCTCCCCCGTGCACGGCTCCCTGCCCCGGCGCATCTCGGTCGCCGCCAGGTCGTACGCCCCGGCCAGACCCGCGTAGAGCACCGCCGACTCACGGGCGCCGGCGGCTCGGTGGGCATGAGGCTGGGTGGCCTCGGCAGGCCCGTCGCAGGTGCCTGACACCATGACGCACAGATGGGCGAAGGCGAGCACCTGGACCGGTTCAGGGTCCTCCGGCGGCTGCGGGACCGCGACTTCGAGGAAGGCGGTGACTGCCCGGGCGGGCATCCGCGGCGGCAGCCAGGCACGCCAGAAGCGGACCAGGGGGGCCGTATCGGGCGGCGCGGTCACCGCGCCGATCAGGCGCAGCCTGCCGGGGCGTTCGGCCGGGGGACACTCCTGCACCGAGCGGAGCGCCGCCTCTCTCCAGCGCAGGGCGCGCAGTTGGGATCCGAGCGAGCGCAACTGGTCGGCGACGGCGTCCTCCAGGGCACTGCCCGCACGCCCGGCCGTGCCCTCGTCCTCGTCGAGGACGCGGCGTACGGCGGATACCGGAAGGTCCATGGAGCGCAGGGAGCGGATCATCCGCAGTCGGTCGAGGGAGTCCGGGCCGTATCTGCGGTGCCCGCCGGCGCTGCGGGCCGCTTCGGGCAGGAGGCCGCCGTCGGAGTAGAAGCGGACCGTCTTGACACTCACCCCAGCGCGCTCGGCAAGCTCGCCGATGCCCCACAGCCCGTCGTAGGACGTGAACACTTGAACCTCCCTCAGGGGGAGTTCCTACGGTACCGGCGAAGGGACCGGGTATCCGCCGGTCCGCGGACGACGCGTACCGAGGAGAGACCATGAGCGAATTCGTCCTGGTGTCCGGGATGTTCACCGGCCCCCACGTCTGGGACGAGACGGCCGCGCGCCTCGTCGCGGCGGGGGCCGGTGTCCACGCGGTGGCCCTGACCGGATTGGGGGGCACCCGGCCTCCCGCCGGTACGGACATCGATCTGGAGACGCACATCGCGGACGTCCTCGCGGTGATCGACTCGGTGGGCCGGGCAGGTGGCGGGGAGATCGTGCTGGTCGGCCACGACTACGGCATCCACCCGGCCCTCGGCGCCGCCGACCGCCGGTCGGAGTCGATCGCCCGGATCGTCTACCTGGACTCCGGACTCCCCCAGGACGGTGTCCCGGCCCTGGCGGCGGTGGCCGACCAGGGGCTGCGCGAGGAGACGATGGAGGCCGCGCGGGGGGCGGGCGCGTCCCTGCCGCCCCCTTCACGTGACAGGTGGCGGCGCTTGGGCAGCACCACGGGCCTCACCGACGCCGCGCTCGACCGGCTCACGGCCCTCGCCTCGCCGCAGCCGCTGGGCACGCTGCTCGGGCCGCTGCGGCTGACCGGTGCGGCAGCCGCGCTGCCCATGACCGGAGTGCTGTGCACCGGCAACGGTGCGAGTATCGCCATGGTGCAGGCCCGTGCGGATCTGGGCGAGCCCACCCTCAGGGCACTGGCCGATGCCCGGGTGGCCTTCTTCGAACTGCCCACAGGTCACTGGCCGATGCTCTCCGGCCCCGCCGAGCTGGCCGTGACGCTGCTGAAGGCCGCGGCGGGCGAGGGCCGGCGGCTGACTCCCGTGGACGCGGCGCGGCCGCCCGCTCACCTGCGGCCGTTCCTGCTGGAGGTCCCCGAGGTCCCTCGCGAGCGGACCGGCCGCGTCGACCTGTACGTGCCGCCATCTGCCCAGGGGCCCTGCCCGGCGGTGGTCTTCGTCCACGGCGGTCCGGTTCCGGCCGAGGCCCGGCCGACCCCCCGGGACTGGCCGATCCTGACGGGCTACGCCCGGCTCGTCGCAGGCCACGGGGTGGTGGGCGTGACCCTCGACCACGGTCTGCACTCCGTGGACGACTACGCGCAGGCGGCCTCCGACCTGGCTGCCGCGGTGGAACAGGTCCGGGCCGACCCCCGGGTGGACGCGGACCGCGTCGCCCTGTGGTTCTTCTCGGGCAGCGGCCTGCTCACGGCGGACTGGCTGAGGAGGCCCCCGCCGTGGCTGCGCTGTCTGGCGGCCAACTACCCGGTCATGGCGCCGTTGCCGAACTGGGGGCGGCTCGGCAGCCGCTTCAGCCCGGTGGAGGCGGTCGCCCGGGCGGGGTCCCTCCCCCTCGTGCTGGTGCGTGCCGGGCTGGAGACGGCCGGCATCGCCGCCACGGTGGAGGAGTTCCTGGCCGCGGCGTACGCGTGCGGAGCGGAGATCGAGGTGGTGGACGTGCCGGACGGCCACCACACGTTCGAGTCGGTCGATCCGGACGAGGCCTCCCGAGAGGCCGTGCGCGGGGCGGTGCGTACGGTGCTGAGGCATCTCACGGATTGAGCGGCTCCGGCCGTGCACCGCTGGTGTGACGCCGCGCGCGGCGTGTCTTCCCACGGCACAATGGCCGCATGAAGCACCGTCCCTCCCCCATGGCCGGGGGTTCCTCGTACTCCTTGTGGTCACGGGACTCCCTCCTGTCCATCGGCTCCGTGGGTTCCGTGCTGTCCGTCGGTTCGGTGGGCAGTGCGCTGTCCATCGGCTCCGTCGGTTCGTCGCTGTCCGTGGGCTCGATCGGCTCCGGCATGTCCCTGCTGTCCGCCGGGTCCCTGCAGAGCACCGGGAGCGTCCTGTCCGTGCAGGCCCGGTGGTCCCTGATGGCCGCGGGCCGGTACCGGCCCTTCGCCTCGCGCGGCACGCTCACGGCGCTCGGCGTGGGCTGCCTCGCCGTGGCCGGGGCGTTCGCCCTGCGCACGCGGGGCGCCGGGCGCTGACCCGTCCGGACGGGGACGGCAGGGGACCGTACGAGGCACCCGAAGAGGCGAACCCCGTGGCGGCTGCTGGCTTCGGGCCGCGGAACGTGATCGGGTTGACAGCCCGTCAGCCGTACGGGACCGAGCCGAGGGACGCGGATGACGAACCGACAGCACCCATCCCCGCCGGACGCCCTCGTGGTGGGCGCCGGCCTCGCGGGACTGGCCTGCGCACTCGACCTCAGCGCCGAAGGCCTCCGCGTGGAACTGCTGGAGTCCTCCGACGGGGTGGGCGGCCGGATGCGCACGGACCGCCGGGACGGGTTCCTCCTGGACCGTGGCTTCCAGGTCTTCAACACCTCCTACCCGCAGGTGAAGAAGCGCGTCGACCTGCGTGCTCTGCGCCTGCGCCCTTTCACCCCGGGCCTCATCGCCCGGACGTCGTCGGGGCGGGTACGCGTCACCGACCCCACCAGGTGCCCGGGGGACGCGGCCCAGCTGCTCCCGGGCCGGGTTCTCCCGGCCCGGGATCTCGCCGCCCTCGCCGCACTCACCGCCCGTGACGCCCTGCTGCCGGCGAAGCGTCTGGGCCGCATGCCCGACCGCACGGCGTCGGACGCGCTCGTCCGCGCCGGGCTGTCCCCGCAGACGATCGAGGAGTTCCTGCGGCCGTTCCTGTCCGGGGTGTTCCTGGAGGAAGGGCTGGAGACCTCCGCGCGCTTCCTGCACCTGGTCTGGCGGAGCATGGTGCGCGGCACGCTCTGTCTGCCCGACCGCGGCATCGGCGCCGTGCCGGCCCAGCTGGCCGCCCGGCTCCCGGAGGGCGTCCTCAGGCTCGGTTCGGCGGTCGCGGAGGTCACGGACGCCGGGGTGCTCCTGACGGACGGCGGTGAGCGGCCGGCCGCGTCCGTCGTGGTGGCCACGGACGCCGTCACGGCCGCCCGTCTGCTGCCGGGGCTGGCTGTGCCCGACAGCCGCACGGTGACCACGTACTACCACGCGGCAGCACGGTCGCCGCTGACCGAACCGACCCTGGTCGTCGACAGCGGGCTCGCCGTCCTGAACAGCTGTGTCCTCACCGAGGTCGCGCCCGGCTACGCTCCCCCGGGGACGGCCCTGGTGTCGACGTCCGTCCTCGGCGCCGGGCCGCCCGGCGGGGACCGGACGGTCCGCGCACGGCTCGCGGAGCTCTACGACACGGACACGAGCACCTGGGAGACGGTCGCCGCCTACACCGTGGAGGGCGCCCTGCCCGCCATGCGGCCCCCTTGGCCCCTGAGCCGTACGACCCGCTTCGCACCGGGCCGTTACGTCTGCGGGGACCACCGGGCGACCGGATCGGTGCAGGGTGCGCTGGCGTCCGGCGGCAGGGCCGCTCGCGAGGTGCTCGCCGACCGCGCGGCCGTGCGGACCTCGACGAGGTGACCGGTCGGCGTGCGGCCGGGCAGGCCGTGAACGGCGGAGTCCCGGGGGCGGTGGACGACGCCGTGGTCGTGGGCGGGGGCGCCGCCGGACTCTGCCTCGCCCACTGGCTCGCCCGGAACGGCACGGCCGTGACACTGGTCGAGGCCCCCGACGGGCCGCTGCGCCCGCCGGAGCGCACCTGGTGCTACTGGGAAGCGGGAACCGGCCCGTTCGAGGAGGCCGTCACCGCGTCCTGGCAGCGGTTGCGGGTACGCGGGACCGACGGCGTCGTGATCGAGTCGGACCCCGCGCCGCTGCGTTACCGCATGGTGCGCTCCGGCCCCTTCGAACGGCTCGTCCACTCCCGTCTGGCAGCGGCCCCCGGTGCACGCCTGGTGCGTGCCACCGTCCACGAGGTGCGTGAAGCGGCCTGCGGCGCGGAGGTGCGCTGCACCACGCCCGGCGGGCGGCCCCTCACCCTGCGCGGCGGACACGTCTTCGACTCCCGGCCGCTGCGGGGCACTCCGCCCCACCGCACGCTGCTGCTCCAGCACTTCCGGGGCTGGTTCGTGCGCACCGCCGCCCCCCGCTTCGACCCCGCGGTGGCCGACCTCATGGACTTCCGCGTCCCTCAGCCCCGCCACGGGCTCGCGTTCGGTTACGTCCTGCCGCTCGCACCGGACCGGGCGCTGGTGGAGTACACCGAGTTCTCGCGCGCCCCGCTCACGACCGGGGCGTACGAAAGCGCGCTGAGGCAGTACACCGGGAGCGTCCTGCGGCTCGGCCGCTTCACCGTGGAGTCGGCCGAACAAGGTGTCATCCCCATGACCGACGCGCGCTTCCCCCGCCGGACCGGCCGCACCCTCTTCCGAATCGGGGCGGCAGGGGGCGCGACCCGTCCGGCCACGGGATACACCTTCGCCGCCGTGCAACGCCAGAGCCGCGCCGTCGCGGCTGCGCTGCACCGGGGCCGCCCGGGTGTGCCGCCGCCGCACGGCCGCCGGGCACTCGCCATGGACGCCGTGCTGCTCCGTGCCCTGGACACCGGGCGGGTGGACGGCCCGCGCTTCTTCACCGACCTGTTCCGCCGTGTCCCCATAGAGCGGCTGCTGCGCTTCCTCGACGGCGGGAGCACGCCGTGGGAGGAGTTCGGCATCGGTCTGCGGACACCGGTGGGGCCGATGCTCCGCACCGCGGCCGAACTTCCCTTCCTCGCCCGCCGGGCCACCGGCCGATCCGAAGAGAGCCACCGATGACCCTGCTGCGGGACCACGACCTCGCACGCGCCTTCGATCACGCGTCGCACACCTACGACCGGCTCACGGCGCTGAATCCTGGTTACCGCTCGGACCTGCTCCGCTCGGCCCACCGGCTGCGGCTGCCGCGCGGCGGCAGGGGGTTGCGGGTGCTCGATCTCGGCTGCGGTACGGGAGCGTCGACGCGGGCGCTGCTGCGGGCCGCACCGTACGCGAGGATCACCGCGGTCGACGCCTCCGCCGGCATGCTGGAGCGGGCGCGGGCCAAGCGCTGGCCACCGAACGTCCGTTTCGTGCACCGGCCGGCCGAGGATCTTCCCACCACCGACGACGACGGTTCGTACGACGCCGTCTTCGCCGCCTACCTCTTCCGCAACGTCGCCGAACCGGGTGAGGTCCTCAAGGCGGTGGGCGCTCTCCTGCGGCCCGGCGGCCGTCTGCTGATCCACGAGTACAGCCTCAGCGGCTCCCCCGCTCACCGGGCGTTGTGGAACGCGGTCTGCCGCGGCGTCATCGTCCCCGCGGGTACCCTCACCGGTGACCGCGCGCTCTACCACCACCTGTGGCGCAGCGTGCTCGCGTTCGACACGGCACCCGCGTTCGCGGAGCGGATCGCCCGGGCCGGGTTCCCGTTCGTGCGGACCGTTCCCGTCGGCGGCTGGCAGACCGGCATCGTCCACGCCTTCCTCGCCCGGAGCGGCAAGGGGCCGGCAGAGCCCGAGGCGTCATGAGGTCCGGCGGGTTCCGCCCCGATGCCGGCCGGCACGGACGCGACCGCAGGGCGGAGGTGCTCCTGCCGGCATCGGGGCGTGCGCGCTTCGCCGGTGACGCGCCGTCGGCCGCGGTGATCGGTGGCGGGATCGCCGGGCTCGCGGCGGCGACCGCGCTGGCCGAACGCGGTGTCCGCGTCACCCTGTACGAACGGGGGGAGAGCCTCGGCGGCCGTCTCGCCGGGTGGCCGGTCGGCCTGGCCGACGGGTCCGGGGCGACGATGAGCCGCGGTTTCCACGCCTTCTTCCGCCAGTACTACAACCTTCGCGGCCTCTTGCGGCGTACGGACCCCGGCCTCGCCGCGCTCACCCCGCTGCCGGACTATCCGCTCAGGCACCGCAACGGCCTGGCGGACAGTTTCGCCCGCGTGCCCAGGACCCCGCCGTGGAGCGCGCTCGGATTCGTCGCCCTCAGCCCCGCGTTCGGCTGGCGGGACCTCGCCGCGATGAACCCCCGCGAGGCGCTGCCCCTCCTGGACGTCCGGGTCCCCGAGGTGTACGAGCGGTTCGACGGGGTGAGTGCGGAGGACTTCCTGCGCCGGATCAACTTTCCCGAGGCGGCCCGCCATCTGGCCTTCGAGGTGTTCTCCCGCAGCTTCTTCGCCGACCCGCGCGAGCTGTCCGCCGCCGAACTGCTGCTGATGTTCCACATCTACTTCCTCGGTTCTTCCGAGGGCCTCCTCTTCGACGTGCCGGGCGAGCCGTTCCCGCAGGCGCTCTGGGAGCCGCTCGAGGGCTATCTGCGGCGGCTCGGCGTCCGGATGCGCACCGGCGCACCGGTCCTGCGTGTCCGCCCGGCCGCCGGCGGTGACCTGACCGTGGAGACCGAGGGCGCGGCCGGCCGCCACCAGGCGGTGGTCCTCGCCCTCGACACGGACGGCCTGCGTCATGTCGTCGCCGCCTCCGGCGAGCTGGGCGAAGCGTCCTGGCGCGCGGACATCGCGGCCCTGCGCACCGCGCCCCCGTTCCTCGTCTCCCGGCTCTGGCTCGACCGCCCCGTGCGCCGGGACCGTCCGGGGTTCCTCGGCACAAGCGGCTACGACGGCCTCGACAACGTCAGCGTCCTCGACCGCTGGGAGGGCGAATCGGCCCGCTGGGCCGCCCGGACGGGCGGATCGGTGGTCGAGCTCCACGCCTACGCGGTCGACGGGAGAGCGGAGCCGAAAGAGGTACAGCGCAGGATGCTCGACCGGCTGCACGAGGTCTATCCCGAGACCGCGGACGCGCAGGTCGTCGACGTCCGCCACGAGTGGCGTGCCGACTGTCCCGTCTTCCCCGTGGGCGGCTACCACCGTCGGCCGGAGGTACGCACGGCCCATCCGCGCGTGGTGCTGGCGGGCGACCTGGTCCGCACGGGTCTGCCCGTCGCCCTGATGGAGCGCGCGGCGACCTCGGGTTTCCTGGCCGCCAACGCGCTCCTCGCCGGATGGGGCATCCGGGGGCAGGTGCTCTGGACCGTCCCGCGCGCGGGACGCTCCCGGGCCCTGCGCGCTCTCGCGGGCCTGGCCGGGGGCTGAGGGGTTCAGCCGGGGAAGCGCCCGGTGCTGCGCAGCGACCAGCGGCGCTCGGCGTAGGCGAGGTCGTCCCGCCACAGCCGGCCGGCCGTGCGGCGCATCAGGGGCCGCAGGGCCGGCTCCGCGGCGCGTGCCAGAGCGAAGCCCCTCCGGTCCGAGGAGGCGACGACGGCCTCGACCACCGCTGTCCGCGGGGGCCCCGCTCCGGGCGCGGTGAGCGGCGTCGCGTGGGTCTCGACCACCGAACCGGCGCCCTCGCCGTCCGTGATGCGCATGACCACCGTGCGCGGTTCGGGCGCGGTGAACACAGCCCGCACCGGCACCACCAGCCGGCCCGCGACCTTGAACGAGACATCGACGGCGAACGCGTCGCCGTCGCCGTCCTCGGGTGTGCCGGCCACTTCCAGGCCGACGAACGCGTACGGATGGAACCAGGACCCGTGCCACGGGTCGAGCCGGTTGGCGACCACGTCCTCGGGTTCGCACCGCCCCACCGCCGTGAACACCGCGTCCACCGCTCCCCGCGGCGCCGGCCGCACGGGCACGACCGGCCGCTCCAGCGGGGGTTCGCCCCCGGCGGCGTCGAGCCGCACCCAGACCAGCACCCCGTCGTCGTGCACCGGAAAGGGCTCCCACCCCGCGAACGGCCCGCCGTCAAGGGCGAGTCCGTGCCAGTGACACCGGAGCGTCCCGCATGACACCCGGCTGTCGCGCAGGGGCGCTCCGAGGTGGGGGCACTCCCCCGGGCCCGCGCGCAGCGCGCCGTCCTGGGACCGCCACAGGACGACCTCCACGCCGGCGATCGTCCGGCCGTACGGGCGGTCTCGCGCGGCGGTCTCCCGGGAGGACCCGGCGACGTACCAGTTGCCCGACGGCCGGGTGGCGGCCCGCTTCAGGGCTTCGGCGATCACGGCGGGCCTCGCGCGCCTCCAGGTCGGCTCCTGGCCCTCCCAGCGGGGGACGCGCCGGACGCGCAGCGGCGGTGTCCATGCCGTCCTTCTCCGTCGGCCGCTCATCGAAGGGACCCTTCCGGGTCGGGCGCCGCGACGGGCGGTCCGGTGCGCATCCTGGCGCCCAGGATCCGTACGAGCCCTCCGGCGGCGGTCACGGCCCGCCGTCTGCGCGGCACCACGGCACGGCGGTGCAGCACCCGGTAGCCGTCGTCGGCGATCGCGTCGAGGATCCCCCGGTACAGGACGAACGCCGTACGGATGCAGGGCCGTACCCGCGGCTCCAGCATCGCGATGCCAGGTTCCGCCTCCCGGTACACGGTGCGGATCATCGCGTCGGCCTCGGCGAACGCGGCCCTGATCCGCGGGTCGTGGCGCCCGCTGCGCCGGCTCCACTCCAGCAGGTGCCGCTCCACCCCGTGGGCGGCGAGCAGGTCCGCCGGCAGGTAGACGCGTCCTCGGTCCAGGTCCTCGCCCACGTCCCTCAGGAAGTTGGTGAGCTGGAAGGCCACCCCGAGGGCAGACGCGTGCGGAGCCGCCGCCTCGCGGGCCACGACCGTCCCGAGCACGGGCAGCATCTGCAACCCGATCACCGCCGCCGAGCCGTGCATGTAGCCGCGGAGGTCCTCGTAGGTGGGATAGCCGGTGACCGTCAGGTCGCTGCGCATGGACGCCAGGAAGTCGGCGAAGAGAGCGTGGTCGATCGCAAAGCGCTCCGCGGTGTCCGCGACCGCCCGGACCACGGGCTCGTCGCCCCCTCCCGTGCGCAGTCCGTGGGCGAGGTCGTCCTCCAGGAGCCTCAGCAGCCGGTCGCGTTCCTCCGGGGGCTGCCGGCGGTCCAGGTCGTCCACGATGTCGTCGGCCCACCGGGCGAAGCCGTACAACGCGTGCACGGCGGGGCGCCGCTCGACCGGCAGCAGCCGGGTGGCCAGGAAGTACGTCCGCCCGTGCTGGGCGTTGAGCTGCCTGCACCGGGCGTACGCGGCGCGCAGCGCGGGCCCGGTGATCCCGGCGGCGTCCAGTTCTCGTCGGGTCATCGGCTCTGCCTCTCGAGGACGGGGGGACGACGGCGCACGCCCGTCGCGCGGGGAGTGCCTGTGATGCGGGCCGCGGCGAGCTTGCCGCTGACGAGCACGGTCGGAACGCCCACTCCCGGTGTCGTCCCGCATCCGGCGAGGACGACGTTGTCGTGGCCGCGTACGAGGTTGCGGGGCCGGAAGGGGCCGGTCTGCGCGAACGTGTGCGCGAGGGAGAACGGGGTGCCCGCCGCGTGCCCCTGGGCCGTCCAGTCCACCGGGGTGACCAGCAGTTCCCGGTCCAGGGACGCCTCGAAGCCGTCGAGTCCGCGGCGCTCCAGCTCGGCCACGAGACTGTCCCGGTAGCGCGGTCCCAGACCGCGCCAGGTGACCGCCGACGGGCCGGTCGTGGTGTTGGGGCAGGGTGCCAGGACGTAGTGCAGGTGCCGGCCCGGTGGCGCGAGTGAGGGGTCGTGAGCCGTCGGCCGGGTGATGAGCAGCGACGGGTCGCTCATCAGGCGGCCGGTGCGGGTGAGTTCGTCGAAGGTGCCCTCCCAGGCGGCGCCGAAGGAGAGTGTGTGGTGCGCGAGTCCTGGCCAGGTGCGGTCCGTGCCGGCGTGCAGGACCACGGCCGACGGCGCGTGGCGCAGTGGCACGGGGCGGCGCGGCTCCCGGCCCAGGAGGCGGTGGACGACGGGGAGGTCCGGTGTGAGGACGACGGCGTCGCAGGTGATCCGTTCGCCCGACGCCAGCCGGACGGCGCGTACGCGCCCCGCCGACCGTTCCAGCGCGCTCACTTCGGCGGACCAGCGGAAGCGGCATCCGGCGTCGGACGCCGCGTCCGCCATGGCGCGCGGGAGGGCGTGCATTCCGCCCTTGGGGAACCAGACTCCCGCGACCGTGTCCATGTAGGCGATGACGGCGTAGGCGGCGAGGGCGCGGGCCGGGGCGACGCCCGCGTAGAGCGACTGGAAGGAGAACACCCGGCGCAGCCGCGGGTCCGAGAGGAACCTGCCGATCTGCGGATCGAGCCTGCCGAAGCCCCCCAGGGCGGCCAGACGTGCCAGGTCCGGGTGCAGGAGCTGGAAGGGGGAGTCGAAGTTGGTGTCGATGAACCGGCGCATCTGCGCCCGGTAGAGCCCTTCCAGCCATGTCCGCAGCCTTCGGTACCCCGCCGCCTCCGCCGCCCCGGCGAACCGGCGCACCTCGGACTCCATGGCGTCACCGTCGGTGTGGACGTCCAGCCCGCTGCCGTCCGCGAAGCGGGCCCGGTAGGCCGGGTGGAGCGGAATCAGCTCCACCCTCCGGTGGAGGCTGTCCCCCACGGCCGCGAAGGCCTCGTCGGCCAGGTGCGGCATGGTGAGCACCGTGGGTCCGGTGTCGATCTGGTACCCGCCCAGTTCCACCCTTCCGGCACGGCCTCCGGGGCCCGCGTCCCGTTCGACCACGGTCACCCTGCGCCCCGCTCCGAGCAGGTGGAGGGCGGCGGCGAGGCCGGACAGGCCGGCGCCGACCACCACCACGTGGTCCGTGGGGCCCCGCATGGTCTTCATTCGCCCTCCCCGCCGCGGACGGCCGCGGTGCCCACGGCCCTGGCCACCAGCGAGGCGAACTCCCGCCGGGCCCGCGCGTCCGCCCCGGTCGCGGCGAAGAGGCGCAGCCCCGAGGCCGATAGAGCGGCGATCTCCTCCTCCACCACGGCCCGCGCGCCCGTGCGTTCCAGGGCGGCTCGCATGAGGTGGACCGTCTCCCCGCCGGGTGCGGCTCCCCCGGGGCCGAGGACGGCCAGGGCGTCGGTGTCGCCCGACTCGGTGGCGAGCCTGTGCGCGACCGCGAGGAGGTAGGTGAGCTTGCGGGCCCGCAGGTCCTCGTCCGTGGGCTTTCCCACGACCGCCGGGTCGCCGAAGGCGCCGAGCAGATCGTCACGGAGCTGGAAGGCGAGTCCCACGCACCGTCCTGCCGCGCGCAGCCCGTCGACGGCTTCGGCACCGGCCCCTGCCAGAACGGCTCCCAGGGCGAGCGGCCGCTCCACGGTGTACAGCGCGCTCTTGAGTGTCGCGATGTTCCTGGCCTGGGCGGGGTCGGAGGCACCGGTCGCCTGCGCCCGAACGTCCAGGTACTGGCCGGCGACCATCTCGGCGCGCATCGCCTTCCACTCCTGGTGCAGCCGCTCGCCGTACGGGGAGGACAGCGCGGTCTCGGTGAGCAGATCGTCGGCCCATGCCAGCGCCAGGTCTCCGGCGAGCACCGCGGCGTTGACCGACCAGGACTCGACGGATCCGTACATCCGGCCCGCGCGGTGCATGCGGGCGAAGTCCGCGTGCACCGCGTGCGCGCCTCTGCGCAGCGGCGACCGGTCCATGACGTCGTCGTGCACCAGCGCACATGCCTGCAGGAGTTCCAGGGCGGCGCCGACCCGCAGGGGCGTCCCGGCGTCACCGGGGCCGCCCGCCGCCAGCCACCCGCACCACACGAAGGACGTCCGCAGCCTCTTGCCGCCACGCAGGACGAACGCGGCGACCCGTGACGCGACCTCCTCGGCGAACACGGGGTCCACCCGCCGCGCCTCGCGCAGTCTGCCTCCCAGGTGCTCCGCGAGGACGGCTTCGACGGCCGCCGCCGCCCCGGCAGCCGTGTGCGGGGCCCTGCCGGTGCCGGCGTTCATGCCGGTCCCCGCCCCTGTGGCCCGTGGCCCGAGCATGGAGCTCCCCTCTCGCCGGTCGTCCGCTTCCGCGTCCACCGGTGCTTCCGGCCGCGAGGATGACCGCGGATGCGCCTATGCCTGCCCGGCGCACGGCCCTGTCGGAGCAGAGTTCACCCGGACGGCGGAGGGAGGGGCCCGGTCCGGATCCGGACCGGGTGGGCGCGGTCGTGTCACTCCTGCCGGGGTACGCCTCGCACGGGGTGCTTGCTCATGATGGAGACCCGGTTGAACGCGTTGATGGTGACGGCCACCCAGATCACGGCGGAGATCTCGTCGTCGGAGAGGGACCGGCGCGCGGTGGCGTAGGCGTCCGTCTGCAGAGCGGCGTCGGCGGGGTGCGTCGTCGCCTCGGCGAGGGCGAGGGCGGCGCGCTCCTGCTCGGTGAACACCTCGGTGTCGCGCCAGGCGGCCAGCACCCCCAGCCGCTGGGCCGTCTCGCCCGCCCGCAGCGCGGCCCGGGTGTGGACGTCCAGGCAGTAGGCGCAGCCGTTGATCTGTGACACCCGCAGGTTGACCAGCTCGACCAGGGTCCGTGAAAGCCCTGCCTCCTGGGCTGCCGTGCGCACCGCTTCGGCCGTGGCGGTCAGAGCGTGGTAGGCCTTCGGGCTCTGCTTGTCCACGTAGACCCTCTTCTCCCCATGTCCTGTCTCCGTGCCGTTCACCCTGGACTCCTCACCGGGACGTGCCGTCCCCCACCGCACCGTGCGCCCGGTCGGACCACGGCTTACCATTGAGCATGATTGTTGAACATGAAAGCATCATGGACGTGCGGGGGGTCTCCCGATGAGCGCCACCGACACGGGCAGCGTCTCGCCGCCGGCGGACGCCGACGGCCGAGGGGGGCCGGTGCCGGACGCCGCTGTCGAGGTGCTGACGCCGCGTGACGTACCCCTGGGCGGCCCCCGGGCGATGACGGTGCGGCGCACGCTTCCGCAGAGGGCCCGCACCCTCATCGGCGCCTGGTGCTTCATCGACCACTACGGCCCCGACGATGTCGCCGGGACGGGCGGGATGGACGTCGCCCCGCATCCGCACATCGGCCTGCAGACCGTCAGCTGGCTGTTCAGCGGGGAGATCGAGCACCGCGACAGCCTGGGCAGCCACGCCTTCGTGCGCCCCGGAGAACTGAACCTGATGACCGGCGGCCATGGGATCAGCCACACGGAGGTGTCCACCCCCGGCACCACGGTCCTGCACGGTGTCCAGCTGTGGGTGGCTCTCCCCGAGGAGCACCGGGACACCGGTCGCGACTTCCGGCACCACGCGCCGGATCCCGTCCACCGGGACGGCGCCGTGATCAGGGTGTTCCTCGGGTCCCTGGCCGGGGACACCTCGCCGGTGCCCACCTTCACCCCCCTGCTCGGCGCCGAGGTCGTCCTCGATCCGCGTGCGACGACGACACTCGACACCGACGGCGCCTTCGAGCACGGACTCCTGGTCGACCGGGGGATCGTCCGCGTGGACGGCACTCGGCTGGGCCGGGCGGAGCTGGGCTACCTCGACCCCGGCAGGACCTCGGTGACCCTCACCAACGAGACGGACGCCCCCGCCCGGGCGGTACTGGTGGGCGGGACGCCGTTCGGGGAACAGATCGTCATGTGGTGGAATTTCGTGGGCCGCAGCCACCAGGACATCGCCGAGGCACGTGAGGAGTGGGAAGCCGCCTCCGACCGCTTCGGCCACGTCGACGGCTACCCCGGCGACCGCATCCCCGCCCCCGCGCTCCCCAACGCCTCCCTCGCACCGCGGGGCAACCCGACACGCCCGAAAGGCAGCACACGATGACGCAGCCCTCCGACCCGATCGTCCGGAACGTGGACGCCAGGCACCGCTACGAGATCCTGGTCGACGGCGTGTCCGCCGGTTTCACCGCCTACCGCGACCGCGACGGGCAGCGCGTCTTCTTCCACACCGAGATCGACGACGCCTTCGCGGGCCGGGGACTGGCCTCCGTCCTCGTGGAACAGGCCCTGGACCACACACGGTCCTCGGACAGGCGGATCGTGCCCGTCTGCCCCTACGTGGCGAAGTTCCTCAAGAAGCACGACGAGTTCGCCGACGTCTCGGACCCGGTCACGCCGGAGATCCTGCAGTGGCTGGAGGCCGCCCTGGCCCGCTGAGATGTCGTCCCCGAGCGGGCCCCCCGGCCGCCGCGTCGGCGGCCGGGGGGCCCGGACGGCACCCTCAGACAGGCCGCAGCTCGAACCAGTCGAACGCCGCGGTGCCCCGGGTGGCGTACATGCCGATGACCCGGCCGGTGAAGCCTCCCGCGACCTCCGTGGTGAGGTAGCGCCCGTCGAGTTCGGCGAGGACCTCGAAGCCTCCGTCCCCGGTCTCGTAGCCCAGACGGAGGGTGTCGGGTCCGCCGGTGCGGAGGCCGGACAGCTCAGCGGCGTCGGCATCTGCGGGCCGTGCGGTGACGGTGGGGGGCAGGACGTCAGTGGTGGTCACGTCGATCCGCAGCGTCACCGGGCCCGGCTCCACAGCCCGTTCGGCCACCGTCCGGCGCAGCGGGCCGATGCGGGCGACGGCGCGCACCAGCCCGCCCTCCGTCTCCACCTGGTAGTGGTGCGCCTCGTCGAGGCGTACGGCGAGGCCGCCCCGGCCGCCCTCGCCGACGTCGACCCGCGTCCGCGCGGCGCAGTCGGGCTCCGACTGCCTCCGCCCCACGAAGAGCACACCGGGCTTCTCCATGCCGTCCGCACGGGCGTGCAGCACCAGGTGGCCGGGGGTCTCGTCGAGGCGTACGGCGTCCGGGTCGTGCCGCCTCAGCGAGACCCAGCGGGGGGCCAGCACCGGGGCGTCGAAGTCGTCGCGGTCCGGTTCGGCGGGCCAGGGGTGCGGGTCCAGCCGCGGCGCCGGGGCCCTGAGCTCCAGCGGGCCCGGCAGCGGCCACTCGTCCTCCCACCGCACCGGCACCAGGAACGTCTCCCGGCCCATCCCGTGGAACTTCGGGGTGTCACCACGTGGCCGGGTACCCAGCAGCACCATCCACCACGTGTCGTCGTGCGCTCGCACCAGATCGCCGTGGCCCGTGTTCTGCACCGGGTGACCGGTGCTGCGGTGCGACAGGACGGGATTGT
This sequence comes from Streptomyces sp. NPDC102402, assembly GCF_044765765.1. NCBI lineage: Bacteria > Bacillati > Actinomycetota > Actinomycetes > Kitasatosporales > Streptomycetaceae > Streptomyces > Streptomyces sp. NPDC102402. The sequence continues at coordinate 81,618 of NZ_JBIWKR010000015.1, forward strand.
CCGGGTGCGCTTCGTAAGGGCCCGTCAGGGTGCGCGCCCTGGCCACCGACATGGCGTGACCGCGCTCGGTGCCGCCCTCCGACAGCAGCAGGTACCACCAGTCGCCGATCCGGTAGAGGTGCGGGCCCTCGGGGTACTGCAGACCGCTCCCCGACCACATCTCCACCGGCTCACCGAGCACCTCGCCCGTCTCCGGCTCGATACGCACGGCGCGGATCCCGTCGTGGGAGAAGACGCACCAGCAGTTCCCCTCGTCGTCCCAGGCCAGGTCGGGGTCGATGCCGGGGATGCCGACCGGCACGGGGTCCGACCACGGGCCGGCGGGATCGTCTGCGGTCACCAGGATGTTGCCGTCGCCGGCCACCACCGTCGTGATCATCCAGAAGCGGCCGTCGTGGTGGCGCAGCGTCGGGGCGTACACCCCGCAGGAGGACGGGGCCGTGTCGGGCAGCGACAACTGCGAGGGCCGGTCCAGTGCGTGCCCGATCAGCCTCCAGTTGACGAGGTCCCGGCTGTGCCACAGCGGCACCCCGGGCACGTATTCGAAGCTGGAGGTCGCGACGTAGTAGTCCTCGCCCACGCGGCAGATGCTCGGGTCCGGGCTGAAGCCGGGGATCACGGGATTGTCGAAGAACACCATGGTCTGTCCTCAGAGTTCGGGGAGCCTGGACCGGGTCCCGCGGACATGATCGTTGAAGCGCTTCGACGATGACACCGGGGTACAGGGGTGTCAATAGATCCTTCTGGAATCGGGACCTTCACCAACGGCAGAGCAACCCAGGCGGAGTTCGCACCTCCAGGGCGACGCATGGTGAGGCGAGCCCGGTCGAAGCGCTTCAACGTGTCTCTCGCCGAAGATGCTCGGCCGCCCGGAGACCTCGCACGCCCCAGGCGTTTCAAGCACCGGCGTTTCGGCCAACTCGTACCGCTCGGCAAGGGCCCCGGCACGGCGAACAGGGCTCGGAGGCCTTGCGGTTCAAGGACCCCCGATCGTCCGGAATCGAGCGCGTTCGAATCCCGGGACGCGTCGTTAGGACGTGTACCGCCGAGCCTGCCAGGCGCGGCACGGACCTCAGGAGAGATGCAGAGTGACCGTGACCGACCCCTCAGCCGCACACGCCGGCACACCTCCCCCGCCGCCTCCGGCCGCCATCACCTTCGAGGGCAAACACGGCAAGAACCCCCTGGCAGGAACCAGTTTCGGGGCACTGTGCAGACGGCTGCCCGCGATTCTCGTGCACGCGGGACGCAGGACCTGGACCGTCGACAGGACCGGCGCCCTGCTCCTTCTCGGCTGCCAGCTCCTCACCGGGGGCGCGGCCGCCACCGTGCTCGCGTTCACCGCGCGGGCCATGGCGCACATCCTGGCGTCCGGACCTGTTTCCGAACGACTGCACGCCGCACTGCCCGATCTGGTCATGGTCGGCGCGGCGGCCGGCGTCGGTCGCGTCAGCGGCGCCCTGTCGTCCTACGCCGACGCGCGGATCACCCCGCTGCTGACGACCGAGGCGGACATCGCGCTCGTCTCCGCCGTGTGCCGCGTCGAGGCGTCCGCGTACGGGGAGGACGGGTTCGCCGACCGCCAGGAGGCCGCGGAGGTCGGTGTCACCCGCACCCGGATGATGGTGCAGGACGCACAGCGGTTCATGTCGGCCCTGGTCCGCATGATCGCGGCGGCCGGAGTGATCACGGCGCTGCACTGGATGATGATGCCGCTGCTCCTGCTCGCCGTCCTTCCCGCCGGTTTCGGTGCCGTGCTGGCGGCCCGGGTGGACTACGAGACCCACTACACCAACGTGGGTGACCGCAACGTGCGTTCCATGATGCGCTGGTGGGCCACGTACTCCCGTCACGGGGACGAGGTCCGGGCGAACGGCATGACGGGCTACCTCGTCTACTGGTACCGCGCCCTGTCCGACCGGATCGACCGGCGCACGCTCGCCGCGGCGCCCCGCATGCTTCGCATCACCCTGGCCACCAGCTCCCTCGGCGGTGTCTTCCTGCTGGGCACCTGGGCCGCACTCGCGTGGCTGGCGGTCTCCGGGAGCGTCGCCCTGCCCGTCGCCGCCACCGCGGTCGTCGCCGTCCAGACCGCGCTGGCCGCGCTCTCCCAGTTCGTCGTCCACGGCGCGGCGCTCTTCCACACGTCCCTGTACCTGGCGGACATGGAGACCTTCCTGGAGATGGCGGCCGAACGCGCCCCCAAGCGGGGCGGCGCGTCCGTTCCCGACCGGGTGGACGAGATCCGGCTCGACGAGGTCGTCTACCGCTACCCCGGCAAGGACGAGCCCGCCGTGGCCGGCGTCTCGCTCACCTTGCGGCGCGGCGAGATCCTGGCGGTCGTCGGTGAGAACGGCTCGGGCAAATCGACCCTGGCCAAGCTCATCACCGGCATCCTGCTGGCCGACAAGGGCCGCGTCCTGTGGGACGGCACCGATCTCGCGCAGGCGGACCCCGAAGCGGTATGGAAGCGCACCGCCCTCGTGCCCCAGAACTTCGCCTGCTGGCCGCTGCGCACACGCGAGAACATCACCCTCGGCCAGCCCAGGACGTACGACGACGGCCCGGTTTGGAAGGCCGTCGACGCCGTCGGCATGCGCGAGGCGGTCGAGAGACTGCCGCAGGGGCTCGACACGCTTCTGGCACGGGAACTCTGGGGCGGGGCCGAGCTGTCCGGTGGCCAGTGGCAGAGGCTCGCGTGCGCGCGGGCGCTGTACCGGCGGACGCCCCTGCTGATCCTGGACGAGCCGACGTCGCAGATGGACCCGCGCGGGGAGCACCAGATCTTCCTCGAGATCAAGCGCATCGCGGCCGAGTGCATGACCATCGTCGTCACCCACCAGCTCGAGAACACGCGGCTGGCCGACCGCGTCGTCGTCCTGCGCGAGGGACGCGTGATCGAGCAGGGGACCTACGAGGAACTCGCGCACGGGGGAGGACTGTTCGCCGAGCTCCTCGCCCTCGCCAAGGACCGGTAGAGCCACCTGGAGGGCTGGGTCCCGTGCCCTGATCGGTGAGGTGAGCGGACCGCACGGCCGTCCTCCGCGCTGGTCGTCGCGGAGGACGGCCTGCCCTCAGGGCACCCGGTCCTGAGGGCAGGCCTCCGGTCCTGAGGCCGCGCCACCGGCAGGACTCACCCGGGACAGCCCGCGCCTCAGTACGGAACGGCCGTCAGCGGAGTTCCAGCTCACCCACCGTCTGGTCACCGCTCGTCTCTCCCGTGGGCCGGAACCCGAGTCCCAGGTAGAAGCCCTCGGGGCCGTCCTCGCCCGGGTGCCAGGTCGTGGTCAGGCGGGTGCCGCCGCGTCGGCGGATCTCGGCGGCCACGGCCTCGACCGCGAAACGGCCGTAGCCCCGGCCCTGTTCACCGGCGGCGATGTTGAGCCGCCACAGGCCCGAGCGGATGTCGGTGCCCGTGCCGTCGCCCGCGAAGTCGATGCCGTGGAAGGCCATGAGGAAACCGACGAGCCGGTCGCCGTCGAAGAGGAGACGGGGCCAGGCGATGCCCGGGTGCACGTACGCCTCGGCGAGTGATTTCACCACCGGAGCTACCAGGTGCTCCTGGTCGGGGCGGACCTTCAGGCCGATCGCGCTGTCGATGTTGGCAGCGGTGACCGGTTCCAGCCGGAGCGGAGTCGTCATTCGGAAACCGTAAACCGGCTGTCAATCGGTTTCCCGGCGCGGTCGCTCCTCACCCGGACGGTTCTCGCCCGGTCCCACGCCCCGCGCAGGGCCCCGAAGCCGCCGGGCACGCGAATCCGAGTGCGGGATCGCCAGGGAGAGACGCAGACTGCGGGCATGGACGGACAAGCCTTCGAAGCCTCACCCCTGCCGTCGCCGGCGCCGCCGGTCGGCCTTCCGGGGTTCCCGCCCGATGCACGCCTCCTGATCGTCAACTGCGACGACTTCGGGATGTACCCCGCGGTCAACGCCGCGGTGATCCAGTCGATCGAGGAGGGGATCGCCGCTTCCTGCAGCCTCATGACCGTGTGTCCGGCGGCGGAGGACGCCATGCGGCTTCTCGGGCGGAGACCGGGGATTCCGTTCGGGATCCACCTGACCCTCGTGTGCGAGATGCCCCACCGGCCGTGGGGACCCCTGACCGCCAGGGAGAAGGTGCCCTCTCTGCTGGATCCCTCCGGCGATCTCTTCGAGCCGACCCCCGCCGGACGCGCCGCGCTGCTCGGCCGGGCCCGGGCCGACGAGGTCGAGACCGAGTTCCGCGCGCAGATCGACGCCGTTGCCGACGCGGGGCTCTCCCCGACCCACCTGGATTTCCACTGTCTGGCGGACGGGGGACGCGACGACATCCTGGACCTCACCGTGGGGCTGGCCGCGGAGTACGGCCTCGCCGTGCGCGTCTGGCTGGAGCCCGGCCTGAGCGCGATGCGCCGGCGGGGGCTGCCCGTCGTCGACCACGCCTTCCTGGACAGCTTCTCCCTGGGGACCGAGGACAAGCCGGCCCGGTACGACCGGCTGCTGCGCGACCTGCCGGCCGGGCTCAGCGAGTGGGCCGTCCATCCGGGACTGGGCACCCCGGAGGCGCGGGCCCTCGACAGCGGCTGGCAGGTACGGCACACGGACCACGCGTTCCTGACCTCGCCGGAGGCCCGGGAAGCCGTGGCCCGGGAGGGCATCACGGTGCTCGGCCACCGGGACCTGCAACAGGTCTGGGCCCGGCGCGCCCCGGGGCCGGGTTTCAGCGAGGGACGGGTCGGACACGCGCAGCAGGAGCGCTGATGATCCCGGGCCTCGTCGACGCACGGCCACGCCTCGGGGGCACGCACCACGTGTCCCCATGCGGAGAGTACGGGTGCGCGCACGCCTCGCACATCTGCGACCACTGGGGCATATAAGCCTGTTTGCTCCGATTGATGTCGGGTACGCCGCAGAGAGGGCGGGATGCAGCACGCCGAGCCGCACGGCATCGGCTGAACCGCGAACCGCGGGCCGTATTCCGGCGGAGTCAGGCGGAGTGTCCGCCTTCCGTCCGGAACACCGCGGATCCCCGGACACCCGAGACACCGACGTAAGGAGCCGTTCATGCCCTCAGTACCCGCTCTCAAGCTCAACAACGGTGTGGAGATCCCGCAGCTCGGCTTCGGGACCTTCCAGATCCCTCCGGAAGACACCCGCGAGACCACGCTGGCGGCCCTGAAGGCCGGCTACCGGCACATCGACACGGCGCAGATGTACGGCAACGAGAAGGAGGTCGGCCAGGCGGTCCGGGACTCCGGTCTCGACCGGGCGGACGTCTTCGTCACCAGCAAGCTGGACAACGGCGCCCATGCCTACGACGACGCCCTCCAGGCGTTCGAGGGCACGATGGAGAAGGTGGGACTGGACTATCTGGACCTCTTCCTCATCCACTGGCCGCTGCCCGACAGGGGCGACTTCGTGGAGACCTGGAAGGCCCTGGAGGAGATCTACCGGTCGGGCCGCGTCAAGGCGATCGGGGTGTCCAACTTCCAGCCGCACCACCTGCGCCGCCTGCTGGACGGCAGTGTGGTGGTGCCCGCCGTCAACCAGATCGAGGTGCACCCGTATCTCACCCAGGACGCCGTGAGGTCCTTCGGTGCCGAACACGGCATCGCCACCGAAGCCTGGTCACCCATCGCCCAGGGCAAGGTGCTCGACGACCCGGCGCTCATCCGGATCGCGGACCGGCTCGGCAGGTCGACGGCGCAGGTCACCCTGCGCTGGCACCTGCAGCGTGGTGACATCGTGTTCCCCAAGTCGGTGACGCAGCGGCGCATCGAGGAGAACTTCGACCTCTTCGACTTCGAGCTCACCGAGGGGGACATCGGCGAGATCAATGCCCTGAACCGCGATGAGCGCACCGGATTCGACCCCGACCGGTTCAACGGCTGAGCCCCGTCACAGCCGGTGGAGACGAGAGGACCCGCCCCTCGACGAGGGGCGGGTCCTCCGGTGTGGGCGGACGGGGGGCAGTGCGCTACTTCAGGGCGGGCGGCGCCGCGTCCGCCGAGGTGCCCCACCCGGAGGGCTCCGAGCCGACCTCGAAGGTCAGGTCGCGCGTGCCGCGGATGTCCCCGGTGGTGAGGTAGGTCTTCCCGTACGCCTTCCCGTCCGTCTTCGCGGACCGGATGTAGCGCGCCGAGTCGGAGGTGCCCGGAGCCTTCACCGTCAGCCGGCCCTTGGGGTAGTACCGCCGGTCCAGGGTGAGGTCCACCCGCTCGAACACGGGGGTCGACAGGCCCCAGGTGTCCGTGCCCGGCTGGACCGGGAAGATCCCGATCGAGGACAGGACGTTCCAGGCGGACATCGTGCCCAGGTCGTCGTTGCCCGTCATGCCGGTCGGGGCGTCGGTGAAGAGGGTGAGCGCGGCGTGCACCACGTCCGTCGTCTTCCAGGGCTGGCCCGTGGAGAGGTAGGTGTAGGGGGCGATCAGGTCGGGTTCGTTCTGCGGGTTGTACTTGTCCGCGTTGTAGTAGTCGTACGGCCCGTTCACCCACACCTCGCGGGCGGTCTTCGCCGGGTCCTGGAGCAGCTGCTCGTAGGCGAAGAACGAGTCGAGGCGTTCGTTGGCGGAGTCGGTGCCGCCGATCAGCGACACCATGCCGGGCAGGTCCTGCGGGACGAGCCACTGGTACTGCCAGGACGTGCCCTCGTGGAAGCCTTCGCTCTGGGCCGGGTCGACGGGGCCGGTGAAGGCACCGTTCTCGTCCCGGGCGCGGAAGAAGCCGGTCGAACTGTCGAAGATCTTCCGGTAGTTCTGCGCCCGCTCGGCGTACCGCGCGGCGTCGTCCTCGTGCCCCAGCTCCTTCGCCATCTGTCCGAGCATCGCGTCGGACAGCGCGTACTCCAGGGTCGCGGAAGCGCCGTGGTCGTAGTCGGAGTCACCCGGCTTCACGTGGGCGCGGCCCTTGATGTACGGCGCGAAGCCGTCGGCGAGGTACTCCTTGTTGGCCTCGCGGCCCACGGGTGCGGAGTCGGCCGGGGGTACTCCGTCGGCGTTCTTCTTCAGCGCCCGGTAGGCCTGCTCCTCGTATCCCTCGAGGAGGCCCTGCTGGTAGGCGTTGGTGAGGAAGGGCGTGACGGGGTCGCCGGTCATGATGTTCGTCTCGACCGTGCCGTAGCCCCACTTGGGCAGCCAGCCGCTGTCCTGGTCGATCTTCAGGACGGAGATCGCCATGTCACGGGACTCGTGGGGTGCGAGCAGGGACAGGAGCTGGGCCTGGGTGCGGTAGGTGTCCCAGAGCGACCAGTTCTGGTAGTAGGTGAAGCCCTTGGCCCGGTGGGTCTTCTGGTCCCAGCCGGTGTAGCGGCCGTCGACGTCGCTGCCGATGTTCGGTGCGAGGAACGAGCGGTAGAGGGACGAGTAGAAGGTCCGCCGCAGGGTCTCGCTGCCGCCCTTCGCCTCGACGTCGTCGAGCCGGTCCTCCCAGGCGGCCTGCGCGGCGCGGGCTACCCGGTCGTACGAACGTCCGCCCTCGGCGCGGAGGTTGAGGGCCGCACCCTTGGCGTCCACGTACGAGATCGCGGTGGTCGCCTCGACGGTGCGGTCCCTGGTGGTGTCGAAACGCAGGAAGGCACCGTTGCGCTCGGCGGCCGCCGACGAGGCCTTCGAGCCCTCGGTGACCGTGTCGCCCTTCCAGGTGCCGGAGGTGGTGAAGGGCCGGTCGAAGCGGGTGATCGTGTACACCGTGTACGGCTTGGTGTCCTGGCAGAAGCCACTGCCCGTGATCGCGGTGCGAACGGTCCGGTTGTCGAGGATCTCGACGTCGGTCTTCAGGGTCTTGTGGAGTGACTGCCCCGCGTTGACGAGGACGTTGGCCTTGTCCGTGGCGGGGAAGGTGTAGCGCTGCACACCGGTGCGCTCGGTGGCGCTCAGCTCGGCCTTGATGCCCGTCCCGAGGCCGACCTCGTAGGTGCCGGGGCTCGCCTTCTCGTCGTCGTGGCTGAACTCGGCCGCGTACGAGGCGTTGTCCGTCGACGTGATGTCGCCGGTCGTCGGAAGCACCGGGAGGTCACCGCCGAGGCCGCAGCCCACGCCTGAGATGTGGACGGTGGAGAAGCCCCGGATGTGGGTCTCCGAGTAGTCGTAGCCGGTGTTGTGCCCGGTGTCGGGCGAGAACTGCACCATCCCGAAGGGCACCGCGGCGCCCGGATAGGTGTTGCCCTCGTTCTCGGTTCCGATGAACGGGTTGACGAGATCGGTGAGACGACCGCGCTCGGCGTGTCCGCCTCCTTCCGCGGCGGCGGGTGCGGCGACGGCGCCGCCGAGGAGGGCGGCCGCGGCGGCCACGGCCCCCGCACCGCGGATCCAGTGGGTCCATCTCATGGAATGAGCGCCTCTCGAGACGTAGACAACGTTGTCATGCGCACTGCGCGATCATTCTTGGCCCGCTTGCGTGTACTCGTCAAGGGTTACGGCGCACCTCGCCCGCCGGGGCGGCCGTTCACCGCGCGTCTCTACGGCCCACTCCCGGAATCGCGCGCTCCGTGCTGCCTGGTCAGCCGTCCGCCCTCCTCCGGATCCGGACGGAGCCCACCCCGGGCGCAGGCGCAGCCCCTTGCCGGCGGACCGCTTCCGCGTGCGGGGCGGCGCTTCCGGCTCCAAGGTCGGAAGAGGACGCGGAGCCTGCCCGGCCGGGGCCCGCCCGCCGTACCCCGGAGGCGATGCAGTGACCCCGAACCGCACCACGACAGGGCTGGTGTCGCACGCGCCGCAGAACGAGAGCGACCTGCTCCCGCGGTGGACACTGCTCGCGCCACTCGCGCTGGTGGTGCTCGCGCTGGCGGTGGATCTGCCCTGGCCCGGGGAGTTCAGCGGGGACGTGTTCCTGATCCTCAGCTCGATGATGGCGGCCTGTGTGTACTCGCTGCGGGCCGTGGTCGGGGTCGCCGTCCTCAACAGTCTCGCCGGACTGATCCTGATGTTCGCGAGCCACCTGTCGTCCGACGGCCGTCACGCGGTGGTCGACTACGTCGCCATGGTGGTTCTCGCCTGGGCGTCCGTGCCTCTGTGCCGGCTGCGGCTCTCCTTGCGACGCCGGCTCCAGGGCGCCGAGCGGGTGGCGGAGAGCGCCCAGCGCGCCGTCCTGCCGCCCGTCCGTGCCTGGTGGGGGAAGACCTGGATCGCGGTGCGCTACGAAGCCGCCTCCGCCGCGGCCGCCGTCGGAGGCGACCTCTACGCGGCGGAGCACACCCCCTACGGTGTGCGCCTGCTCATCGGTGACGTACGTGGCAAGGGGCTGAACTCCATTCCCAGCGTCGCCGCGCTCGTGGGCAGCTTCCACGAGGCCGCTCACCACACCCCGACCCTGCCGGAGCTGGCCCGCCATCTCGACGAGGCGGTGACCCGCCACACCCGGGAGACCGCCGCGGTCGACGGTGGGACCACCGTGAGCAGTGAGCACTTCGTCACCGCGGCCATCGCGCAGATCCCGGACGACGGCACGGAGGTCCGCCTCATCAACCGGGGTCACTGTCCGGCCTACCTCATGAGCGGGAGCACCCTGCTCGCCTGGGAACCGGAGCATCCGGGACTGCCCCTGGGGCTCGGCGAGTTCGACACCGGCCCGTGGACCGACGAGACGCGGCCCTTCGGCCCCGGACATCTGCTCCTGCTGTGCACGGACGGACTCCTGGAGGCCCGTGACGCCGACGGCCGCTTCTACACACCGGACGAGGAACTGCGGCGGTCCTGGCACGCACCAGGGTCCGCCGGCCGTCGTGGGGCACCTCGCCGAGGCCGTCCACCGCCATACCGGCGGAGTCCTCACCGACGACCTGGCCCTGGTCGCCGTCACCCGCGCGCGGCACGCTCCCCCGCGAGACGGAACGGGCACGCCTGCGCCGTGATCCGCCGCGGTCCCGACGGCGCGAGCCGGAAGAGCCCTTTGCCGGTGGCCGCCGACGACGCGGTCCGGGACCGCGCGGGGACGCGAAGGCCGCCGTCAGCGCAGCGTCGCGTAGACGATCAGGTTGTCCACCGGGTGTCCGTCGGCGTCGAAGGCTCCGTCGCACGTGATGAGGCGGAGCACACGCTCGTCGGTGGCACCGTAGACCTTCTGGGTGGGGAAGGCCTTCTTGCTCACGCTCTCGGTGCCGGTGACCGTGAAATGGGCTTCTTCGCCGTCAGCGTCGGACACGGCGATGTCCGCGCCCTTGGTGATGCCGTGCAGGTCGTGGAAGACCGCTTTGCCGAACCGGGTGTCGTTGTGGCCGATGAGCACGGCGGCACCGGGTTCGCCGGGGACGGCCCCGCCCGCGTACCAGCCGGCCGTCATGCCCTTCTCCGCGGGCGGGACCTCGACCGTGCCGTCCTCGTTGAGTCCCAGCCGCAGCAGTGCGGTGTCTATCCCGAGCGAGGGGACCTCCAGCCGTGTCGGCGCCGGTGCCGTGGGCTCGTTCCGCGCCGCGGGGGCGTGTGTTGCCGCCTTGACGGAGGGGTGAGGTGTTTGGGCCGCGCCGCAACCGGTGGCGGGGGCGAGCAGCAGACAGGCCGCCGCCAGTGACACGGCTGTCCGTCGCGACGTCTTCGTTGTGCAGGGCATGAGGGCTCCGGTGCGGTGGGCGAAGGCCGAGGGGAACAGGGACAGCGGTGGTGCCGCCCCCGGTCCGGGGAGCGGCACCACCGTGCGGATCAGCGCCGGGCGGCGGACCGGCGGCGCAGGACGAGGACACCGGCGCCCGCGAGCAGCGCGATGCCCGCGGCGGAGCCGTAGGGGGCGGCGTCACTCGCGCCTCCGGTGTCGCCGGCGGGAAGCTCCCCGGCGGCCACACCGCCCCGCGGGACCGTGCCCGGCGGCACGGAGTCGGCGGGGACCGGTGCCGCGGTGGCGGCCTCTTCGGCTCCCTCGGGGGCGGGGACCGGCCTCGCGGTCCCGGCCTCGGCGCCCTCGGGGGCGGGGGTGGGGCTCTCGGCCTTCTCGGCCGGCGTCGCCACGGCAGGCGTGTCGTCGGCGACGGCCGCGGCGGACGGGAGCAGGACCGCGCCGATGGCGGCGGCAGCGAGGACCGCGGTACGCAGGGTGGGACGAAGGGACATGGGGTACTCCGATTCCAGCTCGGCTGTCGTGGTGCCCGCACACGGGTGCGTGTCGGGCGCCGGGCTTGCCGTGAGTCTGGAGTGAAGTTGTGAGGAACCTGTCAGGCCGGCGTTCGCATCGGATCAGGGCCGGCCGACGGCAACCGCAGAGTGAACACCGAGCCGTGGCCCACCGTGCTGGCCACCCCCGTCGTGCCACCGTGCGCCTCGACGAGCTTGCGGACGATCGCCAGCCCCAGACCGCTGCCGCCGGTGCGACGGCTGCGTGACTTCTCGGCGCGCCAGAAGCGGTCGAAGACGTGCGGCAGGTCCTCCGGCGCTATGCCGCAGCCGGTGTCGGCGACCTCCACCACCGTCTCGTCGCCCTCTCCCCCGGGCCCGGCAGCGTAGGCGTGCAGCATCACCCGCCCGCCGGGCGGGGTGTGGCGTACGGCGTTGGACACCAGGTTGCCGATGACCTGCCGCATGCGTACCGGGTCCGCGGCGAGGTCGGGGGGCGGTTCGCGCCCTTCCGGCACGGCCACGGTCAGGGCGACCCCCGCGGCATCCGCCTCCGCCTGGTGGGCCGCGACGACGTAGCCGAGCAACTCCTCGATCCTCAGGGGTTCGGGGTGGATCCGGAGGACACCGGCGTCCGCCGCCGCCAGGTCCTGGAGGTCGTCGATGATGTGCTGCAGCTGCACCGCCTCCTCGAGGAGCGAGGAGACGAGAGAGGCGTCCACCTCGGCGATGCCGTCCTGGGCACCCTCCAGCCACCCGCGGATGTTGCTCAGCGGTGTGCGCAGCTCGTGCGCCACGTCGCTGACCATCGCCTTGCGCTGATCCTCCAGCCGTGCCCGGTGTTCCGTCATGTCGTTGAAGGCGGCGGCGAGCCGGCCGATCTCGTTGTCCGCCGCGACCACCACGTGGGAGGGGTCCTCCCCGTCCCGCATGCGCTGGGCCGCTCCCGTGAGTGCGTGCAGCGGACGTACGAGCCGGACCCCGGCCAGGACCGAGGCCCCGACGGTGAGCGCGAGGACGAGTGCCGCGACCCCGGTGATCTTCGCGGTGTTGCCGGAGGACAGCTCGAAGGCCGGGACGGCTCCTCCGCCCGGGTCGCTGATGAACAGGAGCGCGGGAGAGGCGACGTACGAACTGAGCTGTTCCTGCCGGGCGATGCCGACGCACGAGGCGATGTCGCGGTCGTTCTCGCTGTCCAGGGGTGCCGGGGTGGGGAGGGCGCTCGGCCGGGCCTCCTCCTCCGGGACGGCGACACCGGGCACGGGCCGGGGCACGGCCGTCGCGGCCTGCGGCTCTTCCCTCGTGTTCCACGAGAGGTCGAGGTCGAGCCGGACGGCTTCGCGTCCCTGCCGGTCGAGGCAGGCGTTGACCAGCCCGTTGAGGGCGGTGAGCGCCTTCGCCTCCGTGCCGGTGGGGCTGTCCAGACCGTCCGTGGAGCACCGGCTGTTCTGCATGCGGTCCGGATCGTTGCCCACGACCTGGATACGGGGCCGGCCGCTCGGGCTCTCGACGACGTCCGAGGCTATCCCGGACCGGCTGAGGCACCGCACCGTCTCCTCGGCGGTGCGCCGCAACGACGCGCGCTCGGTCTCGGGCAGCTTGAACGGGCCGACGGCGCGCGGGTCCACGCGATCGTTCCCGGAGCGCTGCCCCCCGCCGCTTCCGGGTGCCGCGACGGTCACGGACCCCTCGCCCGGCTCCGCCCCGGAGGAGACGGCGGCGACCGACAGCGGGTCCACGACCGCCGACGCCTGCGGTGGAAGAGCCGGTGGGGGCGGGGACGAGCGGGCGGAGTCGGCGAGGATCTCCCGGCTCTGCGTCGTCAGCGTGATCCGCCGGTCGGACGCGTCGGCCAGTTCGTCGACGGTGGGTCCCACGCCGTCCCAGGTGGGGTGTCCGGCGGCGTAGGCGAGGAGGCCGTCGAGGACGCGGGTGTCGGCGGCGAGGTTGCGGCCCTGCTCCTGCTCGATCGCGCCGGACGTTGTCTGCACGGCCAGCCACGCCGTCGCGGCGACCGAGCAGGCCGCGACGAGCGCCGACACCGCCAGCAGCCTGCCGAGCAGACTCTTGCGCAGCGGCAGCCGCAGGCGCGGTCCGCCGTGCTCAGCGCGCCGAAACACGCGAGGCGCCCTTCACCGGGTCCATGAGTTTGTAGCCGACGCCGAAGACGGTGAGCAGGCGGACCGGGCGCCGGGGCGCGCGCTCGATCTTCTTGCGGAGGTTCATGATGTGCACATCGACCGTGCGACTGCTGATGTACCGGTCGAAGCCGTGCAGTTCGGCCAGGAGTTGCTCACGGGTGAAGACCCTCTCGGGTTCGGCGGCCATCGTCGAGAGGAGACGGAACTCCCCTGGGGTGCACTCGACCCCGACACCGTCGACGGCCACCTCGTGCCGCACGGGATCGACGGCGAGGGTTCCCACCCGCAGCACATGGCCGTCCTCGCGCCCCGCGCCGCGGCGGTTGCGCCGCAGGAGCGTCCGCACGCGTGCCATGAGCTCGCGGGGACTGTAGGGCTTGGTCATGTAGTCGTCCGCGCCGAGGTCGAGGCCGAGCAGCAGGTCGTCCTCCGTGGTCCGCGCGGTGAGCATGAGAACTGGTACCTCCCGGTCCTCGGCGCGCAGTACGCGCACCACGTCGAGCCCGTCGGCCCTCGGCATCATCACGTCGAGGACGAGGAGGTCCGGTGCCCCCTGCCGGGCCTGTTCCAGGGCGGAGAGGCCGTCCGCCACCACGGTGACCGTATGACCCTCGCGTTCGAGGTACCGGCGGACCAGCTCTGCCTGTTTGGCGTCGTCTTCGGCGACTATGACGTTTGCGCACACGGAGAGGATCGTAAGGGAGCCCCCTGCCGCGACGGTCCGCCAGGGGCGCGGGCGGTACGCCTCCCGGAGGACCGTGGCCGGGGCGGACGGCTCGGCGTCCGCCGCCCCCGGCCGTGTCCCGCCGTCAGCGGCCGCCGTTCACCGGTCCCTCTCCTCGCTGCCGGCAGCCCGGGCCAACTCCTCGCTCACCGAACGCGCTTGCTCCGTCCGCCCCAGCAGGGTCAGTTCCTGCTCACACGCCTCCAGTGCCTTCCGAAGCAGCCCCGCGCGCCGCGGCTCGGCCGCCGCCATCCGCCGAGCCGCGGCGGCGGCCTCGGTCAGGACGGCCAGACGGGTCCCGGGGTCCCGGGGGTCCGCCGTCCCGTACTCCAGGAGCGCCTGGGCCAGGCGCGGCAGATACACCGCCGGGCTGACCTCGGCGAGCAGGCGATAGGCGTCGACGGCCTCGTGGATGTTGATGGTGCCGGATCCGAGCAGCAGAGTCCGTGCCCGCAGTACCGCATCGTGATCGACGCTCTCCCTGTGATTCATGACGGTGATTCTGAGAGTTGCGGCAGGGCCTCAACAAGGCTTTGAAGGCGTGCTGTTCGTCCTACGAAAATGCCCTCTGACCTGTCATGATGGGTGTGTCATCACCCTTCCGGGAGATCGTCGGAGGCGCCGGCAGACAGGTGGGTCACCTCCCTTCACGGTCGGCAGGTGTGCCGATGTCCGTCATCACCGCGTCCGCGCTGCCGCACCCGCTGACGGCCGGGTGACCGGCCGGCCGGACCGGGACCCGCTGCCGGATCCTCCGCGCGTGACCGACCGGACCGGGACCGGCTGCCCGATCCTCCGCGCGGGTCAGTGCGGACGCCCGCCGTCAGCCGATGGACGGCAGCCGACGTTTGAGCTGACAGGGGGTGTGACCTGAGCGATCCGTACGGCCGGGCGACGGCCTCACTCGATCGTGACTTCCTCCGCCCGCCCCTCCGCGCGTCGGGATCCTGAGGAGAGCGGCGCGTGAAGGGCGCCCTACGGATGTGCGGTGCTGAAGGGGAGACGGTGCGATGACGAAGGATGCGGGGCGGGGCACGGGCCCTCAAGGGCAGGGGTTGCTGCTGGCGGCAGGACTGGCCGGTCTGGCGGCGAGCACCGTGGGTTCGGTCCTGGGGACGGTGCGGGGGCTGCTGCGCCGTTCGGACGGCGCGGAGCTGGTGGTGGAGGCCCAGCGCGATCTGGAGGCGCGGGGCCGCCTGGTCCTGGACCGGTACGCGGACGCCCCGCCGGCCCACCTTGAGCTCCTCGCTCAGGAAGCGCTGGCCAGGAGGGACGCCGATGGTGCCTGACCGGTGGGAGCCGACCGTCTTCAAGGCCCGTGTCGACGACGTACTCCGCTGTTTCGTCGCCCGGGAGGCGGAGCGGTTCGCGGACGTCGACCCGTCCCTGCGGCCCGTTGCCGACCAGTTGGAGGCCTCGGTCGCGGACGGGAAGCGGCTGCGGGCCGCGTTCTGCTACTGGGGCTGGCGGGCCGTGGGCCAGCCCGACAACGATGCTCTGGTGCGCGCTGCGGCCTCGATGGAGCTGGTGCACGCCGCCGCGGTCGTGCACGACGACCTCATCGACGACAGCCCGTTGCGCCACGGCCGGCCCACCGCGCAGGTCGCCCTGCGCGTTGCGGTACGCCGCAGGCCTCGTTCCGTCGCCGCCGGCAGGTCGCTGGCGATGCTGGTGGGAGACCTGCTGATGGGGCTGGCCGGGCAGCTGTTCACCACCAGCGGCCTGCCTGCCGCGTACCTCGCCCGGGCACGCCCCTTGTGGTCGGAGATGGCGCGGGACCTGATCGCGGGTGAGTGCCTGGAGATCCTGCGCACCGGCGCACCTCCGGACACCACCGACTCGCTCAAGGTGATCCGGTACAAGACGGCCAAGTACACGGTCGAGCAGCCCTTGCTGATCGGCGGCGCCCTGGCCGGGGCAGGAGAGCGGATACGCGGGGGCTTCTCGGCGTACGGGCTGCCGCTGGGCGAGGCGTTCCAGCTCAGGGACGACCTGCTCGGCCTGTTCGGGAACCCCGAGCGGACGGGGAAGGCCAATGCCGACGACCTGAGGGGTTACCGGCCCACGGCCCTGCTGGCGGAGACCTGGCGCGTCGCCGGCGAGGTCGAGCGGCAGCAGTTGAGCGGGCTTCTGGGCCGACGGGATCTGGACGCGGAGGGTCTGCGCGCGGTGCGCGAGCTGATGTGCCGGCTCGACGCACCCGACCGCGTCGAGGAGATGATCAGCGCGCGGGTGGAGGAGGCTCTCGGCGCCCTGGTCGGGCTCGGTGTTCCCGCTCCGGCCGCCTCGGCCCTGACCTCGCTGGCACGGTCGGTGACCGTCCGCGTGTCCTGACCCGTCTCCCCCGGCGGTCCGCCCGGCACCGCGCGCAGGTGCCGGCGGCACGGTCTCGTACGGGGCGACTCGTTCGGACCAGGTGCACGGAGCACCTCACGCGGAGCAACCCACACGGTGCGGCGGACACGACGCACCTCCCTCGAAACAAGGAGCCTTGCCTTGAGCTACACCGAGTCGTCGTTGGACTCCCTGCGTCTGGCCGGGGACGAACTCGCGGACGCCACCGTCGCCACACTCTTCGAACGCGGGGAGGTGGGGAAGTTCAACTCCCTGATGCGTTACGTCTCCACCGCCGGCTCCCCCCTCCCCGACGGGCTGCCCGACGTGGCCCGCGAGTACCTCGAGGCCACCGGCGCACCACCTGCCTGGGTCGACTGGGGGGAGATGGAGAAGGCCCGGCTGTTCTTCGCCGACAACAACGTGCACATCTCCACCGCCCTGTCCTTCGCCTCCATGCCCGCCTGCTACGTCGTGCCCCACGTGGCGAAGCTGCTCTCGGCCACCCACGGGCTCGACTACCCCTCCAAGCGCATGGCGGAGACGGGGCAGTTCACCGTCTACCTGATGCAGCCGGGGGCGTTCGAGGCAGGCAGCCCCTTCATCCCGGCGGCCCAGAAGGTCCGGCTCCTCCACGCCTCCATCCGCCACCACCTGAAGCGGGAGGACCGCTGGGACACCGAGGCGCTCGGTACGCCGATCTGCCAGGAGGACATGATCGGCGGGCAGATGTTCTTCTCCCTGCTGGTCCTCGACAGCCTGCACCGCCTCGGCATCCACATGTCGGCGGACGGAGCGGAGTCGTACTACTACGCCTGGCGCGTGGTCGGCGCGATGCTCGGAGTCGACCAGGACGCCGTGCCCAGGACGCTCGACGACGCCCGTCGATTCCTGGACCTGTACATGGTCAGGCACATGGGGCCCTCCCCGGAGGGAGCGCACCTGACGCGCCAGCTCATCGACCTGTACGAGGAGGTCGTCCCGGGGACCTTCCTCGACCCGGTCGTCTCCGCCCTCATCCGCCACCTGGTCGGCGACACCTGCGCTGACTGGCTCCAGGTGCCCCGCTCCTCGTGGGACACCGTCGTCAGGACGTTCCCCCACCTTCTCGGTGTGCTGGAGAGCATCGAGGACCGCTCACCTCTCGGCGCCTGGGCCCTGGACCGGATCGGCCACCTGACGACGCTCTTCGAGCTGTCCTCCCTGACCCGGGGACGCGTCATGCACTACGCGGTCCCCGAGCAGCTCAAGAAGGAGTACGACGTGTCCGGTTCGGTCCCCCGTGGCAGCCGGTGGGTCCCACCTGCTGCCACGGTGTCCTGATGGCGGCTGCCGCGCCGCTCGGCAGCCGACCGGGAAGGTGGCGTCAGCCTGGTCCGTGGCCGGGGTGACGGGTTTGATCCGCAGGTTCGGGTGCTCGGTGTCCGGAACGCCGGAGCCGGCCTGGCGCAAGGATCGCGCGGGGGGCGGGCGACGGCACCGCCGCCGGCGCCTCGACCGACGCGGCCGACGCCTCCACGGCGGGCCCGGGAGCCCTCCGTGGAGGCGTCGGAGGCGGTCGGGCGGAGCCGGCCGCGGTGCCGTGTGGGAGCGGACGGGTCAGCAGACCCCGTCGCCCGGCTTGGGATTGCCCAGGCCGAACAGCGGGCGCAGCCTCAGCCCGATCCAGGTGCCGGCCAGGGCGACGGCGCCCCACAGCCAGCCGCTGAGGCTGCCCGAGGCGACGCCCGCCAGGTAGGCGCCGATGTTGCAGCCTCCGGCCAGCCTGGCGCCGACGCCCATCAGGACTCCGCCGAGCACCGACGCGACGGCCGTGCGCCACGGAATACCGCGGTGCAGGGCCCAGGTGCCGCCGAGAGCCGCTGCCACCGCCGCACCGATCATGATGCCGATGTCGGTGAGGCTGGTCTTGTCCGCCAGGACCGGGCCGGCCAGCATCTCCGCGTTGCCCGCCTGCCTCCACCACGTCCAGTTCTCCGGGTGGCCGCCGAGGGCACCCACCAGTTCGGAGCCCCACAGGCTGAAGGCGCTCGTGACGCCCCAGGCGCCACCGGACACCAGCAGCACACCCGCACCCAGAACGGCCAGCACCAGGGCGCCGGCGGCCAGCGGCCAGGAGCCGCGCAGGGCACGCGCCGCCGCGGTGCGCGCCGACGGTACGGCGCCCAGGGGCGGCGGGTTGCGCCGGGCCTGGACGCGCCGTGTGACCGCGACCACCAGCAGCAGAGCGGCGATCGTCACGGCCCAGGAGCCGAACCAGCCGATGTGCTCGGAGAGGACGACCGGCTCCCAGGCGGGAAGGTCCTTCCACAGGTCGAACTGCCAGGCCGCGAGCGTGGCGCCCGCGATGAAGCCGCCGAGGGTCAGGACCACGGAGGTCTGCCCCGAACCGACGGCGAAGAGCGTGCCGGACGCGCAGGCGCCCCCGAGCTGCATCCCGATGGCGAAGAGCAGCGAGCCGACGACGAGGCCGACCCCGATGGCACCGCCGGACGGCGCGGGCTGCGAGCCGAACAGTCCGGTGCCCGTACCGATGATCAGGGCGAAGAGCGTGGCGGTGGTGCCGAGCAGCAGCGCGTGCGCCCGCAGTCCGGTGCCGTTGCCCACGGCGATCAGCTGTCGCCAGGCGGAGGTGAAGCCGAACCGGGAGTGGAACAGGGCGACGCCCAGTCCGAGTCCCAGCAGGAGCAGGGCGCCCGGCTTGGCCCCGTGCGCGGACCACACGTACGCGGTCAGGGCCACGGCGAGCAGCCCGGCCACGACGAGGGGCGTCCTGCGCACCGGAGGCAGGGATGGCGCCTCGGGCCGGGGCACGGACGTGGGGGAAGGGACGAACAGGGCGGGCAGTGCGCGCGGCGGCGCGGCCGGCCCGGCAGGTGGCGCGGTGGTCACGGAAGGTCTCCGGAGTGATGCTCGGCGGACGGCGGCAGGGAGGGCCGGCGGCGCGGGACGCGCGCGCCGACGCGGGATTCAGCCGCGACAGAGCCCGTCGTCGACGCACCACGCCGAGTGCGCGAACAGCGCGAGGCACAGGGGCAGGGCCGATGCAGACATGCGTACGAATATACGGACCGGATCACTCCGGATGCCCGGCCGTCTCGCCATGCGGAAGGTCTCTGAGACGGCGGGGCCGGTCTCCCCCCACGGCCGCGCCCTCGTGACCTGCCGGTCACGAGGGCGCGGTGCCGAAGCCGTCGGAGGGAGGTCAGGGGGCGGACTGCCGCAGGACGCCGACCCCCCTCGGCGGCAGGACGACCGTGCCGGCATCGGCGGTGCCGATCAGGAGGTCTCCGGTGAGGCCGGTCACCGGCACCGTGTCGTCGGTGCGGTTGACCAGGAACAGGTAGCGGTGGTCCGCGTCGCGGCGCACGGTCAGTTCGACCCTGCCGGCCGCGTCGTGCGCCAGCTCACCGGTGACCCCGGCGGGGGCGAGCAGCCGCGGCAGCAGTCCGCCCAGACCGCCGGCGCCCAGGCGGGTGGAGACGTAGGCGGCCGAGCCGGTGCCCGCCGCCCGCCGGGTGACGGCGGGGCGGCCCGACTGGACACCGCTGCGGTAGTGGGCCAGCACCTCTACGTCCGGGGCGGTTACGGTGATCCGGTCGGTCCACATGCTGCCCGTGGCCGGGCCGTCCACCTCGACCGTGTCCCCGTCGAGGAGCGGGCCGAACTCCTCGATGCGGATGCCGAGCAGGTCACGCAGTGCTCCGGGGTAGCCGCCGAGCCAGATGTGGTCGTTCTCGTCGACGACACCGGAGAAGTACGTGGTGACCAGATGGCCGCCGTTCTCGGTGTACCGCGTCAGTTCCTTGGCCAGTGTCGCGGGGACGACGTGCAGCACGGGTGCGATGAGGAGCCGGTAGCGGCTGAGGTCCGCGTGAGCAGGGACCACGTCGGCCCGTATCCCCAGGTCGAGGAGGGCGGAGTACCAGTCGAGGGCCTCCTGGTGATAGTCGAGTCGGGAGGTGGGGTGGGAGTCCTGCTCGCTCGCCCACCACGAGTCCCAGTCGAAGACGATGCCGACCGGAGCCGGTTCACGCTCCGAGCCCGCCACCGGCGCCAGTGCGCGGAGGTCCCGTCCGAGTGCGGTCACCGCGCGAAAGAGTTCACTGTCCGCTCCGGCGTGCGGCAGCATCGCCGAGTGGTACTTCTCCGCACCGGCGGCCGACTGGCGCCACTGGAAGAAGCAGACCGCATCGGCCCCGTGCGCCACGTGCAGGAGGGAGTCGCGGGCGAGGTCTCCGGGCCGCTTGGCCAGGTTGACCGGCTGCCAGTTGACGGCGCTGGTGGAGTGCTCCATGAGGAACCACGGACGCCCGCCGGAAATGCCGCTGACGAGGTTGGCGGAGAAGGACAGTTCCTCGCAGCACTGCGGACCGGGCACGACGTAGTGGTCGTTGGAGACGAAGTCGACCTCGCCGGCCCAGTCGGCGTAGTCCATCCCCTTGGTGCCGCTCATGACCATGAAGTTCGTCGTGACGGGGACGGAGGGGGTGATGGTGCGCAGCAGGTCGCGTTCCAGGCGCAGATGATCCTTCAGCGCGTCGGACGAGAAGCGCTTGAAGTCCAGCTGCTGCGTCGGATTGGGGTGGGAGGCGGCCAGCCGGGGTGGCAGGATCTCTTCCCACGCACCGTAGCGCTGCGCCCAGAACGCGGTTCCCCAGGCGTGGTTGAGGGATTCGAGCGTGGTGTAGCGGGCGCGCAGCCAGTCGCGGAAGGCACGAGCGGCGTCGTCGGAGTAGTCGTAGACGTTGTGGCAGCCAAGCTCGTTGGAGACGTGCCAGGCGACCAGTGCGGGGTGGTCCGCATAGCGTTCGGCCATCGCGCGGACCAGCCGCAGGGCGTGCTCACGGAAGACCGGTGACGTGGGGCGCCAGTGCTGCCGGGCTCCGGGCCACACCGTCTCGCCGGACGCGGTCACCGGGAGGATCTCCGGGTGGGCCGTGGTCAGCCAGGGTGGCGGGGACGCGGTGGCGGTGGCCAGGTCGACGCCGATCCCGCCCGCGTGCAGGAGGTCCATCACCTCGTCGAGCCAGGCGAAGTCCCATGTGTCACGGTCCGGTTGGATGCGGGCCCAGGAGAAGATCGCGAGGGAGACGATGTTCACCCCGGCCTCCCTCATGAGCCGTACGTCCTCCTCCCACACCTCGCGGGGCCATTGCTCGGGGTTGTAGTCGGCGCCGAAGGCGAGGCGCGGGGCGGCGTCACCGTCCGGCCCGTGCCGTCCCTGGGACAGAAGGGTGGAGATCATGTCGGTCCTTCCGGCGTACCGCACGGGGCGGGACGGAGCGCGTGCTTACTTCTTGACGGTGAAACCCTGCTCGGTCCCGTATTCGACGGAGGCGTCCTGCCAGCTCCTGAGGCCGTCGGCCAGCTCGGTCCCGGACACGTAGGCCTGGCCCGCGGTGTCGTTGAAGATGGAGTTGGCGTAGACCTGGTAGGGGAGGTACGACCATCCCGGGGCGACGTTCGCGGCCGACTCGGCGAAGACCTGGTTGGCCTTCTGGCCGCCGAAGTAGGGGAATTCGGTGTTCTGGAAGGCGTCGGACCGAAGGTCCTCGGTGGTGGCCGGGAAGGCGCCGGCCTTGATGCGGGTCTGGACGCCGTCGCCCGCGTTCGCGTACTCCGTGAAGGCGTAGGCGAGTTCCTTGTTCCTGCCGAGTGCGGGCAGGGCCAGGGAGCTGCCGCCGTTCTCGGAGCTGGCCTTCTCCCCCGCCTTCCACTGCGGCAGCGGCGCCACCCGCCACTGGCCGGCTCCCTCCTTGACCCCGGAGGAGAGGTTGGCTGGCATCCAGGCGCCGATGGCCAGGGTGGCGATCGTTCCGTCGCCCATGCCCTTGTACCACTCGTCGCTCCAGCTGGTGATCGGCGCGACGAGCTTCTCGTCGAGCAGCTTCTGCCAGACCTCGGTGTACTTCGCGGCGCCCGCGTCGGAGAAGTCGATCTTCACATCGGTGCCGTCGACGGTGTACGGGCGGGATCCTGCCTGCCACAGCAGGCTGGTGGTGGCTCCGGCGTCCCCGGTGTCGTTGGTGATGTAGGCCTTGGGATCGGCCTTGTGCAGATCCCTGGCGGCCTGGAGGTACTCGTCCCAGGTGGTGGGGACGGCGATGTCGTACCGGTCGAAGACCTTCTTGTTGAAGAACAGCGCCATGGGCCCGGAGTCCATGGGCAGGGCGTACACGTTCTTCTCCGACTTCACGGCGTTCCACGGACCGGGGGTGTACTTCCCGGCCAGCTTGTCGGCGCCGTAGGGGGCGAGGTCGTCCAGGCCCTTGGTCAGGGCGTACTGCCCGAGCGCGTAGTACTCGATCTGCGCGACGTCGGGGACGCCCTTCTTCGCCGAGATGGCGTTCTGGAGGGCCTTGTACTGGTCGTTGCCGGTGCCCGCGTTGACGAGTTCGACGTGGACGGCGGGGTGCGCCTTCTCGAAGTCCGCGGCGACCTGCTTCAGGGTCGGCTCCCACGCCCAGACGGTGAGGGTGCCCCCCTTCTTCAGGGCGGCGTCGATGTCCCCCGCTCCGACCTGCTTCCGGTCGGAGCCGCCGTCGGAACCGCCGCAGGCGGTGGCACCCAGGGTGAGGGCGGAGATCAGGGCGATGCCGCGCAGCAGGCGGCGTGTGCTCGTACGCATGGGTGTGGCTTCCACTTCTTCGTGGCCGGGACCGTGCCTGATGAGGGTCGGGTGAAACGGTGAGGGGGCGTCCGGTGCGGGCGCGCCCGGTTACTCCTTGACGCTTCCGGCGGCGAGCCCGGACTGCCAGTACTTCTGCAGCAGGAGGAACGCGGCGATCAGCGGTAGGACGGTGACCAGGGATCCGGTGATCACCAGGTTGAAGACGGGCTCGCCGCCGGCCGTGGCGGCCTGGGCGTTCCAGCTGTTGAGGCCCAGGGTGAGCGGGTACCAGTCCGGGTCCTTGAGCATGATCAGCGGCAGGAAGTAGTTGTTCCACGTCGCGACCACGGTGAACAGCAGGACCGTGACGATGCCGGGCGCGAGCAGCGGCAGGACCACCTGGAAGAACGTGCGCACCTCGCCCGCCCCGTCGATGCGCGCGGCCTCCAGCAGTTCGGCCGGTACGGCCTGCGAGGCGAAGACCCACATCAGGTAGAGGCCGAAGGGCGAGATGAGGGAGGGAATGATCACGGCCCACGGAGTGTCCGTCAGCCCCATCTTGCTGAACATCAGGAAGGTGGGTACCGCCAGCGCCGTACCGGGCACCGCGACGGCCCCGATGACGACCGCGAAGACTGCGCGCCTGCCCGGGAAGGCGAACTTCGCCAGGGCGTAACCGCCCAGGACCGCCAGGAATGTCGCTCCGCCCGCCCCGACGACGACGTACAGCACGGTGTTCAGCAGCCATCGGGTGAAGACGCCGTCGTCGTAGCTGAAGGTCTCGGTGATGTTGTCCCACAGGGCGAAGTCGCCGCTGAACCAGAGGCCGAACGAATCGGCCAGCCCCTGCTGCGTCTTGGTGGCGCTGATGACCAGCCAGACGAGCGGGACCAGCGAGTAGAGCAGGACCAGGCCGGTGAGCACCGTCAGCAGCAGGCTGCGCCGCGGCCGCGCCGGGGTACGGTCCACCCGCCCGCGCAGCCGCGGGACGGTGCGGGGCCGGCCGGTCGGGGCGGCCGCGTGCGGGAGTGCGGTGGAAGGGCTGCTCATCACTTCACGACTCCTTGCGCATGCCGCGCAGCTGGACGACATAGGCGATGACCATGGTGATCAGCCCCATGACGATGGCGACCGTCGCCGAGTAGTTGTGCTGCTGGCCGGAGAACGACAGCGAGTAGGTGTAGAAGTTGGGGGTGTAGGAGGTGGTGATGGCGTTGGGGGCCAGCTTCTGCAGGATGTTCGGCTCGTTGAACAGCTGGAAGCTGCCGATGATCGAGAAGATCGTCGCGATGACCAGGGCGCCGCGGATGGCGGGGAGCTTGATGGCGGTGATCACGCGGATCTGTCCTGCTCCGTCCATCTCCGCCGCCTCGTACAGCGAGTTCGGGATGACACGGAGCGCGGAGTAGAAGATGAGCATGTTGTAGCCCACGAACTCCCAGGTGACGATGTTCCCGATCGACGCGAGGACGAGACCGGGCGAGAGCGGGTCCGGCAGCGAGACGCCCAACGCGTCGTTGATGTCGCTGACGAGGCCGAAGCGGGTGCCGTACATGAAGCCCCACATGAGCGTGGCCACGACTGCGGGCACCGCGTACGGCAGGAAGATCGATATCCGGAAGAAGTCCCTGCCGTAGAGACGCCCGCTGTCCAGCGCGAGGGCGACGAGCAGGGCGATGCCCAGCATGATCGGCACCTGGATGAGCAGGAAGAGCGACACCCGGCTCAGGGACGACCAGAACCGCTCGTCCTGAAGGGCCTGTTGGTAGTTGTCCAGGCCCACGAAGGTCGTGCCGCCGATGAGCTGGTCCCGGAAGAGGCTGAGGTAGACCGAGTAGACGATCGGCGCCAGGAAGACGAAGGCGAACACCAGTACGAACGGGCCGATGAAGCCCCACCCTGCCCATGACCGGCGGCCCCGTCTCGCGGGAGGCCGGTCGGGGCGCCGGTCGGCACCCGCAACGGTTTCAAGCGTCGTCATGTTCTTCCTCGCTCGTCCATCTCGGAACCGGCGGCACACATGGTCGGGATGGTTGCGTGAACATCGCGTTCCGAACGAGGTCGGAGCTGCTATGTTTACGTAAACATCTGATGGCCGAATGTCTACACCGGCATGATGTGGACGGTCAAGAGTCATCGGGCGATCCGGCGGATCGGACGACGGAGGAGACGGGTGGACAGGGCGGACAGTGGCTCGACGGCCAGGCCACGGGCGCAGGCCCGCAGAGGAGGACCAGCCGCCCGGCCTGCCCGGACGGCCTCCATGGCGGACGTCGCCCGCCTGGCCGGCGTCTCGTCCCAGACCGTCTCCCGCGTCTCCAACGGGTACGAGGGAGTCACCGAGGAGACCCGGCGCCAGGTGATGGCCGCCATGAAGGAGCTGGGCTACCGGCCGAACAGCGCCGCCCGGGCCCTCAAGCGCGGCGAGTTCCGCACGATCGGCGTCATCACCTTCAACCTCTCCACCACCGGCAACATGCGCACGCTGGAGGCGATCGCCACCTCTGCCGCGGAGGAGGGTTACGCAGTCACGCTCCTGCCCGTCGCCGTACCCACACAGGACGGGGTACGCGGCGCCTTCTCCCGGCTCGGGGAGCTGGCGGTCGACGCCGTGATCGTCATCATGGAGGTCCACCTGCTCGACGTGACGAGGCTCTCGCTGCCCCCGCACGTCCAGGTGGTCGTCGCCGACTCGGACGCCGGTGATCACTACACCGTGGTCGACACCGACCAGGCCGGCGGCGCGCGGGCCGCCGTCCGGCACCTCCTGGACCTCGGCCATCGCACCGTGTGGCACCTGGCCGGACCCGAGGAGTCCTTCGCCGCCCAGCGCCGGGCGGACGCGTGGCAGGCCGAACTCACCGCGGCGGGACGCCCCGTGCCGCCCGTCGTACGTGGGGACTGGTCGGCCGAATCCGGCTACCGGGCCGGTCTGCGGATCGCCGGCGCGGAGAACTGCACGGCCGTGTTCGCGGCCAACGACCAGATGGCGCTCGGACTCCTGCGGGCCCTCCGCGAGCGGGGACGCACCATCCCCGGCGACGTCAGCGTCATCGGCTTCGACGACATCCCGGAAGCCGGCTCCTACATGCCGCCCCTGACAACCGTCCACCAGGACTTCGCCGAGGTGGGACGGTTGTGCGTCGAGGGGGTGCTGCGGCGGATGCGGCACGACGAGGCTGAACACGGCACCACGCTCGTGCCCACGCGGCTGGTGGTGCGCGACAGCACCGCACCGCCGCCTGCCGGAGAGTAGACCGCGCCTCCCCCTCCCGGCCGCGGTGCGCCCACGGACGTGGCCGGGAGGCCCGCTGCTGGAGGTGCGCGGGTTCCCTGCGCGGACACCGGGCCTCCCGGCCACGCCGTGCTTCTGCCCCGTTCTCCGGCCACCGAGCATCAATCACCACATATTCACGCAAGAGGCACACATGCGGGACAGATCCCTCGGGCCGGGCCCGGGTCCGGCCCGAGGGACCGCGCCGCAGCGCGGCCCACGAGGAACGCGGCCCGTACGGATCAGGGACTACCGGCCGCTGATGTTGACCATCCAGGCGATGCCGAACTTGTCCGTACACATGCCGAACACGTCGCCCCACATCTGCTTCTCGAGGGGCACCGACACGGTGGCACCGTCGGACAGCTTGTCCCAGTAGCCGCGCAGCTCGTCGGGGTCGTCGCCGCTCAGGCTCACCGCGAAGTTGTTCCCGGGCGCGTGTTCCGTCCCGGGAGGGTTGTCGGCTCCCATCAGCGTGAACCCGCCGGCCGTCTCGAGCGTTCCGTGCATGATCTTGTCACTCTGCCCGGCGTCGGCCCCACCGGCGTCACCGTAGGTGTGCAGCGTCAGACTGCCGCCGAGGACGCTCGTGTAGAACTCCAGGGCTTGCCGCGCATCGCCGGGAAAGCTGAGGTACGGATTGAGACGAGATGCCACCGATTTCCCCTTTCGTGATGATTGGTCAGGTCGAACAGGGTACGTGCGCCAGGGGTGAAACCGGCCGACCTCGAGATCCGGGTCGTTCGCCCGGCCGGTCGACCCGGACCTCTGCCGGGAGGGTGGTTTCCGTTCATGGGATCTGGTCCATACCAGGCCCTTGACAGTCCTATCGTTCACTTCTTAAATCACGTAGTGAACTAAGCCCTCGCACTGCGCGTCACCCCCCACCCCTCCCCTTCGGCGAGATGTCACTCCGACTCGCTTCATGTCATGCACATGCCAGCACCTCCACCTCGTCATGTTCTCGAAGGGAAAGTCATGGACCCCGCGCGTCTGCCCAGACGTCTGATCCTTCTGCTCGTCTCCGCGCTCACCTTCACCTCGCTGTCAGCGGGATTGGCTCAGGGCGCGCCCGCACCCGCCGCCGAGCCCTCCGCACGCACCGCCGCCGCGGCCGCACCGACCGCCCTGACGTTCTCCGACGAGTTCGACGGTGCGGCGGGCTCGGCGGTGAACGGCGCGAAGTGGCAGATCGAGACCGGCGACAACGTCAGCAACCACGAGCGGCAGTACTACACCGCGGGCAGGAACAACGCCGTGCTCGACGGCCAGGGCAACCTGGTCATCACCGCACGCAAGGAGAACCCGGGCAACTACCAGTGCTGGTACGGGCGGTGTGAGTACACCTCGGCCCGGCTCAACACCTCGGGCAAGTTCACGACCACGTACGGCCGCGTCGAGTCCCGGATGAAGATCCCGCGCGGCCAGGGGATATGGCCCGCCTTCTGGATGCTGGGCGCCGACATCGGAAGCGTCGGCTGGCCCAACAGCGGTGAGATCGACATCATGGAGAACGTCGGCTTCGAACCCGGCACCGTCCACGGAACCCTGCACGGCCCCGGCTACTCCGGCTCCGGAGGAGTCGGCGCGGGATACTCGCTGCCCGGCGGGCAGGCGTTCGCCGACGCGTTCCACACCTTCGCCGTGGACTGGAGCCCTAACGCGATCACCTGGTCCGTGGACGGCACCGTCTACCAGCGGCGGACCCCCGCGGATCTCGGCGGCAAGCAGTGGGTCTTCGACAAGCCCTTCTTCGTGATCCTCAATCTCGCGGTCGGCGGCTACTGGCCCGGCGACCCCGACGGCAGCACGGCCTTCCCCCAGCAGCTCCTGGTCGACTACGTCCGCGTCAGCACCGACAGCGGGCAGCCGAGTGGCGGAGGACCCGTCACCGGCATCGGCGGCAAGTGCCTCGACGTACCCAGCGCCAACAGCGCCAACGGCACACCCGTGCAGCTCTACGACTGCAACGGCACGGCGGCCCAGCGGTGGACCGTGGGCGGCGACGGCACTCTCCGCGCCCTGGGCAAGTGCCTCGACGTCGCCTCCGCCGGAACAGCCGACGGCACGCCGGTCCAGTTGTGGGACTGCAACGGCACGGCAGCCCAGCAGTGGGCCGTCCCCGCGGCACGCGACATCGTCAACCCCCAGGCGAACAAGTGCCTCGACGCCATCGGCAGCAGCTCCGCGAACGGGACGCGGCTGCAGATCTGGACCTGCACCGGCGCCGCGAACCAGAAGTGGACGGTGACCAGATGACGCCCCTTCCACTCGGACGCGCGGTGCGGCGCGTCCTGGGCACGGCAGCCGCAGCCGCCCTCCTCACCGGCCTGGTCGGCGCTCCGGCGAGCGGCGCCGCGGCGGCCACCGGGCAGATCACCGGCCTGGGCGGCAAGTGCGTCGATGTGGCCGGGGGCGCCACGGCGGACGGCACGGCCGTGCAGCTCTACGACTGCAACGGCAGCGCGGCACAACAGTGGACCGTGGGCGGCGACGGCACCATCCGCGCCCTGGGCAAGTGCCTCGACGTCGCCTCCGCCGGAACAGCCGACGGCACGCGGACCCAGCTGTGGACCTGCAACGGGAGCGCGGCCCAGCAGTGGGCCGTCCCCGCGGCACGCGACATCGTCAACCCCCAGGCGAACAAGTGCCTCGACGCGACCGGCAACACCTCCGCGAACGGGACGCGGCTGCAGATCTGGACCTGCACCGGCGCCGCGAACCAGAAGTGGACGGCACCCGGCGGCGGGACGACACCGCCGGGGCCGGGTGTCATGGCCGTGGCGCCGTACCTCTACAACGGCTGGGGCAGCCCGCCCAGTCCGACGACCGTGATGAACGCCACCGGCGTCAAGTGGTTCACCCTCGCGTTCGTCCTCAGCAACGGCTACTGCAACCCGCAGTGGGACGGCAGCCGTCCGCTGGTGGGCGGCGTGGACCAGCAGACGGTCAACACCGTCCGCGCTGCGGGTGGAGACGTCATCCCGTCGTTCGGCGGCTGGAGCGGCAACAAGCTGGAGAGCTCCTGCGGCAGCGCGGGCGAGCTCGCCGCCGCGTACCAGAAGGTCATCAACGCCTACGGCCTCAAGGCGATCGACATCGACATCGAGGCGGCGGCCTACGACAGCCCGACCGTCCAGCAGCGCACGGTCGACGCCCTGAAGACCGTCAGGGCGAACAACCCGGGGATCAAGCTGTACATCACCTTCGGCACCGGGCAGAACGGCCCCGACACCAGCCTGATCAGCAAGGCCGCCGTGTCAGGCCTCACGGTGGACAGCTGGACGATCATGCCCTTCAACTTCGGCGGAGCCGGCCAGAACATGGGGCAGCTCACCGTCCGCGCCGCCGAGGGACTGAAGACAGCGGTCAGGAACGCCTACGGATACTCGGACGACCAGGCCTACCGGCACACGGGCATCTCTTCGATGAACGGCATCACCGACAACGCCGAGACCGTCACCGTCGACGACTTCCGCACCATCCTCGGCTACGCCCAGCAGCGTCATCTGGCGCGGCTGACCTTCTGGTCGGTCAATCGCGACCGGCCCTGCACCGGCGGTGGGGCAGACACCTGTTCGGGTGTCTCCCAGCAACCGTGGGACTTCACCCGCGTCTTCGCCCAGTACACCGGCTGACCTCCGCACCCGCACCTTCCTGTGTGCTGTCGTCCCACGGGGCGACAGCACACAGGCACGAACGGCGACGGCCGAGTCCGAAAGGGTGGCCGCAGGGACCCGGCCCGGCCCTGTGGGGCGTTTGGCGCGGTACCGGCACACCGGCTGGCAGACTGCGTGTCCGCGGGGCGGCCACGCGCCCCGGGTCGAGCGCGGAGCGGATGATGAGCGACTGGAAGCAGCACGAGGACCTCACCGATGAGGATGAGGGAGTCCCTCCGGCCGCCGGCCGCGGGGCGGCGTACGCCGTCGAGGCGGACCGCCTGGGTGCGGATGGCCGCCCGCGCGGGAGGCGCGTGCTGGCGAACCGCCCTCCCTCCGGCGGATCCAGGTGAAGCGCACCAGGGCCGACCGCGCCGGCCGGTACATCACGGCACCACCTGCGGCCGTGTACCGCGCCCTCCTCGACCGTGAGTCCCTCGAGACGTGGCTGCCTCCGGACGGCATGCGGGGGCGCATCGAGCGATGGGATCCGCGGCCCGGCGGCGGTTTCCGGATGGTCCTCACCTACCTCGACCCCACCGGCGGCCCCGGCAAGAGCTCGGACTCGACCGATGTCGTCGATGTCGGGTTCGCGGAGCTCGTGCCACCGGGGCGCGTGGTGCAGCGGGCGGTGTTCGAGGCCGGCGACCCGGCCTACGCGGGCACGATGACGATGACCTGGGAGATCGTCGCCGCGGGGGCCGGGACCGAGGTCACCGTCACCGCCACGGACGTTCCGCCCGGCATCGACCAGTCGGCGCACGAGGCCGGGATCGCCTCCTCGCTGGCCAACCTGGCGGCGTACGTCGAAGGGAGGAGCTGACTCCTCGGAGCGCTCGGGACGTACGTGAGCCCCACCCTGACGTTCAGCGGTCGGGTGAGTGCCCGGCCGTGTCCTCCCTCGGGGCGCACGCTGAGCACGAGCGCCACGCACCGTCCGCCGAGATGAGTACACGGGCTCAGGCCACCGGCACGGCCACGGCGTGACGATGGGCGTCACTTCGCCGCCCGAACTCAGGAGTCCCGTGCTCAGCCGCCTGGCCACCGCCGTAGTCCCCGCCTTCGGACGCCTGACGACGTCGTCCGATCTCACCGCGGCACCCGCCCCCGGCATCCTCGTCGCCAACCACACCTCGCTGGCGGATCCCGGCATCGTCCTGGCCGCTCTGCACCGGATGGACATCGAGCCCGTCATCCTCGCCACCTCCGGTCTGTGGCGCGTCCCCGTCCTGGGCCGGCTCCTGGAGCACGGCGGCCATGTCCCCGTCCACCGCCGCTCCGGTCGAGCGGCCGAAGCGCTGGAGACGGCCGCTGCCGCACTCGCCGCCGGGAGGCACGTACTCATCTACGGCGAGGGACGCATCCCGCCACGGAGCGGGTCCGCCGACGCGGCCCCGGAATCCTTCCGCAGCGGCCCCGCCCGCCTGGCCGCCGCCTCCGGGGCCCGCATCATTCCGGTCGGCCAGGCCGGCGCCCGGCGTCTGGCTTCGGGCAGCGGGCTCAAGCAGGTGGCAGGGCTCCTCACGGCTCCCGTCCGACGGCCCCGGTTCCACGTGCACGTCGGGGCACCCCTCCTCCTCCCGGCAGGGACCGCGGCCGCCGGCGCGGCCGCGCACCTGGCCGTCACCTCGGCGTGGCGCATCGCCACGCGACACGTGGGCGGGAGCGGGCCGGAGTCCGGGCGTCCGGTGGCAGGGCCACCGGACGCCGCCGGTGCGACCGGCCCGGAGTTCCGCACGGACCGGCGGCGGCCGAGCACGACACCGCGGTGAACGTATGTACGAAGAAACGAAACGCCCAGATCAACTACCCAGCCAGGAAGGAGACATTCGCCTTCTTTCGTGTGATGACAGGCGAAGAGATGAAGAGGGAGGGTGAGCAGGCGTACCTACAGGAGGGCTGAGAACCACATATGACCGTTGAAGCCGACCGGGAAGCCGTACAGGCACCGTCACAGCAGAGTCTTGCGACCTCCGCCGCACGGAACCTTGCGACGACGTCGAAGTCCGTTCCGCAGAACCAGGAGACCTCCTCCCGGTGGCTGCTCCGGATGCTGCCGTGGGTGGACGTCCGGGGCGGGACCTACCGGGTGAACAGGCGCCTCACCTACACCGTGGGAGACGGGCGGGTGACCTTCGTGCAGACCGGAGGCCGCGTCTCGGTCATCCCCGCGGAACTGGGCGAACTGCCCGCGCTCAGAGGGTACGGGGACGAGGAGGTGCTGGCCGAGCTGGCCGGCCGCTGCGAGCAGACCGACTTCGCGCAGGGCGCCGTCCTGGCTTCCGCGGGTGACTCGAAGGACCGGGTCTTCCTGCTGGCGCACGGCCGCGTCGAGAAGGTGGGCACCGGGCCGTACGGCGGGGACACCGTCCTCGAAACGCTGGCCGACGGAGCCTACTTCGGCGACGAGTGCCTGACCGAGGCGGATGCCTCCTGGGAGTGCACCGTCCGTGCGACGACCGCGTGCACCGTACTCGTCCTGCCCAGGAGCGACATCGCCGACCTGGCGGAACGGGCCGGGTCACTGGGACGCCACCTCGAAGCCGTCGCGGCGCTCCCCCAGCAGCGCACCAACACGTACGGGGAAGCGGCGGTCGACCTCGCGGCCGGCCACGTGGGCGAGCAGCGCATCCCGCACACCTTCGTCGACTACGAGCCGTCGCCGCGCGAGTACGAGCTCTCCGTCGCGCAGACGGTGCTGAAGATCCACAGCCGCGTCGCCGATCTCTACAACGATCCGATGAACCAGACCGAGCAGCAACTGCGGCTCACACTGGAGGCCCTGCGTGAGCGTCAGGAGCACGAACTGGTCAACAACCCGGAGTTCGGGCTGCTCAGCAACTGCGACTACGCACAGCGTATCCAGCCGCACGACGGGACGCCGAGCCCGGACGACATGGACGAGCTGCTCTCGCGGCGGCGCGGCAACAAGTTCTTCCTCGCTCATCCCCGGGCCATCGCCGCGTTCGGCCGGGAGTGCAACAAGCGCGGTCTGAACCTGGATCCGGTGGACGTCGGAGGCCATCGAATCCCCTCCTGGCGCGGGGTGCCGATCTACCCGTGCGGAAAGATCCCCGTGACCGACGCCCGTACGACCTCGATCCTGTGCATGCGCACGGGCGAGGACGACCAGGGCGTGATCGGCCTGCGCCAGTCGGGAATTCCGGACGAGATCGAACCGAGCCTGTCGGTACGGTTCATGGGCATCGACGAGCAGGCGCTCATCTCCTACCTCGTCACCGCCTACTACTCGGCCGCGATCCTCGTCCCCGACGCGCTGGGCGTCCTGGAGAACGTCGAAGTAGGACGCTGGCGCTGACCCGAGCCGACAGGCACGGACCGCCGATCCCCCCTTTTCCGGCCCGGCCGGCCTCGCGTCGCCCGTGTCCGGCCGGTCCCGCGCCCGGTTGCGGCGGACACCGTCGACGCCTGCCTTCGGCGTGCCACCGGTGCGGCCGTCAGCAGGCGCGCTCACCCCGTCCCCAGGCGAAAGGCACTCTTCGCATGACTCCAGCCAGTGGCGCCGCCGGCCCTCCATGGACACGGAACGGGCCTCCGGCCGCCCGTCTGCCGGCGCCTCGCACCGTCACGGAGGCCGCACCGCCCTCGCCCCCGTCGGACCTGCTCGGGCGCCTGCTGGCAGGCCCGGCCGGGCCGGGCACATCCGCGGCCCGGCTGTTCCACTCCCCCGCCGCGCCCACCACGGCCCAGGAGGGACGGCAGAAGGGAGGCTCGCCGGGCCCCGGCCAGGAGCGCTGCGCCGCCGAACCGGCCACGGCGATCCGGATCCCGGCCCTGTACTGCCCCGACGCGGTGCGGGACGACCCCGCACTCGGCGAGGAGGTCAACAACCGCCTGGTCGAATGGGCCGCGGAGACCGGCATCTTCACCGGCCGGCTCGAACGTCTTCGCTCACACCAGTTCGGTCGCCTCTTCATGCTCGCGCACCCCGACTGCGACGACCCCGACCGCCTCCTGGCCGCGGCCCGCTGCGGGCTCGCGGAGTGGTCCGTGGACGACCACTGGGTCGACGAGGGCGAGGACACGGAGCCGGAGCTCCTCGGCGCACGCCTCGCGATGGCCCACGCGGTGATCGATCCCGTCCGTCTCCCCGCGCGCTACCAGGCGCAGTTCGAGGAGCTGGTCCGGCGCCAGCCCGTCCTGCGCGCCTTCCGGTCCAGCCTCGCCCACCTGTCCGAGTTCGCCGGCACCACCCAGGTGGCACGGCTGCGCCATGAACTCGCCGTGATGTTCGTGGCGTACGGACAGGAGGCCCAGTGGCGGAGCAGCGGGCGCAGGCCCGCCGTGTGGGAGTACCTCCTGCACCGCTACGAGAACGCCTTCTACCCCTGCATGGTGCTGATCGACGCGGTCGGCGGTTACGAGGTCCCGGCCCCGGAACTCGCCGACCCGACGGTGCGCCGCACGTACCTCTACGCGGGCATGGCCAACGTCCTGCTCAACGACGTCTATTCGATGGCCAAGGAGGACCCCGGGGACACCAACCTGCCCAACCTCATCGCCGCCGAGGACAACTGTTCCCTCCAGGAAGCCGTCGACCGCACAGCGGCCGTCCACGACGAACTCATGCACACCGTCGAGGCCGACTGTGCCGTGCTGGCCGCGGCCGGCTCTCCCCAGCTGCGGCGTTATCTGGCGGGTCTGTGGGCGTGGATGGGCGGCAGCAAGCAGTGGCACGCCACCAGCCCGCGTTACCAGCAAGCGAACTGAACCCGTAGCGATCCGTGAACCACTCAGCCGAGGAGTACTCATGACCGTCCAGGACACCGCCGCCCACCCGTTGCGCAGCCTGTACCAGAAGTCCGTAGCCAATTACTGGAACCAGGAGAAGAACCCGGTCAACCTCCGTCTGGGTGAGGTCTCCGGCGTGTACCACCATCACTACGGCATCGGTGACGCGGACCGGTCCGTGCTCGACGGCCCGGAGGAGACCCGCCAGGAGCGGCTCACGGCCGAGCTCCATCGCCTGGAATGCGCGCAGGCCGACCTCCTGATGTCACACCTCGGTGACCTCACCCCCGAGGACCGTCTCATGGACTCGGGGTCGGGCCGTGGCGGCAGCAGCTTCGTCGCTCACAGCCGTTTCGGCTCCCGCGTCGACGGTGTGTCGATCTCCGAGAAGCAGGTCGCCTTCGCCAACGGCCAGGCCAAGGAACGCGGCGTGGACGACAAGGTCGCCTTCCACCTGAAGAACATGCTCCACACCGGCTTCGAGAGCGACAGCTTCCAGGCCATCTGGAACAACGAGAGCACGATGTACGTCGACCTGTCGCTCCTGTTCCCCGAGTACGCCAGGCTCCTCAAGCACGGGGGCCGCTACGTCACCATCACCGGCTGCTACAACGACGCGTACGGGCTGCCTTCCCGGGCCGTCAGCGAGATCAACGCCCACTACATCTGCAACATCCATCCCCGCAGCACATACTTCAAGGAGATGGCCGCCAACCGCCTCGTGCCCGTCAGCGTCGTCGACCTCACCGCGGCCACCATCCCCTACTGGGAACTCCGCGCCGAGTCGCCGCTGGCCACCGGCATCGAGAAGGCGTTCCTGGACGCCTACAAGGACGGCAGCTTCCAGTACCTGCTGATCGCCGCCGACAAGGTCTGACCGGACAGCCGTGTGAAGGGACCGTCCGCCGCGTACCCGGCGGACGGTCACGGCCGGGGGCTCTGCTGCGAGACAGCAGAGCCCCCTCTGCGGTCGGGCACCGGCTCCCGCTCCCGTCTGGAGTATGTGTTCGGTCCCCGGCTGCGGGTCGTCGGGCAACGTGAAGGGGACGGCGGCGGTCTTGCCGGACAGGGGGCGATGTCGGTCTGGCCGCGGGTCGGTCTGCCGCTCTGCACCTCCCTGCCGTCGGCGAACAGGACCCGGCGGGCGTCGGACTCCCGGAGGTCCATGGAGAGGTTGGGAAGTTGCCGCTTCGTCACGCGCGGGATCTCGTCCGGCGTCCGAACTCCTGCCGCCGCGCCAGTGACGGGTGATCAGAGGTGTCAACGGCCTTGCACGAGGGGTGCTTTGTCATCTGTGGACGCAGTGCACCGAGGCACACGCCGGCGCGGATGGGGTGTGCCGCGCCGTGGACAACGGCTCCCGTCCGTTCATGTCCCCGCACCGCCGTCCACCCGCGGCCGGGTCCCGTGCAGGACCTCCAGCCGGTGCCGGACAGCGGCGACCGCTCCCGCTCGCTGCCCGGGAACATGGCCGCGCAGCGCGGCCAGGGCCGGGCCGAGTTCCTGAGCGCGTCGCGGGTCCTGGAGTTCCTGCCACTGGTGGTGGGCGCGGTCGACGGCGTCCACGACCGCGGGATCGTCCGGGAGTTGCTGCCGCGCGAGGCGGGCATCGGCTGCGGACATCCACAGCTCGCAGCTCCGCGCCGGGTCTCCGGCGAGGCGCGCGAGGTCGGCCCGGATCTCGAGCCAGTGGACAGCCTGCGCGGAGCCGGCGCCGTGGGTCCGCAGCGCCCACTCCTCCCACATGGAGGCGAGTGCCGCGGCCTCGCTGTGGCGTCCTGCACCGGCAGCCGCCAGGATCGTGGGCAGTGGATTCTCCGGTGCCGGCTGAGGGGGGCGCCGGCTCGGTGCCGGGCCGGCCTGCGGTGCGGTGGTGGCGAGGGGCGCGGTGTCGAGAGACGAGGTGGCGGGGGGCACGGCGTCGAGAGGCGCTCCGTCGACGGCCAGGTCGAGTGCGCCGCCGTCGGAGCCGTCCTGCAACCGGGCCTGAGCCGCGGCCTGCTCGTGGAGTTGAGCGAGCGGGGGGTTGCTTCCACTGCGCCAGATGGCGGCGACGGCCTTCAGATAGGCAGGCTCCGCGGTTCGGCGGCGCGACAGTTGCGGGGCCACACGGCCGTACAGGCGTATCCCGCGAGGGATCGTGAGGCCGTCCTCACGGATGCGCTGCCAGGTGTCCGGGGTGGCGATCAGATCGGCGACGACCGTGGTGCTGCCGGGCTTGCGCGGTCTGAGTTCGCTCGCCAGCCAGTGCCAGGGCAGCGCGGAATAGCGCAGCGTGGCCTCTGTGGTCCGGGCCAGAGCGAAATGGACCTGGTGCTGCTTGCTGTCGAGGTGGAGCTGACCGACGAGGAAGAGGGTGAGGGGACCGGGGGTGGTGGCCGCGGCGCGGATTCGGGTGAGTACGGTCTGCGGGTCGACCGGATCGGCGAGTTCGACGATGGTCGCCGCCGTGGTGCCGGTCAGGATGCTGGGCGAGACGGCTGCGAGGGCGGGCAGGACACTCGTCGCATCGATGAAGCCGGCCTTGCCCGCCGGGGAAGCCGCGAGGAGGAGCGCGGTCCCCGGTACTGAGTCGTTCACGTTGATCACCACATCAGCACGGTAACTCCTGTTCCCGGGGCGGATGACCGATCCGCCCGCAGCTCGCACCGAACGAGCCTCGGGCCTCGGCGCCCCGTCAACAGGCGGCAGGCGGCAGGCGCCAGCGGCTCACGTTGCGTACGTCTTGGCCGTGGCCGTCAGGTGGCCTGGTCCGCCGGCCGGCCGAGTGCACCGTCGTGCACGGCCGTGGTGGCCTCGTCGCGGCAACCCGCCGCGCCTGCGGGGGCCGTGGGGGTGCCGCGGCCCGTCGCCGCCACCACCACCACCTGGTCCTCCGCGCTCCAGACGCGCCGCTCCTCCTTGGGCGGGTTGAGCCGGACCCCCCGGCCCATGGGACCGGCGGCCGTGTCGTGACAGCGGTAGCCGATCGCGCACTCGCCCCGGTCGCGTACGGCGGCGACGACGGTGGCGAAGGACGCTTCCGCGCCCGGACTGATGTACGTACCCGCGGAGCGCAGGCAGATGCTGCTGCCGTCCGCGGAGAACAGTTCGTCGAAGACCGGTGCCAGGTGCCGGTTCTGCGCGATCTGAGCCATGAGGAGACCTGTCAGTTTCCCGCTGACGATGACGTCGGAGCCGGTGTTGACCGGCGCCAGAGGCCTGTTCCGGTCATCGGTGAGTTCGGTGACGACGGGCACCTCGCGTCCGGTGCGTTCCTCCAGCAGGCGCAGGGCCAGCAGGGTGACCAGCGTCCAGTCGTCGGGGTGGTCGGGACCGTCGCTCGGGTCCGGCCCGAGGACGACCAGTCCGTCGTACCGGCCGAGGTCGAGGCCGAGCAGGGTTTCGGGGCGGGACAGGGCCGCCGACCGGAAGCGCACGTCCGGTGGCGTCCGGGAGTTCCGCGGCTCCGGCTGTCGCGGCCCGGGGACGGCACTGTCGGTGACGACGTCCAGGACGGAGCCGGGAAGGGCGGTGCGCCGCAACTGGCTGACGACGAGCGGAGCCCGCCGGTTCCAGCCGAGCAGCAGCAGCCGCGTCGGGCCGTCCGCCCCGGACGGGGCCGAGGCGATCACCGAGGTGTCGACGAGGTGCCCGCAGTCCTCCACCCGTGTGCTGTTGTCGTCCAGGGCGAGCACGATCAGACGGCTTCCCGGCTCGACGACGGTGTCCGCGGGCGGGTTCAGCAGTGTGCGGCCCTCGGGGGTGAGCAGTCCGACCACGCAGGAGTTCGGGTGGCCCAGCAGTGTGGCGCCGAAGGGCTCGTGATGGTGGGCGGTGGCGTCGGCGAGGTGGAACTCGTCGCCCGCGAAGTCGAGGAGGTCCTGCAGGACGAGGGAGAGACCCGGCCGGCCGACGCACTGAGCGATCAGCCGGGCGGTGACCGTGTCGGTCTCCAGCACCGTGCCGCGCGGCCCGGCCGCCAGCCGGGCCGGAGCGCGGTAGCGGTCGTCCCGGACGGCGGCGAGCACCGGAGGCCCGTCCGCTTCCTTGCCGAGGACGGCGCCCAGCGCCAGCAGGATGCGCAACACCTCGGCGTCGGCGGCCGGTTCCCCCGACGGCAGCACCAGCACGGTGCTCGCCGTCCCTGGACTGACGAGCGCGAGCACGTCCGGGTCACTCGCCGGACCGCTGCGGCAGATGATCCGGGCGCGTGCGGCCGGGGGGACCCGGGCGGTCAGCACCCGCTCCATCTCGATCTTGTCCCGGTCGGCGAGGAGCACGATGGCCCGCGACCGGTGCGGGGATCCGGCCGCGACAAGCTCGCTCACCACGGTGGACACCTGGTCCGACCAGCCGAGCACCACGACGTGCCCCTGTTCCAGGACTGTCGACCGCCCTCGGCTCAGCTCCGCCATCCGCTCGGCCAGCCCTGTCGTGATCACCCCGATCAGGGTCGACACACAGAGCAGCGCGACCAGACCGAGCACGGCCGAGAGCGCCAGGCGGAGCGGCGTGCCGGTGGCGGCGCCCAGGCGCAGCGTCTCCGCGCTGGTCCGCCACGCCGCCGTGAGCCGTCCCGACAGCGAGGAGGGCGAGCCGGGATCCGTCCACACCAGCAGGGTGCTCACCGGGACGACGACGGCCAGACACGTGACCACGAGCCAGCCCATCAGGGTGCCGGTGGAGCGGGCCAGTGTGCGGTCGAACCGGTATCCCGCCCGGTCCCGCAGCGACACCCGCGGCCGTCCCTTGGCTGATTCCACTGCCACTCCCCTCGAACGCTGCGCACCCGCCAGGGGGCACGGCACCGCCCGTCCCCCGAGGTACAGTGCTGCCTCCCGTCGCTGGACACGCCGGGTTCGCGGGCCGGTTCATCCTTTCGGGCGGCGACAAGGGACATCACGGATACTCCGGCACGATCGGGCATCCCCAAGGGAATCGCCGCCGCCGTCGTAGCGCCCCCCTGAGCAGCGCTGATGCCGGAGCATCGCTGCCGGCGGGCGCCGGCCCGGGGAGGGCCACCGATCCGTGCCGGCCGGGCCTCCGGGCGGGGACGGTCCGCTCCGGCGGACGCGTCACGCACTCGGTCCGGTCGACGCCCGTGCGCGGGCGTCTCAGGTCAGGGACAGCCGCATCAGGGTCAGGTCGAGCCACCGGCCGAATTTGGTGCCGGCCTCCGGCACCGTGCCGACGTGGCGGAACCCGAAGCGTTCGTGCAGCCGTACCGACGCGGCGTTCTCGGCCTCGATGCCGGCGATCAGGCTGTGGTGGCCGGCCTCGCGGGCCGAGGTGATCAGGCCGCCGAGCAGCGCGGAGCCGATGCCGAGCCCGTGGCGGCCCTCGCGGACGTAGACCGAGTTCTCCATCGTGTGGCGGAAGCCGTCCAGGTCCCGCCAGGGGGCGTACGTCGCGAACCCGGCCACCTCACCCTCCGCCTCGGCCACGAACGCCGAACCGCGCGCGAGGTGCACGGCCAGCCAGGCCGCTCCCTCGGCAGCTGACTGCTGCGTGCCTGTCCAGAGGGCTGTCGAGTGTTCCACCGCGTGGTTGCGGATCTCACGGACGGCTTCCGCGTCGCCCGCGTGCGCAGGGCGTACGGTCACCGCCCCCGCCCTCTCGTATATTGGATTCATGTCCAACATAGTAGATCCTCTGGTCGCCCGGATCGCGGCACGCGTGCGGGCCGAGCGGGAACGACGGCGGTGGACTCTCGCCCAGCTCGCGGAGGCCTCCGGCGTCTCCCAGGCCATGATCAGCCGGATCGAGCGCGGTGAGAGCAGCCCCACCGCCGTCGTCCTCGGCAAGCTGTCCGCCGCGTTCCAGCTCGGCATCGCCTCACTGGTCGCGACGGCCGAAGGGGCGCGGGAGGACACGACCGTGACCACGGGAGTACGCCGGCGGGCCGACGCGGCGCAGTGGCGGGACCCCGGCACCGGGTACCGGCGCCGCCAGGTCAGCGGCCCGCACTTCCCCGCGGAGATCGCCGAGATCCGCCTGCCCCCGGGGGCGCGCGTCCCCTACCCCGCCGCGGCCTTCGCCTTCGTACGCCAGGTCGTCTGGGTCCTCGACGGACGTCTGACCTTCCACGAAGGCGACACGGTCCACGAACTCGACGAGGGCGACACCATCGAGCTCGGCGATCCCACCCCGCGTGTCTTCGCCAACACCACCGACGCCGAATGCCGCTACGCCGTCATCCTGTCCCGAGGCACCCAGCCGTGACCCCTCCTCTCCCCCGGGGCGGAACCCTCCTCCTCGCCGCCATAGCGGGGACGGCGATCGCGAACAACTACGCCCTCCAGCCGGCGCTCACGACGGTCGCCGCCGACCTGGGGGCGCCGCTCTCCGTGATCGGCCTCGTCCCGGCCGCTGCACTCGGCGGCTGCGTCATCGGCTTCGCCTTCCTGCTCCCCCTCACCGACCACCTCGCACCCAACCGCCTGGTCCCGGCCCAGCTCACCGCTCTGGCGGCCGCGCTCGCCCTGGCGGCCGCGGCGCCCGGCGCGGCGGTGCTGCTGACCGCCTACCTGCTCATAGGCGCGGCCGCCGGTGTCGCGGCCCAGGCCGGCAACATCGCGGGCCGCCACGCTCCTCCCGGACGCCGCGGGACCGGGGTCGCCACGGTGGCCGCCGGCATGTCGGCCGGGATTCTGCTCAGCCGCCTGGCCGGAGGAGCGCTCACCGACCTCCTCGGATGGCGGTGGATGCTGCTGGTGTTCTCGGCCCTCGCCCTGCTCGGCGCGACCGCCGCCGCCACACTCCTGCCCGGGCGGCGACCGCACGCCAGTCGCACCTATGCGGCGACCCTCGCCGCGCTTCCCCCGCTCCTGCGCCGGCACCCGCGGCTGCGTCGCGCGGTGGCCACCGGCGGGCTCTGGTACTTCGCGTTCAACCTGATCTGGGTCGCGCTCGCGCTGGCACTCGCCCAGCAGCCCCACGGTCTCGGGCCGACCGCCATCGGCCTGTACAGCCTGGCCGGACTCCTCGGATTCGCCGTGCTCCCGCTCACCGGACGCCTCTGCGACCGGTACACCCCGAACGTCCTGGTCGTCGCGGGCATCGCGGCCGCCGTGACCGGAGCCGCCCTGCTGGCCACCGGCCTGGAGAGCCCCCCGGTCACGGCTCTCGGGCTCGCCCTCTTCGACGCCGGCTGCTTCGCCGCCCAGGCCGCCAACCAGAGCCGCGTCATCGCCCTCGACCCTCACCGGTCCGGCAGCCTCAGCAGCGTCTACCTCGTGCTGTACTTCACCATCGGCAGCCTCGGCAGCTCCCTCGCCGCCCGCCTGCTCGACGCTCTCGGATGGCGCGGCATCACCTTCACCGCTCTCGGCGCACTGCTGCTCGCCGCCCTCCTCGCCCGCCCCGCACGCAGCGGCAACGTCCGGTGTCCACGCCCCCGGGCGTCCGGCCGGTCGCCGGGGTGAGGGCGGGGGAGGTCAGCCCTGGGACGCCCTGATCATGTCCGCGCACTTCTCACCGATCATCATCGTGGTGATGCAGGGGTTGACGGCGGGCAGGAACGGCATCACGGACGCGTCCGCCACCCGCAGACCGCGCACCCCCTTCACGCGCAGCTGCGGGTCGAGGGCTGCCGCCGGATCGTCGGCGGCCCCCATCCGCACGGTGCCGGCGGGGTGGTAGACGGTGTTGTGGGTCTGCCGGATGTAGTCGAGCAGTTCCTCGTCGGTTCCGGCACCGGCCCCCGGTGCCAGTTCCCGGCCGGCCCAGGCGGCCATCGGCGCCCGGCCGACGATGTCCCGGGCGAGCCTGAGCCCGTGGGTCATCACCCGTACGTCGTGCTCGTCCGTGAAGTAGCGGGGATCGACGCGTGGCTTGTCGCGGAAGTCCCGGGTGCGGAGCCGGACGGTGCCCAGGGAACGGGCCCGGGTCACATTGGGGGTGAGGCAGAAGGCGTTCTCGGAGGTCGGGTAGCCCCGCCGGTAGGTGTTCATGTCGAAGGGCACGGATCCGTAGTGGAACATCAGGTCGGGGCGGTCCAGGCCGGATTCGGTGTCGGCGAAGATCCCGATCTCCCACCACTGGGTGGACGTGGTGACCATGGGCTGCCGCGCCTCCCACATGATCACGCCCTCCGGGTGGTCCTGGAGGTGGGAACCGACCGCCGGTGAGTCGACCCGTACGTCCACCCCTGTCGCCCGCAGATGTTCCGCCGGGCCGATCCCGGACAGCATCAGCAGCTTCGGCCCGTCGATGGATCCGCAGGACACGATCACCTCGCGCCGCGCGCCGACGGTACGCGAGTGGATGAGGTCGGGCGTCAGGTACTCGACACCGGTGCACCGCTGTCCGGCGTCGAGAACCAGACGCCTGGC
The DNA here is from genome assembly GCF_044765765.1 of Streptomyces sp. NPDC102402. Taxonomy (NCBI): domain Bacteria; kingdom Bacillati; phylum Actinomycetota; class Actinomycetes; order Kitasatosporales; family Streptomycetaceae; genus Streptomyces; species Streptomyces sp. NPDC102402. Next base: position 124,447 of record NZ_JBIWKR010000015.1, read on the forward strand.
CTGCAGTCCGGTGCGCACTTCGAGGTTCGGGCGCCGGCCGAGGACCGGGTGCAGGTAGGAGACGGAGGCGGATGAACGCGTCCCGTCGGGGCGGGCGTTGATCTGGAACCAGTGCGCGCCGCGGGTGACCGTCGTACCGGTGTTGAACGGCGTGGTGGGAATTCCGGCTTCGGCGCACGCCTCCAGGAGGGCCGCTCCGCACGGGTCGTTCGGCGGGATCGTGCGGATGGTCACCGGGCCGCTCCGCCCGTGGTGGTCGCCGGGTGCGTCGTTGGTCTCCAGCCGCCGGTAGAGCGGGAAGCAGTCCGCGGCGCTCCAGCCCTCGCACCCCAGGGCGGCCCACTCGTCGAGGTCCTCGGCCGGTGCCCAGAAGGCGATGCAGGAGTTGTGGGACGAGCAGCCGCCGAGAACCTTGGCGCGGGCGTGCCGCATGAAGCTGTTGCCGTTGTCCTGCGGTTCCACCGGATAGTCCCAGTCGTAACCGGATTCCAGGAGCCCCATCCACCGGTCGAGCCGCAGGATGTTGTCGTCACCGACGTCGGAGGGGCCGGCCTCCAGGACGCAGACGGTGACGGAAGGGTCCTCGGACAGCCGGGCGGCGACGACCGCGCCGGCCGTGCCCCCGCCCACCACCACGTAGTCGAAGTCGTCCTGAGGTCGGCTCTCAGCAGGCATCTGTGTCTCCGGAATCCGTACGAGGGGTGGGCGCGGCGTCCACGCGGGGGTGCGGGCGGCGCCTAGGCGGGTGGTGGCGTGGGCGCCGTCGTGTCGTCCACCTCGGTGCGGTGGCTCTCGAGAACTCCGGTCCTGTGCCGCTGCACGAACCAGTAGTAGGTGAAGCCGCCGACCGCGACGATGCCGATGAAGACGAACGCGCCCCAGCGCAGGTACCAGTGCTGCGGGCCCGTCGCGTTGTAGACCTCGGCCCGCGGCCAGGCGAGGTTGAGTGCCATGCCCGCCCCCCACAGCACGGCGAGGATGTTGACCGGCAGCCCGAAGCGGCCGAGGGAGAAGCTGCCTTCGGCCGGGTGCCAGGCGCCTCGCAGCCTGCGGATGAGCATGGGGGCCGTGACCATCAGATAGGCCAGGTAGATCATGATCACGGCGATGCTGGTGATCACCGAGAAGATCTGCGGCTGGTTGATGTTGATCACCAGGATGACGACGCCCACCACACCGATCACGACGGCGGGCACCACCGGGGTCTGGAAGCGGGGGCTGACCTTGGCCAGTACCGAACCGGCGGGAAGGTTGTTGTCCCGCGCCATGGCGAACATCAGCCGGATTCCGGCGGCCTGCACGGCGAGCACGCAGACCGTGATCGCGACGACCACGCACCACAGGAAGATCTCTCCGATGGTCGAACCGAGTGTCTCCAGGACCACGTACTGCAGACCGCCGGTCGACAACTCCTTCGCGGCCAGGTCCGGCACCGCCAGCAGCGCGAAGAGCAGGATGAGCCCTCCGATGAGGAACGAGGCGATGAGCGCCCGCAGGATCGCGCGGGGCGCGTTGCGGCCCGGATTGTGCGACTCCTCGCCGAGGGACGACGCGGTGTCGAAGCCGTACATCACGTACGCGGACGCGAGTGAGGCGGTGAGGAACGCGCCGAAGTAGCCGAGGGTCCGGCCTTCGCCGAGCCCGTACGTGTCCGTGAGGACGCTGCTGGGTCCGCGGGTGATGTGCGCGGCGAGGAAGATGATCAGCGCGACGGCTGCGATCAGTTCGATGAACACGCCCGCGGAGTTGATGCGGGCCATGAGCTGGACGCCGAAGGCGTTGACCAGGGTGGAGAAGAGGATCAGGACGGTGCCGAGGAGAACGGCGTTCGTCGCCGCGTCGTTCTTGCCTGTGCCGTCGCCGACGAACTGGAACCAGCTGTCGATCTGCGGCAGCGTGATCTGGTAGGCGAGCGCCACGGCGGAGAGCGAGACCATGGTGGCGGTCATCATCATCCAGCCGCCGAGCCAGCCGATGTGCGGGCCTCCCATGCTCTTGGCCCAGTTGTAGATCGAGCCGGCCACCGGATAGCGGGCGGCGAGCTCGCAGAAGCACAGGGCGACCATCAGCTGGCCGGCGAAGACCATGGGCCAGGACCACCAGTAGGCCGGTCCGCCGAAACTCACGCCGAAGTAGAACAGCTGGAAGGTGCCGGTCAGGATCGAGATGTAGCTGATGCCCGCGGCGAAGGTGTGGAAGTTGCCCAGGGTCCGCTTGAGTTCGGGTCTGTAGCCCAGCTCGGCCAGTGAGTCGTCGTCGTGGCTGCCGTCGGGCCGGGTGCCGGGCGGAGGGGCGCTCGCCGGGCCGGGGCCCGCCGGGTCGGAATGGCTCATTCGAACCACCTCTGCGGCCGCGCCGCGGTGTTGCGCCAGATGTGTTTGGCCTCCTGGTACTCCGCGAGACCGGCCGTGCCCAGCTCGCGGCCCACACCGGACTGCTTCATGCCGCCCCACTCGGCCTGCGGTACGTACGGATGGAAGTCGTTGATCCAGACCGTCCCGACGCGCAGGCCGGCAGCCACCCGGTGAGCGCGCTCGGCGTCCTGCGTCCAGACCGCCCCGGCCAGGCCGTAGACGGTGTCGTTGGCCAGCGCGACGGCCTCCGCCTCCTCCCGGAAGCGCTCGACCGTCAGGACCGGGCCGAAGGACTCGTCCCGCACCACGGTCATGTCGGGAGTGCACTCGTCGAGAACGGTGGGCAGGTAGTAGAAGCCGTTCCGCAGCGCCGGGTCGTCCGGGCGGGCGCCACCGCAGCGCAGCACCGCTCCCTCCGCCAGACCGGCGGCCACGTACGCCTCGACCTTGTCGCGGTGTGCGGCCGAGATCAGTGGCCCGCTGCGGGCGTTCTCGTCGAACGGTCCGCCGAGCCGGATGTCCCGGGCGCGGCGTACGAGCTCGTCCACGAACGCGTCGTGCAGCCGGTCCTCGACGAGCAGCCTGGCGCCCGCCGAGCAGACCTGCCCGGCATGCAGGAACACCGCCGTCAGCGCGTAGTCGACGGCCGTGTCGAACTCGGTGTCGGCGAAGACGATGTTGGGGTTCTTGCCGCCCAGTTCGAGTGCGATCTTCTTCACGGTCGGCGCGGCCGCCGCCATGACGAGCCGCCCCGTGACGAGGCCGCCGGTGAAGGAGACCATGTCCACGCGCGGGTCCGAGCTCAGCGGCGCACCGGCGGTCGCCCCGGCCCCGAGCACCAGGTTCGCCACGCCGGGCGGCAGTCCGGCCTCGGTGAGCCCCTGCATCAGGAGGATCGAGGTGTGGGGCGTCAGCTCACTGGGTTTGAGGACGAACGTGTTGCCGGCGGCGAGCGCGGGAGCCACCTTCCAGGCGGTCTGCAGCAGGGGGTAGTTCCACGGGGTGATCAGGGAGCAGACACCCACCGGCTCGTGGACCACTCTGCTGTCGATCCCGGCGTCCCCCGTGTCGACGACTCGGCCGGTGCCGCCGGAGGCGACCAGGTTCCCGAAGTAGCGGAAGCAGTTCGCGATGTCGTCCATGTCGTACTCGCTCTCCACGAGCCGTTTCCCGGTGTCCAGGGTCTCGGCTCTGGCGAACGCGTCCTTGTCCCGTTCGAGCAGGTCGGCGACGCGCAGCAGCAGTCGGCCCCGCTCCGCGGCCGGCGTCCGGGGCCACGGGCCCCGGTCGAAGGCCGCACGCGCCGCGGCCACCGCCGCGTCCGCGTCGCGCGGTCCGGCCTCGTCGACGACGGCGACCAGCTTCCCGTCCGCAGGGCAGCGGATCTCGCGCTTTCCGCCCTCGATGGCAGCGCTCCACCGGCCACCGATGAACAGTTCAGGCATGACGTCCTCCGGGCTCGCACGTGGAAGGGGGGCGCGGTGGCCGACCGTGCGGAGCTCGACACCCAACGTAGGCGCGGCCCGGTCCCGCCGCGCGCCGAGCGACCCGCGCGACGCGGCCCGCGCCCCGTCGGCCCACTCGCGCCAGGCATTGGTTTCCGGTCGAAGCCAGGAGTTTCACGTATGAACCACTTGCACATCGACGCAGCTCACAGGGTAGTTCGCGGTTGTACCACTCACTTCTGTCCACATGGCGGACACCTCGCACCCGACCCGCACACCGCCTCCGAGCTGGCCGAACGGCCATTCGGTAGGCAGGTCGCGCGACGATCGGGCCGGAAAGGGCCGATCGATGTGCGGTCACCGCCCGCAGGCATCAGACTCCCCACCGCAACCACCCCCCGAATTCAAGGAGAGACACGAATGCCTCACAAGACCCGCAGACCCTTCGTAATCACCATGCTGTCGACACTCATCGTGTCCGGCACGGTCGCGGTGGGTGCCGCCCAGGCCCTGCCCGCTCAGCCGGCCGGCCTCTACGCGCCGTCGGCCCTCGTCCTCTCGGTCGGCAAGGGCGGTGCCGGTCCGGTCGCCGTCCAGCGGGCCGTCACCCTGAGCTGCGCGCCCCGCGCCAGTGGCACCCACCCCTCGCCGGACGCGGCCTGCACGGAACTGGCGAAGGTCGAAGGTGAGTTCACCCAGCTGACCGCGGAACGCCCACAGGGGCGGTGCACGCGTCAGTGGGATCCTGTCGTCGTCTCCGCGACCGGTGTGTGGCAGGGCCGCGAGGTCTCCTGGTCCGCCACCTTCGGCAACGCGTGCGAAATGCGGGCGAGCCTGGCCGAGGGGCCGGTCTTCTCCTTCTGACCTGTCGCCTCGCGCGCACGGTCCGGACGGACCGGAACGTCCTTCACGCGGCTCCGGCTTCCCGGACGACCCGCAGCGGCCCACGCCCTCACCGCGAGCACGGTGAGGGCGTGGGCCTTGGGTGCTTCACCCCTGCTTCACCCCCGCACCCTGTCCGGCTCCTGGTCCGACGTGAGCCGAAAGGGGACGACGCCCCGGCGGCGGCGCCCCGTAGCGCACGTCGCAGGCCTCCCACCCGAACTATGGTGAAGCACCGGACCAGGACCGACGAGGGGGACGCGATCAACACCGCCGAAAGGGGCCGGCACTCGCTGGACCCCGCCAACGTGAGGAACGCGAAGAACACCATCTTCGAACTCCTGAGCCGCGCGGGAGTATTCCGGGGCGACGCCGAGGAGCTGATCGCGCTCGTGGAGGCCGGGGCGGTCGCGGACGCCCACAGCCAGGCGGAGAAGGCGGCCGGTGCCCCGGCCGGGGAGGGCGAGCCGTACGCCCTCGGCTGGCACGACGGAGCCCGGGCCGTCGGTGAGGAGCTCGTCCGCGTCGCCGAGCGTGCCCTCGACCGTGCCATCGGTGATTCCGGGGACGCCGCCCCGGGAGGCCATCACCCCGTCGGAAGGATGGACGTGGAGCGCGCGAAGGTCGCCGTGACGCCGCTCCATCTCTCCGTCAGCGACGCCTCGGATCTTGATCCCGAGGTGTCGGACGAAGTCCTCACGGCGGTGCTCGGCACGATGAGCGTCGTGGGACGGGTCGGGTACGCCGGCCGGCTGGAACAGTTCACCGACTCCCACCGGCAGCGGCTGGTCCGGCTGTACACGCGGTTCGGGCCGCGCAGCCGTATCGCGGTCCACGGCCGCTACTCCCTCCTCCACTCCCCCTCGAGCGTCGCCGTGATCGAGCGCCTCATCAACGCGCCGTCGGCGCTCAGGGCGGAATGGGAGCTCGCGGAGCTGCCCCCGGCCTGGCTGGAAGGACTCTCCAGGGCCTGGCACGCGTCGGAGGTGCCGGCCGGCTGACACCTGGCACAGGAGAGCGGGACGCGCGGGCGCCGGCGAAGGGATGCCGGCGGCGCGGTCCGTGGGGACCCCGCGCCGCCGGCCCGGACGGTCCTCAGTCCAGCGGTTCGATCCGGATGTTGCGGAAGCGCACCTTGTTCCCGTGGTCCTGGAGCCGGATCGCTCCGGCGGCAGGGCCCTCCGGCACACCCGCACCGGTCGGTCCGTCGACCGTGATGTCGTCGTGGACCTTCCGGCCGTTCCACACCACCGTCACGCGCGCGTCGGCGGTCTTGTTTCCGCCGTCGTCGAAGCGCGCCGCGCGGAACGTGATGTCGTAGGTCTGCCAGGTCTCCGGGGCCGTGGCCGCGTTGACGTCCGGAGCCTTCTTCTGGTAGATCGCCCCGGCCTCGTTCGTGTCGAGAGTGGTGTCGCCGTACGAATCGAGGATCTGGAGCTCGTAGCGGTCCTGGAGGTAGATGCCGCTGTTGCCGCGGTCCTGGCCGGTCACGTCGTCCGGCAGGAGCGGCACCCTGAACTCCAGGCTCAGCCTGAAGTCCTGGTAGGCGTCCTTGGTCCGGATGTCGCCGCAGCACACCTCCATCGACTTCCCGTCGGCCAGCGGCCATTCGAGGCGTCGGCCGTCCGTGTGCTGCCACTGCTCCTGGGAGGCGGCGGTGCCGTCGAAGAGCGGGACCTGATCACCGTGCGGACGTACGGTGATCAGGTCGAGGTTCACATGCCCTGCGTCACCCGGGTCGAAGCGGTACGAGAGGGTGTTGGGGCCCGCGTGCAGGCGGACGCGCTCGGTCTGCGTCGACCAGGCGTCCCAGGTCCCGGTCGAGGCGAGCTTCGTCTGCCTCAGCTTCTTCCCGTTGACGTGGAGGGAGAGCGACTTGGTGCCCTGATAGGGGTTGGGGCCGTTGGAGTAGCGCAGGTTCACGTCGTAGTCGCCGGCCTCGGGCACCGTGACGTCGAAGTCCGTGGCGGCCCGGTTCTCCGTGTTGTAGCGGTCGACGAAGCCGCTGCCCGAGTAGCCGGTGTGATCGGTGTGGATTCCCGCCGTTCCGGTGAGGCGCGCCTCCTCCGCCTCGTACAGCGTGGCGGCCGGGGGCTGCTTGCCGGGCAGTGCGTTGAGCGTGTACCAGGCCTCGGTGCTCCACAGCGCCTCGCCGGACCCGGAGGCGAAGGGGCGAGGTGAACGGAGGTGCACGACCCGCCCCGGCTTGAGCCCGTCCAGACGCAGCTTCACCGTGCGGCCGTCCTCGGCGAGCGCCCCGGAGCGCACGGTGAGCCGCTCCTCACCGATCTTCGGGCCGCCGTAGTCGGAGGTGGGGGTGTAGCGCCACTGCTCGGCCTGGTAGCGCTCCGTCAGCTTCTCCGCGGTGGCCTGTGACAGCGGTTGGGTGTATTCGAGGTCGAAGCCACCCGGGACGGCCCGCATCTCCTGGATGTCGAAGGTGTCGCCGCCGTTCGGCGTGAGCTTCTGCAGGCCGAACTTCAGCTTCCCTTCCTGGCCCCAGTTGCCGTCGGCGCCGAGACCGCCCGCGTACACCGCCCCGTCCGGCCCCATGGTGATGCGGTTGACACCGGCTTCGAGTCCCTGGGTGTAGCGGAAGACGGCACCCTGGTACTCCCCCTTCACCTTCTCCAGGTAGGCGCGCTGGAGTCCGCCGTAGGTGACGTCTCCGATCAGCATCTGGCCGGCGAACCGGCCCTTGGTCAGGTACAGCGGTGTACTCGGGGAGTTGCCGATCTCGTTCTGCGGCAGCCAGACCACCGGCTGGGTGACAGCGCGGTTGTCGAACCCGCCCGACGGTTGGGTGTAGTGGTTGAAGAAGCGGTCCTGCTTGATCTGGACGAGCTTCGACGCGGGCAGCCAGCCGCCCTGGTTGTCCGTGGTGAAGAGGGAGTTGCCGGGGCCCCAGCCGATCCCGTTCGGGGTGCGCAGGCCGCCCGCGATCGCGTGGATCCTGCCCGTCCTCTTGTCGACCTTGTACGTCGTGCCGCGGCCCTCCGCCGGCTGCGGAGTGGTGGTCGCGCCGCCGTAGTCGATGGCCACGGACAGGTTCACGTAGAAGTAGCCGTCTCGGTAGAGCAGTCCGAAGGCGAACTCGTGGAAGTTCCCGCCGTACGGCCAGGTGGCGACCGTGCGGTACTCGTCCGTGACGAAGTCATCACCGGTGTGCACGAGTTGTGTCAGCTCGTGCTTCTGCGAGACGTACAACGACCCGTCCACGTACTTGATGCCCATCGGTTCGCGCAGACCCTCCGCCACCTTCTTCACCGTCACCTTGTCGCGGCTGGTGTCGCCGGTGACGTGGTCGAGGAGGTAGACCTCGCCGGTCCGGCTCTCCGAGCCGCCCCAGGTGGAGAGGGCCAGACGGCCGTCGGGCAGCCAGTCCATGCCGGTGACCTGCGGCTCGAAGCCTTCCGGGCGCAGGTCGGTGAGGTCGAGGTCGGGGCGCACATCGGCGAGCGGCAGGCCGTCCCCGGGGCTGTCCGCACCCGACTCGCACTCCTTGCGGCCCGGGGCGGTCACCCGTACGACCCCCGCGTCGGTGCTCAGGGACTCGTGAGGGACGACGCCGAAGTCGTCCGCGCCCGGCGGCTTCCACGCGAGGGTCAACTGCTGCTCGCCGCCCCGCTCGAAGTAGTCGACCTCGAACGGGTGCGAGCCCGCGGTCAGCTGGGCGGATCCGTCCTTGGGTTCGGCGCCGTGCGGACCGTCGTGGTCGATGACCTCCGTCCCGTCGATGGTGAGCCGCGAGCCGTCGTCGCTGTTGAGGCGGAAGCCGTACGTCCCGTCCTCGGGGACCACGAGGTAGCCGGAGACCTCGGCCACGAAGTTGTCCGCGTAGCCGCCGAAGTCGTCGGCCGTAGACCAGTCCACGGTGGACATCAGCGCGTCGTGGTTGGGCGTCTGGCCCGGTTTGAGGGTGCACAGGGCGTTGAGCGGCACCTGGGTGTCGAAGACGCGCAGGGTGACGCCCGGTTCCTGCGGCGGGATCTCTTCGGGGACGGCGGCGGCCGGGGGGCCTGCCCAGACACCTCCGGCGAGGAACCCTCCGACGAGCAGAGTGGTGAGCAGGTTTCGGGCACGTGGTAACAGCCGTGGATGCATCGGTCCTCCAGCGGGGGGTGGCACTCCGGTCGGGCTGTGCGGATCCGTGAAGCAGCGGTTCGCCTACAGCGGCGCCGTCACGCTAGGGACTTCTGCTGAAGAAGTCCATACTTTGTCATCTGGAAGTTAAAAGTGGACCAACACCCCGCTTCCCCTTGACAGTTCGAGCGCCTCCCCGCGCATCGGGCGGCGTTCTGCCTCACGGGAACCGCGTACGTCCGCACATCGATCCGCGGCCGTCGCCGGAACGAGGCCGGGGCGGGAGGCGGGCGGACGTCCGCTCGTCTCCCGCCCCGGCCTCCGGTCACCGGCGGGCAGCCGTCACGACGACGCCTTCGCCGCCTTCCTCGCCCCGGTCCGGGGCAGCCTCGTGGCCCCGGCGGCGGCCAGCAGGCAGAAACCGAGCACCCACCAGAAGGTGTCGGCGAACGCCGAGGCGATGTCCGGACCCCGGGCGGACAGCCGGCTCTGCAGGACCACGGCGAGGGCGGCCGTGCCCACCGATCCGCCCACGGTGTTCAGCAGGTTGAGTGCTCCCGAGGCGCGGGGAAGTTGCTCGGGCTCGATGCGGCTGTAGACGATGTTCATGACCGGCGCGCCGACCATCGCCATCCCGAGACCGCGGACCGCCAGCGCCACGGCGACCGCGGCGTCCGGGACGCCGTGGCCGAGCTGGGTGAACGGCACCGTACCCGCCAGGATCAGCGCGATGCCGGTCACCACCAGGGTCCTCGGCGCGACCTTGTCGATGGTGCGGTTGACCAGGACCGATCCCGCGGCCGCGCCGAGCCCTTGAGGAGCGAGCAGCAGCCCGGCCTCCCAGGCGGACAGGCCGCGGCCGGTCTGGAAGTACAGCGGGAGCAGGAACATCGTGCCGAACACCGAGGCGCCCAGGACCAGCAGCGCGAGGGCTGCGGCGCCGAAGGGCGGCCGGGTGAACAGCCTGGGGTCGACCAGCGGTGTGCCGCTGGTGCGCAGCCCGTGCAGGGTGAAACCGGCCAGCATCGCCAGCCCGGCCGTCACACCGGCCACGGCCGGCAGCGTACGGCCGTGGGCCACCTCGGTCAGCCCGTACACCAGCACGGCGAGACCGGGCGAGAGGAGCACGGCCCCCCGCAGGTCGAACGGTGTACGCCGCGTGGCCGGCGGCACGGAGGGCACATGGCGACGGGCCAGGAGTACGGCGGCCAGACCGATCGGCAGGTTGACCAGGAACAGCCACGGCCACGGCGCCACGCTCAGGATGGAGCCACCGGCCAGCGGGCCGAACACCGGTGACAGCAGCGGGACCACCGCGACGACGCTGATCACCCGTCCGGTGCGCTGGGGGCCCGCGACGCGGGCGAGCAGAGCCTGCCCGGTCGCGGGCAGCAGCCCGCCCCCGAGTCCCTGGATCACCCGGAAGACGATCAGACTGGTCGCTGACCAGGCCAGCGCACACAGGACCGATCCGATGAGGAACACGCCCACGGCGGCGAGCCAGGTCCTCCGGCCGCCGAACCGGCCGGCCAGCCAGCCGGAGGCGGGGACGGCGGCGACCACCGCGAGCAGGTAGGCCGTCGTGACCCACTGGATCTCCGCGACGGACGCGTGGAACTCGCGGGTCAGCGCGTCGATGCCGACGCTGACGATGGTGGCGTCGAGCGAGGCCATGAAGGTGCCGAGCACCAGGATGAACGCGACCCGCAGCAGATCGCGGTCCACCCGCTCGACGGGCGGCGCGGCATCCCCGCTCATCGGTCCTCCAGAAGATCGAGCACGTCCTCGTCGAGGTGCTTGTCCAGCGAACGGAGCAGGTCGAGCAGTTCGTCGGCCAGCCCCTCCGCGTCCACCCCGGCCCGGTGGGCCAGCACGCCGGTCCATCCGTCACCGTCTGGCATGACCGTCAGGGTGACCGGGTGGTGCGTGGCCTCGCGGAAACGGGTCCCGACGACCGTGAGCCCGGGGGCGGGCTCACGGAGGCGATCCGGGTCGACCGGATAGTTCTCGAACACCACCAGGCTGTCGAACAGCCTGCGCCGTCCGGTCAGCCGCTCCAGGTCGGACAGAGCGACGTGGTGGTGGTCCACCAGGACCCGCTGCCGGCTCTGCAGCTCGGCGAGCGTGTGGGCGAGTGTGCCTCCGAGCCGTGCCCGCACGGGCACGGTGTTCGCCAGCAGCCCGATGATCTCCTCGACACCCTCCAGATCCGGGGGGCGGCAGGCGACCATGGCCCCGAAGCAGACATCGGTCCGGCCGGAGCGGCGCCCCAGCAGCACCGCCCACGCGCCCTGCACCAGGGTGTTCCGCGTCAGACCGCGCTGTGCGGCGAGGCGGGTGAGACCGGCGACGAGCTCCGCGTCGAAGCCGATGACCTCGGGCTCCTGCCAGGCGGGCCCGGGTTCGCCGCCGCCGAGGTAGTCACCCTCGGGCAGGCCGTCCAGCTCGGCCCTCCAGGCATCGAGGTCGGGCTCGTGGTCGGCGCACCAGCGCAGGTAGTCCGCGAACGGCACCGGGGCGGGAAGGCCGTGAGCCCCGCCCCGGACCCGCGCCGTGTAGAGGGCGAAGAGTTCGGTGAGGACACGCGGTGCCGACCAGCCGTCGGAGAGCACGTGATGGCTGGTCAGGACCAGGTCGGCGCGCTCCGGACCGCTCCGGATCACTGTCAGCCGGAACAGCGGGCCGTGGGCGAGATCGAAGGGCTCAGCCAGGTCTGCGGCCAGCACCTCCTCGGCCGGCCCGTCGGCGACCCGGAAGTCCGGCCGGGGCGAGGCGGGGATCACCGCGAGCGCGGCGGGGAACACGGCGCCCAGATTCGGGTGACGGTTCAGCAGGTCGGACCCCGCCGCACGCAGGGCGTCGAGGTCGAGCGGCCCGGCGAGGGAGAACGCCGACTGCACGGTGTACGGGTCGGGGCGCTCGGTTCGCGAGTGCCGCAGCATCACCTCCTGCAGCGGGGTCAGCGGCTGGACCTCGGCCACGGGGTGGCCGGGGCCGAGAGCCTCGATCTCCGGAGCGGCGGCGGTGCGCAGCAGCGCGGTCCGCAGGTGCTCGGCCAGGTCCTCGATCTCGGCGGCGGTGAAGAGCGCGGAAGGCCAGGTGATCCTGACCCCGAGGGCCTCGTCGCGTACGAGGGCGTTGACCATCAGGCTGTGGGGCAGGGGCATCGCTTCGGAGCCGCCCGAGCCGAGCGGGTCGGCGTCGGGCGGCGACTGCCACGGGGTCTCCCGTGCCGCGGCGCCGGGGTACTGGCCGAGATAGTTCCAGGCGACCTCCGGCACCACCGGTTCCAGCAGCCCGGCCGCGGTGAGCACACCGTGGCCGAGGCCGTCGCCCTGGGCCCGCAGCCGATCCCTGACCGCCCGCACGTCGTCGTCGGCGTCGAGCAGCACGGGGTGGACGGCGGTGAACCAGCCGACGGTCTGGGACAGGTCGACCTGCCGCGGCCGGCCGTGGCTCTCCAGGGCGACCAGCAACTGCTGCGTCCCCCGCCAGTCCCGTACCGCCTGGGCGAGCGCAGTCAGCAGCACGGCGTCCGGTGTGGTCCGGTAGGCGGCGGGCAGCGTCGTGATCAGGGCGCGGGTCGAGTCGGTGTCGAGACGGATCTCGTGGTGCGTCGCGGTGGACACCGTGTCCCGGGCGGGGTCGAGCGGGCCGGTGAGCGCCGGTGTGGCCCTCATCCTCCGCCAGTGCGGCAGTTCGGCGCGCCGGTCGGCGTCGTGCAGCGTGCGCGTCCATCCGAGGAACGACTGTCCGTGCCGGGCCAGGGTTCCACCGGCGTAGGCGTGTTCCACGTCGTCGAGCAGGATGCGCCAGGACACACCGTCGACGACCAGGTGGTGGGCGATCAGGACGAGCCGGCCCGGCCGGACGGGCCCGGCGTCGACCCAGACCGCGCGCAGCAGCGGCCCGGTGCGCGGGTCCATCGACGCCCGGGCCGCGGCGGTCCCGGCGTCGGCCGCGGCCCGCAGGCCGTCCGCCGCGCGTGCGTGGGTCAGCACCTCGGCTCCGGTCACCGCACCGGCCGGGGGGATGCGCAGCACGCCGTCGGCCAGGTGGGCCCGCAGCACGTCGTGGCGGGCCAGGAGTGCGTCGAGCACGCCGGTCCAGGCCGTCGCGTCGCCCCCTGCCGGGACGCAGATCTCCACCCACTGGCAGAAGCCGTCCGCAGTGCTTCCCGCGCGGCGCAGCAGGTCGCGCATGACCGGGGTCAGCGGCGCGTCCCCGACCGCGGGTGCCTCACCGCCGTCCAGGGCGCGGGCCCGCGCGGCCGTCCGGGCGACCGTCTCGCCTTCGAACACGTCCTTCGCGGAGAGGCCGAGGCCCTTCCGCCGGGCCCGTGACACCACTTGCAGTGCCACGATGCTGTCCCCGCCGATGGCGAAGAAGTCGTCGTCGAGGCCGATGTCCTCGGTGCCCAGGATGTCCCGGAGGACTCCGAGCAGCACCGCCTCGGCCTCGGTGGCGGGCTCACGCCGTGCGGCGGCTGCTGTCTCGGGGGCAGGCAGTGCCGAGGTGTCGAGCTTTCCGCCGGGGCCGAGCGGCAGCCGGCTGATCGGAACGAGCGCCGTGGGGACCATGTGGTCGGGCAGTTCCCCGGCGAGGTACTCCCGGAGCCGCGCGGTGTCCAGGTCCGCGCCGTCCGTCGGGATGACGTAGCCGACGAGCCTGCCCTCCCGCATGATCACGGCACAGGCGCGGACATCGGCGTGCGTGGTCAGGGTGGACTCGATCTCGCCCAGTTCGACGCGGAAGCCGCGGATCTTGACCTGGTGGTCGGCGCGGCCGAGGAACACCAGCTGTCCGTCCGGCCGCCACCGCACCAGGTCGCCCGTGCGGTAGATCCGCTCCCCCGGCGGGCCGAACGGGTCGGCCACGAACGTCGACGCGGTCAGGCCGGGGCGGCCGAGGTAGCCGCGGGCCAGGCTCGGTCCGCCGAGGTACAGCTCACCCGTCACGCCGACGCCGACCGGCTGGAGCCCGCCGTCGAGAACGTAGGCGCGGACGTCGGGGTCGGGGCGGCCGATCGGCAGCGGACCGGTGTCGTCGGGGTCGTACCGCCACGTCGTGGAGTTGATCGTGACCTCGGTCGGACCGTAGGCGTTGAACAGTGCTCTGCGGCCCTCCCCCCAGCGCCTGGCCAGTTCGGGGTCGAGGCGCTCGGCGCCGACGACGAAGAACACGTCGGGGGCGACGGTGCGGTCGTCGGGCATCGCGGCCAGGAACGAGGGGAGCAGGTTCACTCCGGTCACCCGGTGCTCGACGATGTAGTCGAGGAGTTCGTCGCCGGGGACCCGCACCTCCTCGGGTGCGATCACGGAGGTGCCGCCGGAGAGCAGGGGCACCATGGTCTGCCAGAACGCGACGTCGAAACTGGTCGACGCGAAGTGGAGGTACCGGTCGTGCTCGGTGACCCCGACGACCTCCTCCTGAAGGGCGATCAGATCGGGCACGCCCCGGTGGGTCACGCCGACGCCCTTGGGCCGTCCGGTGGTGCCGGACGTGTAGATGACGTAGGCGAGGGCGTCGTCGGTGAGTGCGGCGCGCGCCTCGGCCGGGTCGGTGTCGGGCGCGGACGCGAGGGTGGCCGGGTCGTCCAGCCGCAGCACCGGGATCTCGCGGGCGACGGGCAGTTCGGCGCCGGTCGTCACGGCGGCGGCCGGGGCGATGTCGTCGAACATGAAGGCGAGCCGCTCACGCGGGTAGCTCGCGTCCATGGGTACGTACACCGCGCCGGCCTTGGCCACGCCGAACAGCGCCACGGTCATCTCGATGTCACGTCCGAGCAGCACCGCCACCGGGTCCTGGGGCCGCACCCCGCGTGCGATCAGCGCGTGGGCGACGCGGTTGGCCTGCCGGTCCAGTTCGGCGTAGGTGAGGCTGCGGTCCCGGCAGACCAGGGCCTCGGCGCCGGGATTGCCGCGCACCCGGGCGGCGAACTCGTCCAGCCAGTGGCCCCGGGCCTTCGCGGCGACGGTCCCGGTGCCGGTGCGCAGCATCCGCTCGCGCTCGCCGGGGTCGAGCGAGGGCAGGCGGACGGCGGGTCGTGACGGGTCGTCGACGATCTCCCGCAGGAGGTTGTGCAGCCAGCGCCCGTAGTCGCGCACGGCCGAGGAGGTGAAGGCGCGCGGCTGGTAGCCGAGACCGATCGTGATCTCGTCGTCGGGAATCACGATGACGGTCAGGGCGTAGTGCGTGGCGTCTGTGATGTCCACCCCGGCCAGGTCGAGCCCGGGGGCGAGCGGGGTGCGCTTCCGGCTGGAGAGCGGGAAGTTCTCCATCACCAGCATCGTGTCGAACAGTTCGCCGATCCCTGCCACCCGCTGGATCTCGGGCAGCCCGACGTGGTGGTGCTCCGCGAGGACGACGCTCTCCGCGTGGACCTGTGCCATGAGGTCGCGCGCGCTCTGGTCACGGGTGTGCCGGACGCGCACCGGGATCGTGGTACCGAGCTGGCCGATCATCGACTCCACGCCGTCGACCTCGGCGGGCCGTCCGGAGACCGGGCAGCCGAACACGACGTCGAGGCGGCCGGTGAGCCTGCCCAGCAGCAGTCCCCAGGCGGTCTGGAGCACCGTGGTCAGGGTGACGCCCTCCGCGCGGGCGAACGCGCGGAGCCGGTCGCTGAACTCGCGGCCCAGGCCGACGGTCTCGCGGCCCGGCCGCTCGATGCCGGTCCCGGCGCTCGCGGGTGCCAGCCGCGTCGCCTCGTCGACGCCCTCCAGCGCGGAGCGCCACGCGTCGAGGGACGCCTCCCGGTCCCGGCCCGCGAGCCACCGGAAGTACTCGGGGAGGGGCGGAGCGGCGGGCGCGGCGGGGCCGCCGCTCAGCTCGGAGTAGAGGGCGAGCAGGGTGCGGCCGACCAGCGGCATCGACCAGCCGTCGAGCAGTGCGTGGTGGTTCGTGATCACCAGCTTGTGCTCGGCGGGCCCGACACGGGACAGCAGGAAGCGGATCAGCGGCGGCCGGCCCGGATCGAAGGGGCGCTCGAGATCGGCGCGCGCGGCTTCGGGGAACCGGTCGTCCACCCGCCAGTCCAGGGAGACCTCGGCGGGGACCACCTGCACCACCTCGTCCCCGGCGGTGCCCAGGTACACACGCAGGGCGGGGTGCCGGCGCAGGAGTTCGCGCGCGGCCTCGGCCATCCGGTCCGGGATCAGTTCGCCGACGAGCGTCGTCACGGCCTGGACGACGTAGACGTCGGTCGCGCCGTCGTCGCGCACCAGGGTGTGGAAGGAGAGCCCGACCTGCAGCGGTGTGGCGGGCAGTACGTCGTCGATGCGGCCGACGCGTTCGAGGGTGTCGATGGCCGCCTGGTCGAGGCCGACCAGCGGGAGGTCGGACGGGGTCAGCCCGCCCCGGGTACGCAGTGCGTGCTCGGCCAGCGCGTCCAGGGCGGCGGCCCACGCCTCCTGAAGGGCCTCGACGGTGCCGGTGCCCAGCACCCCGGTCGCGGCGGTCCACTCGACGGCGAGCCGGGGCGCGCCCTCCTCGTGGACGAAGCAGTTGAGGGCCAGGACCTGCTCCAGGCCCTTGGCGTCGGGTTCGGTCACGGAGAAGGCGTCGCGCTCCGGCAGACGCCATCCACCGGCGGGCAACGGGGCGAAACGGCCCAGGTAGTTCAGCAGGACGTCCGGCGCCGGGACGGCCGACAGCCCGGGACCGGCCTCCGGGTCGAGGTGGCGGAGCACGCCGTACCCGATGCCGCCGTCGGGGACACCGCGCCTGGCCTCCTTGGCCGCGCGCAGCGCCCGCCCGACGTCGTCGGAGGCGGGTACGCGGACCGGGTACTCGCTGGTGAACCAGCCGACCGTACGGGCCAGATCGAGGTGCTCGCGGCCGTGTCCCTCCATGGAGACGGTCACGGCGTCCCCGGCCAGGCCCCATCCGCGCAAGGCCAGCACGAGCGCGGCGAGCAGGACCTCGTCCACTCCGGCACGGTACGCGGCGGGAAGGGTGGCCAGCAGCGCCTCGGTGACCTCGGGCGAGGACACCGTCACCGAACGGTGGGCTGTCGACACCGTGTCCCTCGCCGGGTCCAGCGTCCGGGTGCCCAGCCGGGACGCCGAGGCGAGCGTGGTCCGCCAGTGGTCGAGTTCGCCCCGTCGCGCACCGGACGCGCCCTGATCGGCGAGCAGCAGGGCGTGCCGGCGCCAGGACGCCCCGACCGGCTCCAGAGCGCCGCCGGTGCAGGCCCGGTACAGGTCGGGCAGGAGGATGCGCCAGGACACACCGTCCATGGCGAGGTGGTGCACGACGAGAACCAGCCGGTCCGGCGTGCCGTCGTCGCCGCGGAGCAGGGCCGCGCGCAGGAGGTCGCCGGTCCTCGGGTCGAGTTCGCCCGCCAGCCGCCCGGCCAGGGTGCTCGGGTCCTCGCCGCGGACCTCGTGGACGACGGCCCGTACCGCACCCCGGGGCAGCACGTCCAGGCCGTCGCCCGCCCGCAGCCGCAGGGCGTCGTGGTGGTCGAGCACGGTCCGCACGCCGGCGGCGAGGTCGTCGTGGGCGAGGTCGTCGACGCTCAGCACGGTCCACTGCGCGTATCCGGCGACGACGTCGACGTCCGGATGCGGGTCGAGCAGCCCGCGCACGATCGGCGGCGCGGGCACAGTCCCGGACGGGTCGTCCAGCGGCTCGGGAGCGTCCTCCAGCAGTTCGGCGGAGGCGGCGAGAGCCGCGAAACTGCGGCGGGCCAGCAGGTCTCGCGGCCGCAGCCCGAGGCCCGCGGCCCTCAGCCTGCTGCTGATGGTGATCGCTGTGATGCTGTCCCCGCCGAGGGCGAAGAAGTCGTCGTCCACGCCGACCCGTTCGACCTCGAACGCCTCGGCGAGGACGGCGCACAGCACGCGCTCCCGCTCGGTGCCCGGCTCCCGGCCGCCGCCGGCCGAGGCGGGTGCGGGCAGGGCGGCGCGGTCGAGCTTGCCGTTGGGCGTGACCGGCAGCCCGGCGAGCACCACCACCGCGGCGGGCACCATGTGGTCCGGCAGCCGCCCGGCGAGGTGCGCGCGCACCTCGTCCCCGGTCGCCGTGGCGGTCACGACGTAGCCGATCAGCCGGGACGAGAGCACCCGGGCGGCCGCCGCGGTGACCCCGGGCACCGCCGCGAGGGCCGCTTCGACCTCCCCGGTCTCCACCCGGTGGCCGCGGATCTTGATCTGCCCGTCGCCCCGGCCCCCGTACGCGAGGCCCCGGCCGGGCACCCATCGGGCCAGATCGCCGGTGCGGTACATCCGTTCGCCGGGCGCGCCGAACGGGTCGGCGACGAAGCGGTCGGCGGTGGCCCCCGGCCTGCCGAGATATCCGCGTGCCAGGTGCGGCCCGGCGAGGTAGAGCTCGCCCGTCGCTCCGTGCGGGACGGGCTGCAGCGCGCTGTCCAGCACGTAGGTCCGGGTGCCGGCGAGCGGGTGGCCGATCGTCGGCTCGCCGTCGTCGATCCGGGCGGTGGTGCTGTCGACGGTCGCCTCGGTCGGGCCGTACATGTTGCGCGCGTTCGTCCCCGACGCGGCGACCCTGCGCCACAGCGCGGGCCCGGTGGCCTCCCCGCCGAGGACGAGCAGCGTGGGCCGCAGGTCCAGCAGGCCGCCCTCGACCAGCGGCGCGGCCATCGACGGGGTGGTGTCGACGATGTCGATGCCGTCGCGGCCGTACGCGGCGAGGAGCGCGTCGGCGTCGCGGATCGTCTCGGCGTCGTAGACGTGCAGTTCGTGACCGCAGAGCAGCCACACCAGGTGGTCGAAGGCGGAGTCGAAGGCGAACGAGTAGGTGTGCGCGGCGCGGAGCCTTCTCCCCGCGGCCTGCTCGGCCTCGGCGACGACGGTCGACCGCTGGTGGTGCAGCAGCGCGGCCAGACCGCCCGCCCGGCCGAGCACTCCCTTGGGCCGTCCGGTCGAGCCGGAGGTGTGGATCACGTAGGCGAGGTGCTCGGGGTGCCGGGGTGCGGCCAGTTCGCCGGCCGTCAGGGGTTCGCCGGACAGCTCGGCGGCCTCACCGAGCAGGGTGTCCCAGGGCAGTCCGTCGACCCGGCCGGAGGAGACCACCAGTGCGGGGCGGGTGTCGTCGATCAGCTCGCGCAGCCGCTCGGGCGGGTACGCGGCGTCCAGGGGCAGGAAGGCGGCGCCCGCGTCGAGCACCGCGAGGAGGGCGACCACCGAGTCGGCCGAGCGCGGCAGCGCGAGGGCGACGATGTCGTCGGGCCCGATCCCTCGGGCCCGCAGCGCACGCGCCAGCCGGTGCACGCGTCCCGCGAGGTCCGCGGCGGACAGCCGCTCCTCCCCGCACACGAGGGCCGTGCGTCCTGGCTCCGTGGCGGCCATCGCGTCGAAGGCGGTGGGCACGTCCACCGGCACGCCGGGCAGCGCGGGCGGGCACCACTGCTCCATCAGCCTCTCGGCGTCGGCGGTCATCGCGATCCGCCCGACCGGAAGACCGTCGACGAGCGCGGTGAGCAGGATCCGCAGCCCGGACAGCAGACTGTCGACCGAGGCCTGGTCGTTGGTCCGCGCGTCGACCTCGAAGCCGAGCAGCAGCCCGCCGTCGCGGGTCGGCAGGACGCTCAGGCCCATGTCCTCGGGCGGGCCTCCCGCGACGTTGCGCATGACACCGCCGGCGCCGGCGAAGTCGATCGCCAGGTCGAACGCCTTGAGGTTGATCCCGCGCCCGTGGAGCAGCGCGCCGGCTCCGGGCACGCCGAGGTCCTGCGGCAGGTCCTCGCCCCTGTACCTCTGGTGGTCGCGCATCTCGCGCATGGCGCAGGAGACCCGCCGGCTCAGCTCTCCGAGCCGGTCGCCGCCGCGCACGGTCACCCGCAGCGGCAGCACGTTGACCGCCATGGCGGGCGTGCGCAGCTCGACGGAGCCCGCCCGGCACATCAGCGGCAACGCGAACACGACATCGGTGCGGGCCAGCATCCGGTGCAGGAAGGCGGCGTATCCGGCGATGAGTGCCTCGCCCCAGGTGACGCCCTCGCCGTCGGCGAACGCGCGCAGCCGGGCCGTCTCCTCGGGCGTGAGGACGGTGCGGGCGGTCAGGGTGCCGGCGGGGGCACCGGCGGCGGTGTCGTGGTCGTCGCGGGCGCCGAGCTCGGGCAGCGGGGTGAACCGCTCGACCCAGTACGCGCGGTCCTCGGCGAACCGGTCGCTGTCCCGGTAGGCCCGGTCGGCGGCGACGAGGGCGGCGAGGCTGCCGAAGGTGCACTTCGCCGGCTCCGTCCCGCGCACCAGGGCGGTGTAGCGGGCGCCGGTCCGGCGGGCGAGCATCGCGGCGGAGTAGCCGTCGAAGACCAGGTGGTGGCCGAGCTGGGTGTACCAGACCTCCCGGTCGGACAGCCGGATGACGGTGCGTGAGCAGAGTGGTCGGTCCACCATCCCCCGGCACGCTTCGGCGGCCCGCGCCCGCTCCGCCTCGACCAGCGCCTGTGCGGCGGCAACCGGATCGGCGGCCCCCCTGACGTCAAGGACCTCGGGAGGCGCGACCGGCTCCTCGCTGACCGCCTGGCGTGGCCCTTGCGGGGTGTCGTACACCCGCAACCGCAGTGTCTCGGCCTCCTGGGCCGTCGCCCGTACCGCCTCGGTCAGCGCCTCTACGTCGACGGGCTCGGTGCCGGATATCTCCACCACGTCGCCGACCACGTAGTACGGCGAGTCAGGCTCCAGGCGCTGTGCGTTCCAGATGCCCAACTGGGCCTGGGTGAGGGGGAGGAGGCCGTCCGAGGACACGCTCGCGGTGCTCAACTTACTCTCCTTGCAGTGTGGGAACGACCATCGGTGTGCCGGTCACCGGGTCGGGGACGATGACGCTCGGCAGGTCGAAGACGTCCTTCATGAGCGCGGCGTCCACGACGGCCCGGGGGACGCCCTCGGCGACGACCCTGCCGTCCCTCATGGCGACCAGGTGGTCGGCGAACCGGCACGCCTGGTTGATGTCGTGCAGGACGGCGATCACCGTGCGGCCCTCGTCGCGCAGCCTGGCGAGCAGGCCGAGCAACTGGTACTGGTGGGTGATGTCCAGGAACGACGTCGGTTCGTCGAGCAGCAGGTAGGGCGTCCGCTGGGCCAGCACCATGGCGATCCACACGCGCTGCCGCTGTCCTCCGGACAGCTCCTGCACCGGCCGGTGGGCCAGGTCCTCGACGCCCGCCGCCTCCATGGCCGTGGTCACCGCCTCCTCGTCCTCCGGCGACCACAGGGCCAGCAGCGACTGGTGCGGGAACCGTCCTCTGCTCACGAGCTGGCGGACCCTGATGTCGTCAGGGGCCAGCGGGTCCTGCGGCAGGAACCCGAGTCGCTTGGCCAGCGTCTTGGGCGCGTAGTCACCGACCTCTCGGCCGTCGAGTTCCACGTGCCCGGACTCCGGGCGCAACAGCCTGACCAGCGCGCGCAGCAAGGTCGACTTCCCGCAGGCGTTGGGTCCCACGACGGCGGTGAACGCCCCGTCGGGGATGTCGAGGCTCAGCCGTGTGGACACGACCCGTTCTCCGTAGCGCAGGGTGATGTCCCGCGCGGTCAGGCGTGCGGTCACGCGCGCCTCACCTCCTTGGTCAGCAGCCAGATCAGATAGCAACCGCCGATCGCGGTACTCACCACTCCCACGGGCAGCGCGACGGGCGCCAGCAGCATCTGGGCGAGCAGGTCGGCGCCTTGGAGCAGAACCGCCCCGGTCAGGGCGGCGGGGAGCAGAGGCACTCCGGCGGCCCCCGCGAGCCTGCGGCCGATCTGCGGGGCCGCCAGGGCGATGAACGCGATGGGCCCGGCGACCGCGGTCACCGTGGCCGTGCAGCCGACGCCGACCAGCACCATCACCAGTCGCAGCCGGTTGAGCCCGACCCCGGTCGTGGCCGCCACCGCGTCGCCGAGCGCCGCCTGGTGCATGGCGTGCGCCCGGGCGGTCATCAGGACCATGAGCACGGCGATCAGCGCGAACGGAATCCCCAGGTCCTCCCAGCTCACGCCGTTGAGCGAGCCCGCGCTCCAGCCGACGGCGGCGATGGCCACCTCGAGCTCGGCGCGCAGCACGATCCATGAGTTGATCGCGGTCACCATGGCGTTGACCGCGATGCCGATCACGACCAACCGCAGCCCGGAGAAGCCCCGTTGGTAGGCGAGCAGGTAGATCGCGGCCGCGACGAGCAGTCCACCGGACACGGATCCGGCCGCGAGCTGCACGGACGTGCCCGAGAGCACGGTGATGGCGACGAGGGCACCGGTGTACGCGCCGGCGTCGAGGCCGATCACGTCCGGGCTGCCCATCGGGTTGCGGGTGAGGTTCTGGAAGATCGCCCCCGCCACACCGAGTGCGGCTCCGAAGACGAGCCCGGCCAGCACGCGCGGGAGCCGCCAGTCCGAGATCACCACGGAGTGTTCCGCCCCGGTCAGTACGGCGAACACCTTGCCCGGGGAGGCCCAGGAGGCGCCGTAGCAGAGCCCGAGCAGCCCGAGGCCCATCATCAGGGCGGTCATGACCGCCACCAGTACGGCCGTTCGGCGTTCGATTCTCAGTCCTCGGTTCTTCACAGCGACCCCGCCCCGTAGCGGCGGACGGCCCAGATCAGCATGGGGCCGCCGAGGAACGCGGTCACGATGCCCACCGGCACCTCGCCGGTCGGCAGCAGCAGCCGGGAGCCGATGTCGGCGACCAGCAGCAGGACGGGGCCCAGCACCATCGAGTAGAGGATCGTCCAGGGCACCGATCCCGCCGCCGGCTTGCGGACCAGGTGCGGCACGATCAGGCCGACGAACAGGATCGGCCCGGCCACGGCCGTCGCCGCCGCGCAGAGCACGGTGATCAGGGCGAGCGTGGCCACCCGCAGCCGGCCGACTCCGGCGCCCAGGGTGTGCGCCACGGTCTCGCCCAGAGCCAGGGCGTTGAGCGCCCTGCTCATCAGCAGCGCACCGGCCAGGCAGACCGCGATCGCGGTCAACGGCAGGGCCAGCGGCGCCTGTTCGCGTGCGGCCAGCGACCCGACCGACCAGAACCGGTAGAGGTCGAACACATCCGGAAGCATCAGCCGCAGCCCCAGCGCGACACCGCTGAGCACCGCGGTCAGCGCTACGCCGGTGAGCACCAGGCGCAGGGGTGAGCGCCGCCCGACGGCGGCCACCAGCAGGGCCGCGAGCACGGATCCGGCGACCGCGAAGCCGAGTTGGCCCGCCTGCCCGGCGGCCAGGCCGAGCGCCGAGCCGACGGTGATGGCGAACCCGGCACCCGCGGTGACCCCGAGGATGCCGGGCTCGGCCAGCGGGTTGCGGGCCAGCGTCTGGATCAGCGCTCCCGCCACCGCGAGGGCGGCGCCCACCGCGACGGCGAGCAGTGAGCGGGGACCCCGGACGTCACGCACGATCACGTGGTCGTCGGTCCCCTGGTAGTCCAGCAGTGCGCGTACGACCTCGGCGGGCGGTACCGGACGGGCCCCGATGCCCATGCTGAGCACGGCGACCACCGCCAACAGCACCAGTCCCCCGAGGAGCAGGCCGGTCTGTGGTGCGACGGCCCGCTTCTCCCGTGCCGGTCCCGCCGCGCGACCCGCGACGGTCACCGCTTCAGCAGCGGGGCGAGCGACGTGTCGATCGCGTCCAGGGTGTTCATGGCCTGCCCGTAGGTCGCGGCCTCGGTGTAGCGGAACGGGAAGGTCTTGCCGGCCTTGACGGCGGGCAGGTTCTTCCACAGCTTGGAGTCGAGGACGTACTGCACCGCCTCGGGCACGCTGCCGTCGGCGCTGACCGAGTACGTGATGGCGTCGGCCTCGCCGAGCGAGTCGGGGAGCTCCTCGAGGGAGGGGTACTCACTCACCGCGCTCGACCCGGGGCCGGGCTTCTTGACCTGGCCGTAGTACTTCGCCCCGATGTCCGTGGCGATGTTGGTGCCCCACGAGCCGTCGAACTCGCGGTGGAAGTTGCCCTTGGCCACCTCGCCGTAGGCCCCGACGTGGCCCAGCGCGAGCTGGGGCAGCACGTCCTTGTACTTCGTCGCCAGCTCGGCGGCCTTGCTCTCGTACGCCTTCTGACCGGCGTCGAACGTCTTGAGGGCGCCGGCCGCGTCGGCCTGCTTGCGTGACAGCGTGCGCCAGGCGGACGGCACGGTGGGCCCGATCGCGACGACGGGGGCGATGGTCTCGAGCCGCTTGACGTCGATGTCTCCGAGCACGGGCGCGGGCACACCGATCACGATGAGGTCGGGCTCGGCCTCGGCGATGGCCTCGTAGTTGGTCTCGGCCGCCTGCTCACCCGCCACCTTGGCGAGCTTCTTGTACCGGGCGAGGTCCTCCTTGCTCATCATCGGCTCACCCCGCTTCCAGGAAGAGATCCCGACGAGCGGTGCGTCGGCCTCGATCAGCGCGGGCACGGCATAGCCGGTGGCCACCACACGCTTCGGGTCCGCCGGAATGGTGATCTTTCCGTTGTCCGCGGCGAACACCCGGGTCTTGGCCTCCCCCGCGGAGTCCGACCCGCTTTCGCCCTCCGACGAGGACCCGCATCCGGCCAGGATCAGCGTCAGCGACACGGCGCCGACGAGGCCGGAGGTTCTGCGTATGGACATGTGGAGCTCCTTGAAGTTAGGTAAGGCTTACCTTAGTGGAAAAATTCTCATCAGGACAACAGGCCGCAACGGCAACTCCGTCCCCCTGCCCGCCCGTCAGCCGGTCAGTGGTCGTCCTCGTCGAAGTCGGCGACCCCACGCTTCCAGTAACCGGTGATGTCGTGGTCGGCCTTCTCCAGCCCCAGCTCGCCACGGACCCAGCGCCGCAGCGGTTTGATCTGCCCGGCCTCGCCCGCGACCCACACGTACACCCGCTCCCCCTCGGGCACGGTCACCGAGGTCACGGCCCGCACGAACGCCTCGTCGGCCTCCAGTGGCCGGCGGTCGCGGTGCAGCCAGCTCACCTCGAAGCCCTCGGGCGCGGACAGCTCGATCTCCTGTGCGGCGTCAGGGACTTCGACGAACACCCAGCCCTTCGCGGTCCTGGGCAGCTCCTCCAGCCGTCGTGCGATCGCCGGCAGGGCGGTGATGTCCCCCGCGATCAGGTACCGGTCGTAGGAGTGCGGGACGATCAGCCCACCGGGCGGACCCGCGAGGTGCATGACGTCGCCGGGCCGGGCGTCGCGCGCCCAGTCGGAGGCGAGGCCGCCGTCATGGAGGGCGATGTCGATGTCGATCTCGCCGGAGACCGGGTCGTGACGCCGCACCGTGTACTGGCGCGAGCGGAGCACCGACCCCGCCCAGCGCAGCATGGCCCCGTTCGGCTCCGGCAGTCGCAGGGTGCCGTCCGCATCCGGGAAGAGCATCTTCACGTGCTCGTCCGGCGCATGGGCCTCGAATCCCTCGGTGCCCTTCCCGCCGAGCGTCACCCGCAGCAGGCCGGCCCCGACCATGGCGGTGCGTACGACCTCGGTCTCCCGGACGCCGATCGGGTAGCCCACCTTCTCCGCGTGGCGGCCGGCACGGACTTCGGCGATCCGGTCCAGGTACCTGTCCCGGTGGTCGGCCAGGCTCATGCCGCCCCACCTGCCAGCAGGGCGGTCCAGTGGGCCAGTTCAGGCTGCTCGGCCAGATCGGCGTACTCCAGCGTGTCCGCCCCCGCGCCACGCCAGCGCTCGATCAGGACCATGGTCCGCACCGAGTCCAGGCCCAGGTCGGTGAGATTGTCGTCGGGCTCGATCTCGGCGGGGTCGCAGCCCAGCAGCTCCGCGACGTCGGCGCGGACACGTTCAGGCGACAGGGCCTGGTTCATCGGATGACTCCTGAGGGGATGGGCGCCGACAGCACGGCCGGCGCGCGGGTTACCGCGACGGGGAAAGGCTGGGCGTCGAGAAGGGGGCTCCGGCCGTCTTCGGCGGCGCCGCACGACACCCCGACCGGAGGACACCCGTCGGGCACACGGGCGCACCGTTCGGCCCGGTGCCGTCCCCGCACCGTGACGACAACCGCCACGGACTCGACAACACGGCAATCACCGGCGTTTCGGACCGACATGAACCCCCCTCCCAAACCAGCCAAGGTGAGGCTAACCTAACTCACGTCTCCATGTGCACCGGATGCGCCACTGCCGGCGCTGCTGCTGATGCTGACGCCGTACCGGCAGGGGGCTTCCCAGCATTGGAGGAATGGTGGTGGGCTTCGTCCCGGCGGGCGGGGTGGAGCCGTCCGGGTTCTCGGCCTTCGACGACCATGGGGCCGAAGGGCGGGGCCTGGCCGACGAGGTACGAGCCGGCGGACAGGCTTGGCGGTGCCGCCACGGAGGTACTGGTCGTGCATCAACGCATAGGAAGCCTTCCGCCCGGCAACGGCGAGCGGCTCGATCAGGGGCTTCCTGTCAGCCTGCCTCGGCGGCGGCAGGCTGAGGCGGCCTCAGTGTCCCCGCGCCTCCGAGGGCGCGGCGGTGATGATGGTGTCGAGGATCGCGCGCGACGCCTGTAGAGCCGGCGGACGGGGCCCGCACGTCAGGCACCGCAGGACGAAGGCCCCCTGGGCGACGGGTGGGCACCACCCCGGCCGAGGCGGTCGCGGCCGGGCAGGACGCGCCCGCTGCCGGTGATGCTCCATCAGCTTGCAGGGCGCGGCCGTCCCGGCTGCGCCTTCGCGTCGCCGGCCGCGCGCGGGCGCGCTCCGATCGGCGGCCGTTCCGAACGGCACCGCGAGGTCGCCCCGGGTCCTCCACCGGCATCCGGTGGACGCATCAGCTCCGGGGGTCGGCGGTGGGCGCCTCGGCGTGGGCGAGAGGGAGGGTGAAGACGAAGCGGGTGCCGGGGGTGTGGCCCGTGTCCAGGGTGATCGTCCCTCCGTGGTACTCGACGATCTTCTTGCAGAGGGCCAGGCCGATGCCGTTCCCCGGATAGGTGTCACGGGTGTGGAGGCGCTGGAAGATCACGAAGATCCTCTCGGCGTACTCCGGACCGATTCCGATGCCGTTGTCGCTCACGGCGAACTCCCAGCGGGGGCCTGTGTCCTCAGCAGCACCGTCCGTCCCGTCCGCCGGTTCGCGGGCGCTGATGTGGATCCGGGGCACGGTCTCCGGAGCACGGAACTTGATGGCGTTGGACACCAGGTTCTGCAACAGGACACCGAGCTGGGTCGCGTCGCCGTGGACCGCGGGGAGAGGATCGTGCGTGAGTACGGCTCCGGCCTCCTCGATCACCATGCCCAGGGAGTTGGTGGTGCGGCGCAGCACGGCCTCGAGGCTGACGTCGGCGTCCTCGGCGTGCAGCCGCCCGACGCGCGAGAACGCGAGGAGATCTCCGATGAGGGTCTGCATGCGGTTGGCACCGTCGACCGCGAAGGCGATGTACTGCTTGGCGCGGTCGTCCAGCTGACCGGCGTAGCGGCGTTCCAGGAGCTGGCAGAAACTGGCGACCTTGCGCAGCGGTTCCTGCAGGTCGTGGGAGGCCACGTAGGCGAATTGCTCGAGTTCCTCGTTGGAGCGGCGCAACTCCGTGGCCTGGTCGTCGAGCTGGGCCCGCGCCCGGTCGCTGAACGCCAGTTCCCCGGCCAGGCGTTGCCGCATTCCCTCCACGTCCGTCGCGAGGGCGCGGACGTCGGCGGGGCCGGAGCGGGAGATCTCGTGCCCGAACATGCCGTCGGCGACCTCCCTGACGTCCGCGCGCAGGCGGTCCAGGGGCAGCTGGACGCCTCGGCGGAGCCCGGCGAAGGCGAGCAGGATGAGCGCGAGGACCATGCACGCGATGGCGGTGAAGACCGTGTTGCGCAGGGAGCGCGCATGCTGCAGATCACTGCGCGCGTCGTCCCGCTCGGCCTCGATGTGGGTCTGCTGTTCGGTCAGCGAGGCACGGAGCGCGTCGAACGCGGCCTTGCCCGACTCGGTGCGCTGCCTGGCCGAGGCGACGGGGTCCGCCGCCTCACTGACGGGGCGGGCGGTCGCGGCCTGCCAGACCTCGGAGCGCTCGCGCACCCGGGCCAGGTCGCGCTTCGCCCGTTCGTTGCCCTCGGCCAGGCGCGCCAGCTCCACGGCCGCGGCCCTCTCCTGGGCGACGCCGTCCTGGTACGGCTCGAGGAACTCACGCTTCCCCGTCATTCCGTACCCGCGGATTCCGGTCTCCTGATTGATCAGGGCGCTTTCCATACGGACGGAGGCGATCAGGGCGGGCGACCAGCGCTCGGTGAGCCTGTTGTTCACGTCGGTGGCATGGGCGAGGACCCAGACACCGCACCCGGTCAGGGCCAGGAGGAGCGCCAGTGCCGCAGCGGAGCCGGCACCCAGCCAGCCACGCGTGGTCCAGCCGTCGCGGCCGGGCCGGTGCGGCGCCCTGACCGGGGTCCGATGACCGGTGTCGATCTGCACGTCGGGTCCACCCTCCCTGGTCCGGCGAAGCGCCGGCGGCGTCACCCTACCCGCGGGGACAACCATGGTTGTCGACGGGGTGTCCCGGCGTCTACGGTGCATCCATGGCAGTAGAGACGCGGATGAGCGCCGAGCAGGAGGAACTGGCCGAACGGGCGCGACAGGCCGTCGCCGAAGCCGCCCGGCAGCTCGTGCTCCTCACGCCGGCACAGGATGCCGACGAGGAGGGCCCGGGCGAGCCCCGGGGGGACGCGCTGGCGTCTCTGCGCGCCTTGGCCTACCTCGGCCGGGCGGTGGAGGAGTGCGCGGCCGCGGCCGCGCGGACCGCCGCCCGGGAAGGCGCCGGTTACCCGCAGCTGGGAAGGGCCTGGGGCGTCAGCCGCCAGGGGGCGCGCAAGCGCTGGCCCGGACTCGTCTTCCTCACTCGCCCCGCATCACGCCCGCTACCCCACCACAAGACCCGGAGTTCGCTCATGAACGGCCTCGCCCCCCGCACCTACACCGTCCTGCTCGTCGAGGACGACATGGCCGACGCCATGCTGATCGAGGAGGCCCTGACCGAACACGGCATGGCGCGCGGGATCGAGCGGGCCGACGACGGGGTCGCTGCGCTGGAGTACCTCCGCGATCCGCGTACCGAGCGGCCGGACCTGATCGTGCTCGATCTGAACATGCCCCGCATGAACGGCCGCGAGCTGCTGAACGTCCTCAAGAACGACAGCGACCTGTCGAGCATCCCCATCGTCGTCCTGACCACGTCAGCCGCTCCGGACGACGTCGAGGACGCCTACCGCCAGCACGCCAACGCGTACGTCACGAAGCCGGTCAACCTCGATGACTTCATGGAGACCGTCCAGAGCATCGACTCCTTCTTCCTGGACACCGCCACGACCCTCCCGCCCCACCTGCGCAACGACGGCTGAACAGGCGGGGCCGGAGGGCGGAGCGGTCAGATCGTCGCCGCGTCGATCACGAAGCGGTATCGGACATCGCTGTTCAGCACGCGCTCGTAGGCGTCGTTGATCTCGGACGCGCCGATCAGCTCGATCTCCGCGCCGAGGCCGTGCTCGGCGCAGAAGTCCAGCATGTCCTGGGTCTCCTGGATGCCACCGATCCCGGAACCCGAGAGGGACTTCCGGCCGCCGATGAGGGAGAAGAGGTTGACGGAGATCGGCTCCTCCGGGGCGCCGACGTTCACCAGCGCGCCGTCCGTCTTGAGCAGGGAGAGGTAGGCCCCGAAGTCCAGCGGCGCCGACACCGTCGAGAGGATGATGTCGAACGTGCCGCCCAGCTCCTCGAAGGTCTTCGGGTCGCTGGTGGCGTAGTAGCGGTCTGCTCCCAGCTTCAGCCCGTCGTCCCGCTTGCGCAGGGTCTGGGAGAGGACGGTCACCTCCGCGCCGAGCGCGTGCGCGATCTTGACGCCCATGTGTCCGAGGCCGCCCATCCCGAGGACGGCGACCTTCTTGCCGGGACCCGCGTTCCAGTGCTTCAGCGGGGAGTATGTGGTGATGCCCGCGCAGAGCAGCGGCGCGGCCTCGTCCAGCGACAGGCCCTCGGGAATGCGGAGGGTGTAGTTCTCGTCCACGACGATGTGCGTGGAGTAGCCCCCGTAGGTGGGGTCGCCGTTCTTGTCGAGGGCGTTGTACGTGCCGGTGTTGCCCTTGGCGCAGTACTGCTCGAGGCCGGCCTCGCAGTTGTCGCACTCGCGGCAGGAGTCGACCATGCAGCCGACGCCCACGCGGTCACCGACGGCGAAGCGGGTGACGCCGGAGCCGGTCTCGGCGACGATGCCGGCGATCTCATGGCCGGGCACCATCGGGAATATGCCCTCGCTCCAGCCGTCGCGGGCCTGATGGATGTCCGAGTGGCAGATGCCTGCGAACTTGATGTCGATCAGGACGTCGAACTCTCCGACCGCGCGACGCTCGATGGTGGTCCGCTCCAGCGGGGCCTTGGCGGAAGGGGCGGCGTACGCAGCGACAGTGGTCATGCGGAAATGCTCCTCAGGGAGTGTGGTCCTGCGCCCGGCGGCCTTCTGTCCGGGCGCACCCTCCACACTGCCCCATCTCACGGCGTTCACCCAGGCCACGGTTGTGCCTACGTCCAGTGGTCCTACTACTGGCGGGGACAGGATGGTGCGCGTACGACGGTGGATACTGGAGCCATGCAGGAGCAGCCCGTACCCGAAGACCGGCCCGACGGTGACCCCGGCCCCGGCGGCCCGGAACCCGTCGTCGGCACGGGGCACGCCCTGGACCGCCGGGCCGAGCTCAGCGAGTTCCTGCGCAGCCGGCGTGCCCGGTTGAAGCCGGAGGACGTGGGGCTGCCCGACTTCGGCCGGCACCGCCGGGTTCCCGGGCTGCGCCGCGAGGAGCTGGCCCAGCTGGCCGGGGTGTCCGTGGCGTACTACACACGCCTTGAACAGGGCAACGGACAGAACGTGTCCGGGGAGGTACTGGGCGCGATCGCGTCCGCGCTGCGGCTGACGGACGCCGAGCAGGCGCACCTCACTCATCTCGCGAAGCCGAAGCAGCACAGGAGGAAGCGGCCGGTGCGGCAGCAGCGGGTGCGCGGAGCGCTCTGTCAGCTGCTGGACAGCATGGACGGCGTACCGGCGTACGTCACCGGACGGCGGGCGGAGATCCTGGCCTGGAACCGGATGGCCGCGGCGGTCTTCGGTGACTGGTCGCAACTGCCGCCCCAGGAGAGGAACTGGGCGCGGCTGGTGTTCCTGCGGCCCGAGTACCGCGACCTCTACGTGGAGTGGGACCAGAAGGCGTCGGACATCGTCAGCTACCTGCGGATGGACGCGGGCTGCCATCCGGACGACCCGCGCCTCTCCGCACTCGTCGGCGAGCTGTCCGTGAAGAGCGAGGACTTCCGGCGGCTGTGGGCCAGGCACGACGTCAAGGAGAAGAGCCACGGCGTCAAGCGGCTGGACCACCCGCTGGTGGGTGAACTGTCGCTCTCCTACGAGACGTTCGCTCTGCCCGATGACGCGGAGCAGTCCGTGGTCACCTATCACGCGGAGCCGGGCTCGGCCTCCGCCGAGGCGCTCCGGCTGCTCGCGAGCTGGGGCACGGACGCCACTCGGGCGGGTGCCTCCGTCCCGTGGAGGCAGTAGGCCGGTCACACCGCGGTCCGTGGGATTCCTGGTCTTCCGCCTCCCCGGGCCCGGCACGACCGCCCGGGGAGGCGGAAGACGCGGAGCGGCGTCAACGGGCGCGGAGGCACGTGGCTCGGCGTGCGTCCGGTGGGCGGCCCGATCGGCCGCGTGACGGCCCGGACCAGCCTGTACGCTGCGGGGATGCAGTCGTCCGCCTCTTCCTCCTCCGCGCGGCCCGGCCGCGCCGCGGCCCCCGCCCAGCGCGGACTCCTGACGGAGCGGATCGCGCGGGAACTCGAGCACGACATCCGATCCGGCGGCATCCCCGTCGGGACGAAGCTTCCCTCGGAGCGCGAGCTCGCTGCTCAGTTCGGCGCCAGCAGGAACGTCGTGCGCGAGGTGCTGCGGCGGCTCGAGGCACAGCACCTGATCGAGGTCGCACCGGGTCGCGGATCCTTCGTGCGTGAGCAGACCTCGGGGCAGGCCCGGGGGTACGACGCGCTGTACCGGGCCGGCCGGCCGACCGTCCGGCAGTTGATCGAGGCCCGGCTGCCACTCGAGGTCGAGACGGTGCGGCTGGCGACCGAACGCGCGACGGACGAGGACATGGAGACGATGAGAGCGGCCCGGGACGCCCTCGAAGCCGCGAGCGACGTCGTCGTCAAGGCCCGTGCGGACATGGCCTTTCACGACGCCGTCGCCGAGGCGAGCAAGAACCCGGTCCTGCGGATCATGCTCTCGTCGATCAGCGGGATGATGTTCGAGATGATGCTCCGCTCCAACTCCGACCCGTCGATCGGCGAGCCCGGCGTTCCTCACCACCCCGAGATCTTCGAGGCGATCGAGGCGCGTGACGTGGACCTGGCCGGAGAACGGATGCGGGAGCACCTGCTGCTCGGTCTGCGCACGTACGGCAAGGATCTCGACGTCCAGGTCGACATCATGGCCCGCAACCACATCGAAGCGCTCCTGGACGAGACCGGGAACCGTTACGGCGGCGGCCGGACCGGCGACGAGAGGTTCTAGCCCGCCCGGCCGCCGCCCCGGCGGAGGCGCCATCGGCCTGGCCACCTGCGGGTACTCCGATGAATCCGACCCGCTCAGGGGGTGTTCGGCGCGCCCTGCTTCTTGCTATCGTCCGTCTGGTTCAACTGGTCCTACCAGTTGAACCAGACGGAACGGAGCTCCCGCTGAGGCCACGGCCCCGGTGAGCACGACGCACGACAGCGCAGAGAGACGAGGACGACGATGTCCACGAGCAGCCAGCTCCTCAGTCGGCGCTCCTTCGGCCGGCTGGCGGCAGGAGTGGCGGGAGCCGCCGTGACGGGAGCACTCGGCGGGTGTACGACGCGGGGCGGCCGGCCCTCCGCCGACACCCCGTTGCGGATCATGGCGATCAACCACGTGTGGTCCCAGGCGATCAGGCGCCGGACGAAGGAGTTCGAGGAGCGGATAGGGCGACGGGTCTCCATGACCCTGCTCACCGCGGACCAGCTGGCGAGCAGCTACAACGTGAAACTCAACGCCTCGGGCACCGACGTGGACGTCATGATGGTCCGTGCGCTCCAGGAACAGCTGCTCTTCGCGCACAACGGCTGGCTCACCGATCTCAGCGACCGCGTCACCCAGGACGAGGACTTCGCCTGGCAGGACTTCCAGAAGGCCCCGCGCGAGGCCTCCTTGACGGCGGGCAAGGTGCTGAGCGTCCCCGTGGTGACGGAGCGCCCGGCGCTGTACTACCGCAAGGACCTCGTGGAGGGCTTCGGCGGACCGCCCCGCACCCTGGAGGCGCTGATGTCGGCCGCCCGGGAACTCACCGACAAGAAGAAGGGTTTCTACGGATTCGTCGGCCGGGGCCAGCGCAGCGGCGCCGTGTCCCAGTGGTCGAGCTTCCTCTACTCGCACGGCGGGGACTTCGTCGTACGCGGCAGGTCCGGCATCGGCACTCCCGAAGCCCTCGCCGCGTACGAGTACTACGGCACGCTCCTGTCGAGGACCGGTCCGCCGGGCGCCACCAACATGAGTCTCGAACAGGCCATGCCGATCTTCGCCCAGGGCAAGGCCGCCTTCTACATCGACGCCGACGCGATCTACAGCAGCTTCCTCGACCCCGAGGTGTCGGTCGTGGGCGAGACCGTCGGCTTCGCCCCCTTCCCGGCAGGACCGGCCGGCGCCCGGCCGCACAACATCCCGTCCTGGAGTCTCGGCATCAGCGAGTTCTCCCTGCTGCGGGACGACGCCTGGGAGTTCATCAAGTGGGCGGCGGGCCCCGGGATGACCGCGGACCTCCAGAAGGACGGCATCCCCGGCGCGCGCGGCTCGGTGTGGTCCGACCCCGGCTCCCTGGCCTCCTTCCCGCCCGACCTCGCCGAGGCCATGCGCCTCAACGCCGAGCGGGGACTGGGTTACGACAGGCCCCGGGTCCTTCAGGTCGGCCGCGCCAGGGACATCGTCGGGCGCCCCCTGGTCGCGGGCATCCTCGGCGACGACGTAGGGCCGGTGGCTCGTGACGCCGATGCGGAGTTCGCCGATTTCCTCGTCCGCGACAACCGCCACAAGGAGTCCTGATGTCCACCACGGAGGTCTCCCCGACCGCCCGCCCCGCCGCCGCGCCGGGCACGGGACCGGCGCCCGCGCGCCGTCCCCGTACCTTCGAGCAGGCCAACCGGCGGCTGAAGTGGACGATGCTCGCCCCGGCACTGCTGTTCGTCGGGCTGATGATCGTCTTCCCTCTGGTCTACACCGTCGACCTCAGCCTGACCGACGCCTTCGGCGCGGTGAACGCGGGCAAGGGGTACGTCGGCCTGCAGAACTTCGCCGACGCCCTCGGCGACAGCCGCCGGTTCTGGCCCGCCGCGCAGCGCACGCTGGTCTTCACGGTCGGCGCGGTGGTCCTGGAGACGGTGCTCGGACTCGCCCTCGCGATGCTCATGCGCAAGCCGTTCCGGGGCATGCGGTGGGTACGCACGGTCCTGATCATCCCGCTGCTCACCACTCCGGTGGCGATCGGCATCCTCTGGCTGCTGATCCTCGACCCCACCAACGGCATAGCCAACCATCTGCTCGCCGGAGCCGGCCTGCCCCGGCAGGAGTTCCTGGGCTCCGTCAGTCAGTCCCTGCCGACCCTGATGCTCATCGACGTCTGGCAGTGGACCCCCATGATGACCCTGCTGCTGCTCGCCGGGCTGACCACGCTCCCCGAGGAGCCGGAAGAGGCGGCACGCGTCGACGGGGCGAACGGATGGCAGCGGTTCCGGCACGTCGTGCTCCCCATGCTCGGGCCGACACTCGCCACCGCCTTGGTACTGCGCGCCGTCGACGCCCTCAAGACGTTCGACATCCTCTACGCCACCAAAGGCGCGGGCGGCGGCTCGGACTTCGAGGTGGAGACCCTGAACGTCTACGCCTACGGGCTGACCTTCGACTACCAGGAGTACGGCCTGGCCGCCGCCGTCCTCGTCCTGTTCACGCTCTTCATCATCGGCGTCGTGGTCCTCCTGCGCCGCCGGGGCGGAAGGAAGACCGCATGAGTGCCACCGTCACCCCCGTACCCGTCCGGGCACACCTGCGCCGGCGCACGGCCCTGTCGTGGCTGCGCGGGATCACCATCGCCGCCGTGACGCTCGTCTTCGCGCTGCCCCTGGTGTGGATGTTCGCCGCGGCCTTCAAGACCAACGTCCAGGTCACCGACCCGTCGGTGGGCCTATGGTTCAGCCCCACCCTGGAGAACTTCCGCAGCATCGTCGAGGCCGGGCAGATCGTGCGGTCGATGGGCAACTCCCTGCTGGTCGGCGTGGTCTCCACCGTGCTCTCCGCCGTCATCGCGGTGCCCGCCGCCTGGGCGGTCGGACGGTTCGACATGCGCCGCACCGGATCGCTGATCCTGGTCGCACGCATCGTGCCGGCGATCTCGCTGCTCGTCCCCTGGTACTACCTCTTCGCACGGATGGGCCTGGTCGGCTCCTACACCGTGCTGATCCTCAGCCAGATGTTCGTCTCCGTCCCCCTCATCATGTGGATCATGATCAGCTTCTTCGCCGGCCTGCCGGTCGAGCTGGAGGAGGCCGCGCGCACCGACGGGCTGAGCGCCTTCGGAGCCTTCTGGCGCATCGCGCTGCCGCTCGCCGCCCCCGGGACGGCGACGGCCTCCCTGCTCGCCTTCGTCTTCAGCTGGAACAACTTCATGTTCGCGCTGATCTTCGCCGACGACCGCACCCAGACGGTGCCGGTGACCCTCTTCAACTTCATCTCGTACGCGAGCACCGACTGGGGCGGCCTCATGGCGGCGGCGACGCTCATCACCGTCCCCGTCGTCCTGGCCGCCGTCGTCGGCCAGAAGTACCTGGTGGCCGGTCTGACCTCCGGCGCCACCAAGGGCTGAGAAGCCCCTCACCACCGCATCCGGAAGAAAGCATCCCCATGAAAATTGTCGACGCCAAGGTCCTCGTCACCAGCCCCGGCCGTAACTTCGTCACCCTCAGACTGACGACCGACGAGGGGATCACCGGCCTCGGCGACGCCACCCTCAACGGCCGGGAACTGGCCGTGGTCAGCTACCTCGAGGACCACGTCGCACCCCTCCTCATCGGCCTCGACCCGCACCGCGTCGAGGACACCTGGCAGTCCCTGTACAGGGGGGCGTACTGGCGGCGCGGCCCGGTGACGATGGCGGCGATCGCCGCCGTCGACGTCGCCCTGTGGGACATCAAGGCGAAGGCGGCTGGACTCCCCCTCTACCAGCTTCTCGGCGGGGCCTCCCGGGACCGGGTGGCGACCTACGGCCACGCCAACGGCCGTGACATCCCCGAACTCCTCGACTCCGTCCGCGCCCGGCTCGACGAGGGCTACCCCGCCGTCCGCGTGCAGACCGGCATCCCCGGACTGAAAGCCGTCTACGGCGTGTCGCACACGGACGACACCGGCTCCCCCGTACTGCACCAGCAGGCCCGTCCCCTGGTCGAGGACTGGGACACCGACGCCTATCTGCGTCACATGCCGTCCGTGCTGGAGGCCGTGCGCGCCGAGTTCGGCCCCGGCCTCCCCCTCCTGCACGACGCGCACCACCGACTCACCCCCGTCCAGGCCGCCCGCCTCGGCAAGGAACTGGAGCCGTACCGCCTCTTCTGGCTCGAGGACTGCACACCCGCCGAGAACCAGGAGGCTCTGCGCCTGGTCCGCCGCCACACCACCACGCCGCTCGCCATCGGCGAGGTGTTCAACACGGTGTACGACTACCAGTCCCTGATCACCGAGCAGTTGATCGACTACGTCCGGTCCGCGGTCACGCACTTCGGAGGCGTCACACCGCTGCGCAAGCTCTTCGACTTCGCCGCCCAGTACCAGATCAAGAGCGCGATCCACGGCCCGGAGGACATCTCGCCGGTCGGCATGGCCGCCGCCGTCCATCTCGACCTCGCCGTACACAACTTCGGCATCCAGGAGTACTCGGGCCACACCCCGCTCACGAACGAGGTGTTCCGCCACGCCTACACCTTCGAGGACGGCCATCTGCACCCGGGCGAGGAGCCGGGCATCGGGGTCGACCTCGACGAGGACCTGGCTGCCGCGCACCCCTACGAAGCGGCGTACCTCCCGGTCAACCGACTGCAGGACGGGACGGTCCACGACTGGTGACGTGTGCGTTTTTTGGCTGGCACTGTGCAAGGACGTCCTGTTTTGGGACGTCCTGTCCGGTGGCGAGCGGGTAGCGCTCCCCGTCGCCGGCGGCTTCCGCCCCGGCCCGCGCTCCTCGCCCCGGCCCGACTCCCGGCCGCCCCGGGGACGGACCCGCCCCCGTCCCCGGGGCGGCCCACGTCCTGGCGGCCGGAGGCGCGCCGCTCGCCACGGGTCAGGCCGGAAGCGGAACGCGGTGCAGTCGCACGTCGATGAGGGAGTCGGCGACCTCCGCGGTCATGTACGTGCAGTGCGGTTGGCGTCGCCTGTCGGTCGGCGAGCCCGGATTGAGCAGCCGAAGCCCTCCAGGAGCGGTGGTGTCCCACGGAATGTGGCTGTGACCGAACACGGGGTGTTTCCCGGCGCTGGAGGACGCCCCCTCGACATCTCACAGGCGTGGGGCGACGGGACCGCCGTGGCGGCGGACGGCACCCACATGGACACCTACCTCGACAACCTGCTCTCCGAGACCAGCGTGAGGTACGGCAAGCCTGGCGGGATCGCCCACCACCACGTCTCGGACACCTACATCGCGCTGTTCACGCACTTCATCCCGTGCGGGGTGTGGGAGGCCCTCTACATCATCGAGGGCCTGCTGAAGAACACCAGCGAGGTGCAGCCGACCACCGTGCACGCGGATACCCAAGGCCAGAGCTTCCCCGTCTTTGCGCTCGCCCACCTCCGGGGCTTCTACCTGATGCCCAGGAGGAGGCCACAAGTTCATGATTACCGAAGGGCTGTTGCGGCGGAACTGAAGGGGTTGACAGGACTGCTTGACCAGTGTGCACCCCCAAGTTCAGAGGTTCTCCGTGGGGTCCATGCGTGGCCATGTCGCTTGTCGTGGCGTAGGGGATCAGTTCTCGGTAGCGCTGGGGAACCTGGGCGAAGCCCGTCTACCGAGCCACCAGCCGGGGTAACCGCGCAGGCGGCCACGAGGCGCTCGGACAGCCGTTCGTGGCGCCGCAGTAGGGCGGTCAGGGACGTTACCCAAACGGGAATGCGGCGATTGGGCGTGCGCGTTACCGTGCCCGGATGACATTCGAAGATCATGACCACTCGACCCCGCACGAACGGCGCCTGATCCGACGCCCTGGCCCGCGCGGTGCAACTCGCACTCGCCACGGTGCGGCCGGCTCCCTCGGAGGCGGAGGCGTGGTACGCGACAGCCGGTTCATTGGAGTGGACATGTCGAGAAACGGCCGAGCACCTGACGGATGACCTAGTCTTCCAAGGCAGGCAGATCGGGACGCCCGGCCTGCCGGCCGCTTTGTCTCCTGACGAAAAGCTTCAACTGGGCGGCCCGGCACCCCCAACGTCGCCTAGCACTACTGTGGTTATGGGCCGGACTGCGCCTGCCCTGACCGGTACCGTGTCAGCTGTGAACGACTACATACAGCAGGCGCAGGTCATCGAACAACGGCAGGTGGTCGACGCCTGGCAGCGGATCGAGTCGTGGTTGCATCAACACGCTCCGGCGACATTGGCTAAGCTTCGGCCCGGCGCATCCGAGGCGGAAATCGCGGCCTTGCAGCAGACACTGGGGGTTCAACTTCCTGAGGGGCTAAAGGCCCTATGGCGTCAACACTCCGGATTTCTTCCCGATCCACTGGCGAGCTTTATGCTGGGCCAGGGTGCGCTGATGGACTTCGACGCGGTTCTCAGCGTTTACCGGCAGAAGATGCTGCTGCAACGACGCGAGGATGAGTTGAACCGCCAGAGGGGAGGCGGTGATAAATTCACCATGTGGCGTGCAGCGTGGATCCCCTTCTGCTCTTTCGGGGTAGATTGCCTCTCTGGTCTCTGCCTGGATGTCGAATCTGGGAGGTTGTGGTACTGGAGCGAGTACGCCGAGCGGACTGTTATTGATCAGAAACTCATGGGGTTCACTCGTCGAGGGTGTAGCGGACATGCGGGGCCTTGAAGTAACCGGTGATGATGTGAGGTTGGCGTTGTCG
>NZ_JBIWKR010000016.1:0-162556 GCF_044765765.1 Streptomyces sp. NPDC102402
CACCCGGACAGGGTGACGGCCACGCGCCGCCCGGCACAGCACCGAAACGGCGCGTCACATCACAACAGGGCAAACGTTGCCTGATGCGGCACTAGTCTGCTGGATAGCCACGGGATCGGCCTGTTTCTGATCTTGGGGTGAGACCCCGGCCGGTGCGCTAACACCGCGTCGGGGTCGATGCGTTGGGGGCACCGTAAGCAGGCGCGACTCTCCGCCGCAACTTGGTCACAATTAGTCATACTTGCTGGCCGTGACGGGGTGGGGAGGGTGGGAGGGTTTCTTCAACCCCCTCTTTTCCCAGCCGGATGAACAACACCGCTCGAACCCCGGATCCCGAAGTACGGCCCTCGGATCCCGAAGCTCAAGCGTCGGGCCGGAGCCGTCTCCGCGTCCCCCGAAAGAGCGAACCACCCGGTCCCGGAGCTCGGGGACCGAGACCCGGGACCCGAGCTTCGGGACCGGCGCGCCGGGCCCAATGGGAGATGGCCCACGCGGAAACGTCCTCTACTTCCTGGTGAGCGGCTCCGGCCCGGGTCCTCGCCAGCGGAAGCAGCAGTGGGAGAGCAGCCGGCTCAGGACTTGTACTCGGCCCAGAGGTTGAAGATCCTGGACATGCCCGCACGGACGGCTCCGCGCCGCGTCAACACGGACCGGTCGACGCCTGCGAAGAGGACCGCCAGCGTGACATCGGCGGGCAGCACCCGCCCCGTCGCCCGCACGGTCACCTTCCGCCCCTTCCCCCTGCCCGACTGACGCACGGCTATGACGGCGCCCGGGTCCTCCGAATCACACTGCCGGGAGAGCTCGTACGCCCGGCGGCCGACCGCCATGAGCCGGTAGGAGTCGCCGAGATACGTCATGCGCAGAGAACGGCCCCGGTGGCCGGGCGCCCACCGGTTCCGCTCCATCCTCACCAGCGCGTCGCCCACGCGAAGTGTCGAACGGTTGAGGGTCGGCAGGGACAGAACCTCGGTGTGCACGCCGCGCGCCTCGAAGGCAGCCGGGGGGATGAGCCCGCCACGCACCTCCGTGACCAGTGTGTTTGGCATGTCCCGGCCCGCCGGCAACACCACCCGGATGTCGCCGAACTCCGGAGAGGTGCCCTGCCAGCCGGACTTGGGACGGCCGTGGGACTGCTTCTCCTTCCAGCGCGCGAGCGTGAACGGGCTGATGGTCGTGTGCATGTTCTTCTCCGCCTGGTCCGGCTCCGATCGGGCTCCGATCGCCCGGATCAGCGCCACTGCGGCGGGATGTTCTGCACCTGCTTCAGCAGGTCCCAACCCCGGCGCTTGTGCTCGCGCTCCGCCAACGGGCTGCTCCACGGGGCGCCGTGTCCCAGCCAGTATCCGCGGTAGGTGCGCAGCCCCGTGACGCCGGCGTCCCCGACATCGGGCTCGTTGCCGCAGCAGGGGCAGATGACAGCCTCATTCGGCCAGCGACCCTCCCAGAACACCTCACCCTCGAAACCACAGACCCGGCAGACAGTCTCCACCTGGTCCTTCTCCCGGTCCTGGCCCTCTGCGCTCGCCACGTCCACAGCCTAACGATCACCGACGAGCGCAACGGGGCCCAAGCCGCTTTCCGCAGGTCGCGGCGCCCCGCCGCGCCTCTCGGAGCGGCTTCGCAGAACTCGACGGTCGCGAGCGGGATTCCTCGAGCACCGACTCGAGCACACGTGCTCGGCGTCGCGAAGGGCTGGCTTGATGTGCTTCCGCAGCCGCGAGAATCAGCGCCAGGTGATGTGACTCACACCATTGAGCAGGATGAGGCACGGGGTGCCTGCTGAACCTGCACTCGGAGACACCACGCCGGTCCATCGCGACCTTGAAAAATACCCATAAAGGCCGATACCTCTGCGGACAACCGGCGCACTGTACCCCTGGTCAGAGGCATCGAGAAGGCATTGTCAGTGCCATCACGTACGGTCGCCGGTGGCCATCACCCGGATAAGCGGCGGCATTAAAGCACGTCGCGCCCGCTTCCGCTTGGCCGAGCCGAGGCGAATCCACCCCCGCAAACACTGAGGGGCGGCGCCGTCGGCGCCGCCCCTCAAGTTCCGAGACTGTGACATCTGCGTT
Organism: Streptomyces sp. NPDC102402; assembly: GCF_044765765.1. Classification (NCBI taxonomy): domain Bacteria; kingdom Bacillati; phylum Actinomycetota; class Actinomycetes; order Kitasatosporales; family Streptomycetaceae; genus Streptomyces; species Streptomyces sp. NPDC102402. Next base: position 2,079 of record NZ_JBIWKR010000016.1, read on the forward strand.
CCTATCTTCCCTGGTAGGAAGCCCTTCCTTCAGCCGGGGGGCCCCCTGGGGCACCACCCCCAGGGGCCCCGCCCGACAGCTGATGCTGCACCCTCCAAGGCTCAACTTCAGCACGTTGAATGTAACGGTGATCCCGCCCTAACCATTCCCTATTTCTAGGGAATCAGCCTTGTACTGTCGAGTAAGTCCATAACCTCAGGGATTTCTTTCGTCCGCACTGTGCTTCCTGTCGACGGTACGGAATCCTCAGACCAAGGGTGACGTTTCCGCCTCCCCCTGAACCTGCTATATCCTGCTCGATCAAGAAGCTCAGTCATTTCTGCGGGCTCACCACCCGATGCGGCTGATCTTTTTGGGTTTCAACCGCTGCACCCTCCTAATGCTTCAACGATGAAGTGGATAAAGAAATGTTCCTTCTCGCTGCGGTCGCGATCGTTGCGATCATCTGCGCGGCAGTGATCTACGCCATCAAGCACCTCTCTTCCACCCCCGTGCGCATCGCTGCGGTCATCACGGCCATCGCGGCGCTCGTAGGCGTCTTCCCCCGCGTCATCGACTCGCTCAGGCCCTCACAGGCACCGCCGGTCGTGGTGCCCGCCGAAGCGCCGGCCTCACCGGTGGCAACCGCCGGCCCTTCGGTGGCGCAGGGCGATCCCGCCGACATCCCGCCCAGCGCGATGACCGGAAGGGGCGCCAGCTGATGGGCCGAGCCAGCGAGTTCTACTCGTCCGACAAGTCGGTGATGCTGGGCGGCTCCATCTACTACCGGAACGACGAAACCGGCAGGGTTCGACACGAGGTCTCCGGCCCCCGCGCCCTGCGCTCGCTCATGGAGCTCAACCCGTTCCTCTCGCAACTCACCCTGGTGCACCGTCAAGACCTCTTTGTGAGCGGTGCGGTAAGGACGTATCACCGCGGTCAGCAGCTCAGAGGCAGCAGTAGCTCGATGGTGCACATCGTGCTCGGCGGGTGCGTCATCGAGGAGCCCGTCTACGGCGACGCGGCGACCACCCGGATTCACGGCGCCGGCGCCGTGCTCGGGGACATCGAGGTCCTGAGCTCCGACGTCCTCACCCCTACGACACGCTGCCTCAACACCACGGTCACGGTGTCTGTTTCGCTGGATCGCATGAGGGCGATCGCGGACACCAACGCATCCCTCACCTCGGCGATCGGCCGGGCTGTCACCGAGCGCATCGCGGTGGGAGAAAGGATCTACAACCGGCACGCGCTGCCCACCGAGCACCGGCTGGCCGGCCTCTTCACCTACCTGCTGGAGCACTGCCCTGTGCCAAGCGCTCGATACGGCCGGATGCTGGAAGGACCGTCCCAGACCGACCTGGCGGGTGCTCTCTCGGTCAGCAGGGCCACGATCGAGACCGCAGTGCGAACCCTCCGCCGCGACGGACTGCTCGTCACGGGGTACCGGACGTACGAATTCCCCTCGGAGCGAAAGCTCGCCGAGGTGGGTAAGGTGCGGATCCCACGACAGATGGTTACCGGTGAGGCCAGTGAAACAATCTAGCCCCAACACCTGAACAGAAACCCAGAACACCCCCGATGATCGATCATCGGGGGTGTCTCTATTTCCATGGAACAGCCTCGTGGTCTAGACCCTGCCTGCAATGTTCGAGGTCGACAAAAAAGCCAGCCAGGACAATACGAGAGGGAATTGAATTAGTTAATCCGAAACGGCCACAATGTCCAGGGTTGTGCATCACGAAACGAAACCGGCTGCGGCAACGCCTGAGGATCCATCCCGCAAAAGATCTTCGAATCGGGTTTGGACGGGTGGCCGCAAGGCTGATGCCATGGTCCTGTATGGGTCGACACCGTCTGCGGAGTCGGCGGTCCAGCCCGGGCAACGGTGCCGTCCACCGACCGGACGGGCAGGTCCGGCAGCTCGAGCCCGGACCGGCCGAGCTTGAGGCCGTCGAGCGCATCCTCGGCCACCGAGCGGGACATCCCCTCTGCAGGACGGCCAGGCATTTCGCCGGAGCGACGAACTGGTGAGGAGCCGCTTCCAGTTCGTTGACGACCACCGGGACGCCTGCAAGGTGAAGCGGCTCTGCCAGGTCACCGGTCCAGCTACTACAAGCGGCTCGGCGGCGTCGAGGCCCAAGTCGTCGGCGCCACCGCCGGGTTCTGGCCGAGGAGATCCGTGAGGTCCACGGCAAGTCCGGCGGCACCTACGGCTGCTCCCGCGAGAGGCCGCCGAGCTCACGGCAAGGGCGGCGGATTGATCAGAGGTCAGGGCTCGCCGTCCGGCAGAGAGGTGCGGACGCAGGGCGATCCAATCCGGCTCACGTCGGCCAGATCGCCGAGCGCCCCAAAACGACGAGATCCCGCCCGATCTTGCGATCGGACGGGATCTCGTGTGTGCGGTGGACCTGTGGGGATTTGAACCCCAGACCCCCTCGATGCGAACGAGGTGCGCTACCAGACTGCGCCACAGGCCCTTGCAACGAGTGAAACTCTAGCACCCTCATCGGGGTGCTCGGAAATCCGTATCCCGGCAGGTCACCGAGTCGGGTCCGCCGCCGGTCTCACTCGTTGGCCGCGCGCGGCCGGTCCTCGCCGTCGTACTGGTCGAAGAGAGGTGTCCGGCCTCGCTCCCGGGTGCGCCGGGGCGGGTTCCCGCGGCGGCGCGGGGCCTGGTCCGTGTCGGGCGTGGCCGCGTCCTGGGAGTCGCGGGTGCCCGTGCGGGTGGGCTCGGCCGGGCTGGAGCGGGCCGCGCTCCAGGTCTCCGGGTCGCCGACCTCGACCCCGCCCGTGGCGCGGGGGGCGACGGGCGCGGTGACGTAGGTCGGCAACGGGACCGGGACCGGCTCCCAGCTGTCGCCCTGGGCCGGTCCGCGCTCGCGCTGCTGGTCGACCCACTCCGCGTGGTCCGTCTGCTCGACGAGGGCGCGACGGCCGGCCTCCTGCGGGGAGACCGTGGGCGCCGGTACGGGCCCTTCGGGCTCCTCGTCGGGCTCGGCAGGAGCCGAGGACGCGGGCTGGTGCCTGCGGGGGCGGTTCTCGCGCAGCCGCTGCGCGGCCACCTCGGCCCGGCGCCGGTCCATGGTGAAGACGAACCGGCGGCGCTCCTGGGCACGCAGATGCACGATGTACGTGCTCAGCAGTACAGCCGGAACGGCCGGCGCCCACAGGAAGCGGAGTCCGCCGACCGCCGCGACGACCGCGCCGAGCGTGAACGCCATGAAGAGGACCGTGGTGGTACGCCGACGGCGTGCGAGGACCTGCGACCGCTGCCGCCGCTCACGCTCGGACTCCGCCTTGGAGGGGCGTCGCCACTCCGGCCGGGCGGGCGCCGGACGGCCCGGCCGGGCGGGCGCGTCCTCCTGGTCGGGGCGGACGGGCGCGGGATCGCGCAACCGCACTTCCGTATGGTCCGGGGGCGCGGAAAACGCCCGGACGTCGACGGACTCCATTCGGTCCGTGACGGCATCCGGGTCCACGTCGCCAGGCGCCTCCTCGGCATCCCGCTCCCGCAGCTCCTTGGCGTAACGGCGCTCCATGGCCGCCCGTCCGGACAGCAGCCGGATGGCGGTGCTGAAGCGTTCCGTCGGACGGGCCTCGTTGAGCTCGTCCTGCCTGCGGAGCCACATCGGCACCAAGTAGGCGGCCCATGCCCCGACGATGACTGCGTAGATGAGGCCGCTGCTGCTCACTCTCACACCGTAGAGGGGTTTGCACGGCAGCATCCGCCAATTGGCCCGGTGTGTCGCACGATCCGGCTCATATGACGGACATTTTTTGCGATTGTTCGGGCCAACAGTCGACGAAAGTGGGGCGCTTTACCGCCAGAGGGCGATCAAATTCGAACACCTATTTCATTTCCCCGGGCGCGCTCGACGCGCCCGGGGCACCCGGCCGCACCCTGCGCCAACGTCGCAGCAGCCCGTCGGGCACCTCCTCGGCGGTGAGGGCGAAGATCAGGTGGTCCCGCCACGCACCGTCGATGTGCAGATAACGCGGGCGGAGACCCTCCGCGCGGAATCCGAGTTTCTCCACGACCCTTCGGCTGGGGCCGTTCTCGGGCCGAATGCACACCTCGATCCGGTGCAGACCGACGGTACGGAAACAGTGGTCGGCTGCCAGCGCCACCGCGGTCGGCATCACGCCGCGGCCCGCCACGCTCTGGTCGACCCAGTAGCCGACATGACCTGAGCACATCGAGCCCCAGGTGATACCGGCCACCGTCAACTGGCCGACGAGGCGCCCTTCGTACTCGATGGCGAAGGGCAGCATCCGCCCGGCGTTCGCCTCGGCGCGCAGGTGCCGGATCATCTGGCGGTAGGTCGGGCGCTGGGCCACCGGGCCACCGGGGGCGGGCGGCGGAACGGTCGCCTCCCAGGGGCGCAGCCAGTCTCGGTTGCGCCGGTTCACCTCGCGCCACATGGTCTGGTCGCGGAGCTTTATCGGGCGGAGGGTGACGGCGCCGTCGGTCAGGATCACCGGCCAGGTCCGGACGTTCAGCTCGGGCTCCCCGGTCGGGGGTGGTCGCCGCCGCGCAGCTGGTCGACGGCGTGCACCAGAAGCCTGCTCAGGACCGCGAGTCCGTCGCGGACCCCGCCGGTCGAACCGGGCAGGTTCACGATGAGGGTGCGGTCGGCGATGCCCGCGAGGCCGCGGGAGAGCGCGGCGGTGGGGACCTTGTCCCGGCCCTCGGCACGGATCGCCTCGGCGATGCCCGGGACCTCCCGGTCCAGCACACGGCGGGTGGCCTCGGGCGTGCGGTCGGTGGGCGAGATGCCCGTACCGCCGGTGGTGACGATCACGTCGTAGCCCGCTGCCGCGCCGGCCCGCAGGGCCGCTTCCACCGGGTCGCCGTCAGGCACGATCTGCGGGCCCTCGACGGTGAACCCGAGGCCGGCCAGGGCCTCGGCGATGAGAGGGCCGCCCTTGTCGGCGTACACGCCGGCGGAGGCACGGTTGGACGCGGTCACGACGAGGGCGCGGTACCCGCCGCTGCCGGGCGTGGTCATGCGTCCGCCCCCTCCGGCGCGGGGCGCCGGTAGTCGCCGGACTTCCCGCCGGACTTCGCCTCGACCCGGACGTCCGTGATCACCGCGCTCTTGTCGACCGCCTTGATCATGTCGATCACCGTGAGCGCGGCGACCGAGACCGCGGTCAGGGCCTCCATCTCGACCCCCGTACGGTCCGTCGTCTTCACGGTGGCCAGGATCTCCACCGCGTCGTCGGCCACGCTCAGGTCCACCTTCACGCCCGAGACGGCGAGCGGGTGGCAGAGCGGGATCAGGTCCGGGGTCCTCTTGGCCCCCATGATCCCGGCGATGCGCGCGGTGGCGAGTGCGTCGCCCTTCGGGACACCCTCGCCCCTGAGGAGTTCGACGACACACGGTGACACGAGGACCCGGCCGCTCGCCCGGGCGACACGTGTCGTGACGTCCTTCTCCGACACGTCGACCATGCGGGCCGCGCCCGCCTCGTCGATGTGCGTCAGCCTGTTCTGCGTACTCAACTCACTCCGCCTAGCGGTAGGGCGCCGGTTGCCCGCCCGTCCGCGCCGGGGCACGGACCGAGGGGCCCGGGGGGCTTCCCCCGGTAAGGCACAGCGCCAGATACCGTACCGCCACCTCGCGGAAGTCAGCGGAGGAGGATCACCTCGGTCTCCGTGCCGGGCTCGGCGGAGGTGACGTCCTCGGGCAGCACGATCAGCGCGTCCGCCTGTGCGAGAGCGGCGATCAGATGGGATCCGGCTCCCCCGACAGGGGTCACCGTGCCCGCCTCGGCGTCGTACGTCCCGCGCAGGAACTGCCTCTTGCCGGAGGGCGAGGAGAGCGTCTCGCCGGCGCTGAGGGTGGCCCGCACCGTCGGGCGGTGTACGTCGTCGAGGCCCATCAGCGTCAGGATCGCCGGCCGGACGAACAACTCGAAGGAGACGTACGAGGAGACCGGATTGCCGGGCAGCGCCAGCAGAGGTGTGTGATCGGGGCCGATCGAACCGAAACCCTGCGGCTTGCCCGGCTGCATGGCGAGCTTGCGGAAGTCGATGCCGCCGCCGGCCTCGTCCTCGTCGCCCACGGAGGACAGGGCCTCCTTGACCACGTCGTACGCGCCGACGCTCACACCGCCCGTGGTGACGACGATGTCGGCGCGGATCAGCTGGTCCTCGATCGTGGCCCGCAGCGTCTCCGCGTCGTCGGCGACCGCGGGGACCCGGTAGGCGATGGCCCCCGCGTCCCGGGCGGCGGCGGTCAGCGCGAAGCTGTTGGAGTCGTAGATCCGGCCGGCGGTCAGCTCCTCGCCCGGCTGCGCCAGCTCGCTGCCGGTGGACAGCACGACGACACGCGGACGGGGCCGCACCCGCACCGTGGAGCGGCCGATCGCGGCGAGCAGCCCGATCTGCGGCGGCCCGACGACCGAGCCCGCGCGCAGCGCCAGGTCACCGGGCCGCACGTCGCTGCCCTTGGCCCGGACATGGGCGCGGGGCTTCACCGCCCGGTGCACGCGGACCTCGCCGCTCGCTCCCTCCGGGGCGTCGCTGTGGGCGCGCATGGAAGCGGCGGGCCCACCGCCGGTGCCCCCGTCGGTCCACTCGACGGGGACGACCGCCTCGGCGCCCTTGGGCAGCGGGGCGCCGGTCATGATGCGCGCGGCCTCACCCGGGCCCACCGACCGGCCGTCGGCCAGCCCCCCGTCACCCGCGGCGACGTCACCGATGACGGTGAGGACGGCGGGGAACTCCTCGCTGGCACCCTCGACATCGGAGATCCGGACGGCGTACCCGTCCATCGAGCTGTTGTCGAAGGGCGGCAGGGCGATCTCCACCACGACGTCCTCGACCAGGACGCAGCCCTGGGCGTCGGGAAGCTGCAGCTCGATGGGTTCGAGCGGCTTCACCGCGGCGAGGATGTCGTCCAGGTGCTCGTCCACCGACCAGATCGTGCTGCTCAAGCTGTTACAACTCCTCGGTGACGTAACTGCGCAGCCAGGTCCGGAAGTCCGGGCCCAGGTCTTCACGTTCGCACGCGAGTCTGACAATGGCACGCAGATAGTCGCCGCGGTCACCGGTGTCATAGCGGCGGCCCTTGAAGACGACGCCGTGCACGGGGCCGCCGATCTTCTCGTCCTCGGCCAGCAGTTGGAGGGCGTCGGTGAGCTGGATCTCGCCGCCCCGGCCGGGCTCGGTCCGGCGCAGTATGCCGAAGACCGCGGGATCCAGGACGTATCGGCCGATGACGGCGAGATTGCTGGGCGCGTCGGCCGGGTCGGGCTTCTCCACGAGGCCGGTGACCCGGACGACGTCGCCGTCGGTGGTCGCCTCGGTGGCCGCGCAGCCGTACATGTGGATCTGCGCGGGGTCGACCTCCATCAGCGCGACGACGCTGCCGCCCTCACGCTCCTGGATCTCGACCATCCGGGCGAGCAGGGGGTCGCGCGGGTCGATCAGGTCGTCACCGAGGAGCACGGCGAAGGGCTGGTCACCGACGTGCGGCGCGGCGCACAGGACGGCGTGACCGAGGCCTCGCGGGTCCCCCTGGCGCACGTAGTGCATGGTGGCCAGGTCACTGGACTCCTGGACCTTGGAGAGCCGTTCGGCGTCGCCCTTGCGGGTCAGCGCGGACTCCAGCTCGTAGTTCCGGTCGAAGTGGTCCTCGAGCGGGCGCTTGTTGCGACCGGTGATCATCAGCACGTCGGAGAGGCCCGCACCGACCGCCTCCTCGACGACATACTGGATGGCGGGCTTGTCGACGACAGGCAGCATCTCTTTGGGAGTGGCCTTGGTGGCCGGCAGGAACCGGGTGCCGAGACCTGCAGCTGGAATGACAGCTTTGCTGATCCTGGGGCGCGACTGAGTCATGCGCAGCACTGTAACCGGTGCGTATGGGCGGAAGATGAGCGTCCGGTTAACTTCGCCCTCATACATCCACATAAACGAGCTATGTGAGCACCCGTTGAACCATGACATGTACCGAAAGGCGCAGCTGCGGCGCGAACTGCTCGCCGCTCGCGCGCTTCTCACCTCCGAAGACGTGCGGAACGCCGCTTCGGTTCTCGCGGCGGCCTCGTCGGATCTTCCGGAACTGTCCGGCGCGCGGACCGTGGCGGCCTACGTGTCCGTCGGGCGGGAACCGGGAACCCGCGTCCTGCTCGACGCTCTGCGCGCGCGGGGCGTGCGTGTGCTGCTGCCGGTGCTCATGGCGGACAACGACCTGGACTGGGCCGTGTTCGACGGCACGGAGCACCTCGTACCGGCGGGCCGCGGGCTGAGGGAGCCGGACGGACCGCGGCTGGGGCCGCAGGCGGTCCTGGACGCGGAGGTGGTCCTGCTGCCGGGACTCGCCGTGGACGGGCGCGGGATGCGGCTGGGGCGCGGGGGCGGCAGCTACGACCGGGTGCTCGCCCGTCTCGCCGACGCCGGGGCCCACCCCGCCCTCGTCGTCCTGCTGTACGACGACGAGGTGGTCGCGCGGGTTCCCGAGGAACCGCACGACCACCCCGTGGATGCCGTGGTCACGCCCGCCGGAGCGCGCCGCTTCCCGCGAGGACGCGGGGCGCGGGACGCGGAGCCGGCCGGCTCCTAGACGCCCGCGCCCGGGCGTTCCGGACCCGCGACGGCGACTTCGGCGGCGGTCCCCTCGTGTGCGGCGGAGGGCGCCGCGCCCCCGCCCTGGCGCACGGCCTGCGCGGAGGGCGCCGTGACCGTGCGCGGGGCGCGCAGGAGGACGAAGGCGAGTACGGCGGCCAGGAAGGTCAGCGCCGCGGCGACGACCAGGCACAGGCGCATGCCGTCGAGGAAGGAATCGCCGACTGCGGCCCACACCCGGCCCGCCTCCGCGCCGAGCGGTACTCCGTCGGCACCGCCGAGACCGTTCGCCCGCACGGCCGCCTCGACACGGGCACCCGTCACGTCCGAGACCCCCGCGTCGGCGAGGTGCCCGGGCAGGGCGTCGGCGGCGCGGCTGGTGAGCAGGGCACCGAGGACGGCCGGGCCGAGGGCGCCGCCGACCTGCCGGAAGGCGTTGTTCCCGGCGGCGGCCATCCCCGCGAGCTGGTGCGGGACTGAACCGACGGCCGTCGCCGTCATGGGCGTGGTGACCAGGCCCATGCCGAGGCCGAGCAGGATCAGCCGCCAGGACAGGGCCCCGAAGGACGTGTCGGCCTCGGCGCCCAGCAGGAACAGCAGGGACGCCGTCACCATGAGCAGGCCGACGGTGATCATGCCTCGCGTGGAGAGCCGGTGCATGAGCCGGCCGGCCGGGCCGCTGACGACGAGGGCGGACCCGGTCACCAGCAGCATCCGCCAGGCCGCGTCGAGGGTGTCGAGGTGCTGCACCATCCCGAAGTACAGGCTCAGGACGAAGAAGAACCCGATCATGGCCATGAACATCACCATCGCGACGAGGGTGGTCGCGGCGAAGCCCGGGCTGCGGAACAGCGACAGGTCGAGCATGGGGCTCGCGGAGCGGCGTTCGACGAGCACGAACAGGACGCCGCTGACCACGGCCACGGCGAGCGCCGCCAGGACCTCGGGGGCGCCGAAGGACTTCGCTCCGCCCTCGATGACGCCGTAGACGAGCCCGGTGATCGCCAGAGCGGCGGTGATCTGGCCGGCCCAGTCGAGACGGCGCCCGTGCGGTGCCCGCGAGTCCGCGAGCATCCGTACGGCGATGACGAAGGCGATCAGCGCGACGGGGATGGGCGCCACGAAGATCCAGCGCCACTCGGTGCGGGACACGACGGTGCCGGCCAGGACCCCGCCGACGGCGAGCGCACCGAGCAGGCACATCGCCCATATGCCGATGTACTTGCCCCGCTCCCGGAAGTCGGGCACGGCATGGCTGATGAGGGCGAGGGTCGTCGGCAGGAGGGCGGCGGCGCCGAGGCCCGACAGGGCCTGGCCGATCCACACCACCTGCACGGTGCCGGCGCCCAGCGAGGTGGCCGCTCCGGCGGCCGTCAGCAGGAGGCCGGCGAGGAAGACCTTCTTCCGGCCGTGGACGTCTCCGAACACTCCCGCCGTCAGGATGAACGCGGCCATGGGCAGGACGAACGCGTCCGAGACCCAGGACAGTTCGGAGGTCGAGGCGCCCAGCGCCTGCTGGATGGCCGGGAGGCTCACCGACACCGTCGTCACCGGCAGGTAGGCGACGAAGACCCCCAGGCAGGCCATGAGGATGGTGGCGCGCCGATGGGAGACCGGCGGCACGGGCGCCTGGCGACCGGGCGCGGTGGCCGGGCCGGGCACGGTGGCCGGACTGCTGTGGGACACGTGGAAAGCTCCTTCTGAGCATGTGGCTGCGTGGACGGCCGCCCGGCGCCTCTTCGCGTCGGGCCGGACCGCCGGGTCGGCGTCCGCACGGGCGTGCGGGCACAGGTGTCCCGACGGCCTCACCGCGCGCCTTCACGGGCGTGCGCGGTGGTCCGTCCGGTAGGAATCAGTACGTTCGCCAGGGACGCCGGGCCGGCCCCCTGAGCGCTCCCGCGCTGGTGGACGGGGAGATGCGGGGCCCGGGTCGCACGACGGCCGGGGGGCTCCCGGAGCGGCGCGGCACCGGCCGGTCCCTCGCCCGGTCACGGGGGCACCGGCCTTCCTCGCCCGGACCCGTGACCGATGACCGCCCGCGCGCCGCGGTCCGGCGCAGCTGATTCCTGGACCAGTCTCGGGCAGAGGGCGGCGAACTGCCCTCTCGCCCCCGCCATGGCGCAGGAAACTGGCGTCGAGGGGTCAGCCGGGAGATATTCACTCCATGCTCGACGCCGTGGACACCCGAATCCTCCACTCCCTCCAGATCGCGCCCCGCGCGCCGTTCCGCCTGATCAGCGAGGTGGCGGGAGTCTCCGAACAGACGGTCGCACGGCGCTTCCAGGCACTCAGGCGCCGAGGCGTGGTGCGCGTGATGGGCCTGGTGAACCCGGCGGTCCACGGCCGGGCCACCTGGGTCGCACGCATCACGTGCCGTCCGGACCGGGTCGACGCGATCGCGGAGGCGCTGACCCGCAGGCCCGACGTGTCCTACTCACACCTCGCCTCCGGCGGTGCCGAGATCGTCTGCACCCTCAACGCGCCGATCGCCGAGGACCGCGGCCCGGACCTGCTGCCCCGCCGGCTCCAGCGTTCCTCCGGAGTGCTCGGCGTCGACATGGCCCTGATGCTGCACTCCTTCTCCGCACCCTGGGCGCACTGGACGGGCTTCGGGCCGCCGCTGAGCACGGAGGCGGTCGCGCTGCTGACCGCGCAGGACCCGCGCTCCGACCGCCGGCCCGGGGTCTCGCCGGTCCCGCCGAACGAGGAGGACCTGCCGTTGCTGGCCGCGCTCGCGGAGGACGGCCGCGCGAGCCATGCCCGGCTGGCCCAGCTCACCGGCTGGTCCACCAGCCGCGTCGGTCGCCGGCTGGAGACCCTGGAGGAGGCGGGGACCCTCTACTACGACGTCGACCTGCTGTCGCAGCGCCTGGGGTGGAACCTCCAGGCCACCCTGTGGCTGCGCACGGCACCCGCCCACCTCCACCAGGTCGGAACCGCCCTGGTCCACCATCCGGAGGTCGCCTTCGCCGGCGCCCTCGCCGGCGAGCACAACCTCATGGCCATCGTGATCTGCACCGATGCGCAGGACTTCTACCGCTATCTGACGACGAGCCTCGCCGCGATCGCCGGCATCGACGCCTACACGGTCGGCATCCGCGTACGCCACCTCAAGCAGGCGGCTTCCCTCGTCACCCAGGGGCGGCTGGTGCACTACCCGGGCACGGGGTGAGAGGCCCGGACGTGACGACGGGCGGTGACGGACCGCCCACCACCGCGCAGGGGTGGGCAGACCGTCACCGCCCGCTGGAACCGTCGGTCCCGCTCGGGCGGAGACCCTAGGGTTTCCTGAGCGTCAGGGTGTCGACGGTGGACTCCTCCACCGCGTTCGTCCCGAAGGACCAGTCGAGCAGTTCGCCGTCGACCCACTTGTCGGTCTGATCGGTGTAGTGCGCGCTGAACGCGTGCCCGGACGCACCGGTGAGGTTGATCCAGCGGGACTTGTCCCAGTCACCCACGTTGACGACCATCCGCATCGACGGGACCCAGATGACCTCGTAGCCGCCCGCCGCGTTCCAGCCGGTGGCGTTCACCGCCGCCTCCCCGCCGCCGAGGTCCCAGGGACCCCGGTTGAGGGCCCGCTGCAGCAGGTCGGGACCGTCGGTGCCGAGCGTCTGGTTGCGCAGGGTCAGCCGGTGCAGCCGGCCCCAGCTCCAGGTGGTCATGTCCTTGCCCAGCTTCGCCGTCAGCTCCCAGCGCGCGTCCTCCATGGCGCGGGCGAAGAGCTCGTCGCGGCTGTCGATGGCCTCGTCGCGCCCCCTGGCCGGGGCCTTCCACCAGGCGTTGTCCTGGTCGTCCAGGATGCTCTCGACCACCTCGTACCAGCGGTCGCCGCCGTCCGGCTGCGCGGCGTCCGGAGCGCGCTGGCCGCATTCGCGTACGAGCTTGTCCTGCTCGTCCACCGGCCCGGCGCCCGCGGCCGGCTCCACGTACAGGCAGTCGCCCTTGGCGCGCATCTCCTTGGGCAGCTTGTTGCCGAAGGCCAGCTTGAGGATGTTGCGCCAGACGCCGTTGAAGTACGCGGCGGCGGCCGAGTCGGACTCCTGGGTGTAGTCCCAGCCCTCGAGCAGCTTCTGGCCCTCGCGGACGTACTTGTCGGAGACGGCGATGTTCTTGAGCTTCGGCACCAGCTTCGCGGCGATCGCGCTCTGGTTGTCCATCTGCATCGTCTGCATGTCGTCGGTGGAGATCTTCTCGCCGCCGTCGATCTTCTTCTGGATCAGGTCGTTGATCCGCTGGCTGCGCGTGCCGTAACCCCAGTCCTTGGTGAGCATGTGCTCGTAGCTCTCGTCGATGACCGCCTGGTTGGCGGTGACGATGTAGCCGCGCTCGGGGTTGTACTCGTACGGCAGCTCGTCGAAGGGGATGGGGTCCTTCTCCCAGCCGTACTTCGGGTTCCAGCCGGGGCTCGGCAGCGTGCCGTCGCCCTGCGTGCGGACCGGGATCCTGCCCGGCGCCTGATAACCGATGTTGCCCTCGGTGTCGGCGTAGATGAGGTTCTGCGAGGGCACCTCGAAGTGCGAGGCGGCCTTGCGGAACGTCGTGAAGTCCTTGGCCCGGTTGAGCTCGAAGACTGCGTCCATGGACTTGCCGGGGTCCAGCGCCGTCCACTTGAGGGACACCGCGTACCCGTCACCGCGGTCGGGCGCGGAGTTGGTGACGGGGGCCTTCTTGCCGACCTTCTCCAGCTCGCCACTGCGGTCGGAGACCAGGGGACCGTTGTTGGTCTCCCTGACGGTGATCTTCCTGCTCCTGCCGCCCGCGACCTTGATGGTCTCCTCACGGGTGACGAAGGGCTCGGTCCTGCCGTCGTACTGGTAGCCGTCGGCGGAGACCTTCTCCAGGAAGAGGTCGGTGACGTCGGCACCGAGGTTCGTGAAGCCCCAGGCGATGTCCTGGTTGTGGCCGATGACCACACCGGGCATCCCGGAGAACGTGTAGCCGGCCGTGTCGTACTGGCAGGACGCGGAGACCTGACGGCAGTGCAGCCCCATCTGGTACCAGAGCGAGGGGAGCTGCGGAGCCAGGTGCGGGTCGTTGGCCAGCAGGGGTTTGCCGGTCGTGGTGTGCGTGCCCGAGACGACCCAGGAGTTCGACCCGATGCCGTTGCCGTTGGGACCGAGAAGGGCCGGGATCTCGTCCAGGGTGTCGGAGAGCGCGGAGAGCTGGGTGTTCATCCCCTGGGCCGCGCCCTCGGGGGTCTGCGCGCCGATGCTGTCCGACGGCTCGGCGTCCGGGTCGAACGTGCCGGTGACCGGGGAGACCGCGCCCTGGTCGACGATCGGCTTGTTCTTGTCGAACGGGTAGTCCGGGTAGAGGTCCTTGATCTGCTTCGAGCTGAGCCTGCTGGTCATCAGCGAGCGGTCGATCTCGTCCTGCATGTTGCCGCGCAGGTCCCACGCCATGGCCTTGAGCCAGGCGACCGAGTCGACCGGGGTCCACTCGGTGGGCTTGTAGTCGTTGGTGAGGCCGAGAGCCGCGTACTCGACGGAGATGTCCTTGCCGTCCTTGCCGTGCAGGTACGCGTTCACCCCCTCCGCGTAAGCCTGGAGGTTCTTCTTGGTGTCCTCGTCCAGGACCGTGTCGTACTCCTCCTGCGCGACCTTGCGCCAGCCGAGCGTGCGCAGGAAGGAGTCGGTCTCGACCTGGCCGGAGCCGAACATCTCCGAGAGACGTCCCGAAGTCATGTGCCGGCGTACGTCCATCTCCCAGAAACGGTCCTGGGCCTGGACGAAGCCCTGGGCACGGAAGAGGTCGCTGTCGGTGTCCGCGTAGATCTGCGGGACCCCGTAGCTGTCACGTTTGACGTCGACGTCGCCTGAAAGGCCGTCGAGCTCTATCGATCCGGTGGTCTGCGGGTACGAGGCCCGGACCGTGGAGACGGACCAGTACGCGCCGAACCCGACACCCGCGACAAGCGCCAGCACCAGGACGATCACGAACAGGCGGGCGCGTCGCCCCTTCTTCCTGCCGGTCTTCTTCGCATCGGAAGACCCGGAAGGGGCGGTTGTGTTGGCGGGCATCGCTGTCCTTCGAGGGGCAGGGTGGTCCTGGGAGTGCAGGAGCAACCATAGGCGCCCCGCCGAAGCCACTCGGACGCGGTATGGGGATGCATCCATTTGCGCACCCGTTCGCACGGACACTCGAAGGCATCAAGGAAGCGTTAAAGATTAGGTAAGGTAACGAAGTACTGGCCACCGGAGGACGATCCGGACGGCGTACACAGGGAAGGAACGGACCCTGACTGTCCACGCGCTCAACGAACTTCTGCTCGTCTGCTCGGTCGTCCTGCTGGTCGCCGTGGCGGCCGTACGCATCTCGTCCCGCAGCGGGCTCCCCAGCCTGCTCCTGTACCTCGGCATCGGTATCGCCATGGGCCAGGACGGCATCTTCGACGTCAAGTTCGACAACGCCGAGCTGACCCAGGTGATCGGCTATGCCGCCCTGGTCGTCATCCTGGCCGAAGGCGGGCTGGGCACGAAGTGGAAAGAAGTGAAACCCGCCCTGCCGGCGGCGGCCGTCCTGTCGACCGTCGGTGTGGGCATCAGCGTGGGCGTCACCGCGAGCGCGGCGCACTACCTCGTCGGCCTCGACTGGCGGCAGGCCCTGATCATCGGCGCCGTCGTGTCGTCCACCGACGCCGCGGCCGTCTTCTCCGTCCTGCGCAAGGTCCCCCTGCCCTCCCGGATCACCGGCGTCCTGGAGGCCGAATCAGGCTTCAACGACGCCCCCGTGGTCATCCTCGTGGTCGCGTTCTCCACCGTCGGCCCCGTGGAGCACTGGTACGTACTGGTGGGCGAGATAGCCCTGGAGCTGGCCATCGGCGCGGCGATCGGCCTCACGGTGGGCTGGCTCGGGGCCTTCGGGCTCCGCCACGTGGCACTGCCCGCGTCCGGGCTCTACCCGATCGCGGTGATGGCCATCGCGGTGTCCGCGTACGCGGCGGGCGCCATGGTCCACGGAAGCGGCTTCCTCGCCGTCTATCTGGCCGCGATGGTCCTCGGCAACTCCAAGCTCCCGCACTGGCCGGCCACCCGGGGATTCGCGGACGGTCTCGGCTGGATGGCGCAGATCGGCATGTTCGTCCTGCTCGGCCTGCTGGTCACGCCGCACGACCTGATCGCCGACTTCTGGCCGGCCGTGGTCGTGGGGCTGGTACTGACCGCCGTCGCGCGTCCGTTGTCGGTCTTCATCAGCCTGGCGCCGTTCCGGCTGCCGCACCGCGAGAAGGCCCTGATGTCCTGGGCCGGGCTGCGCGGCGCCGTGCCCATCATCCTCGCGACCATCCCGATGGTGTCCGGGATCGAGGGCAGCACCCGGGTCTTCAACATCGTCTTCGTGCTCGTCATCGTCTACACGCTGATCCAGGGACCGACCCTGCCCTGGCTGGCGAAGGCCCTGAAGATCAGTGACGACCCGTCGGAGACGGCGGATCTCGGGATCGAGTCGGCTCCTCTGGAGCGGCTGCGGGGGCACCTGCTGTCCGTCGCGGTCCCCGGCAGTTCCAGGATGCACGGCGTGGAGGTCGCGGAACTGCGCCTGCCCGCCGGGGCCGCCGTCACCCTCGTCGTGCGCGACGACAAGAGCTTCGTGCCCGCGCCCTCGACCGTGCTGCGGCGCGGGGACGAGCTGCTGGTCGTCGCGACCGATCCGGTGCGCGACGCGACCGAGGCACGGCTCCGCGCTGTCGGCGAGGGCGGCAAGCTGGCCGGCTGGCTGGGGACGGGCGGGGCGGGCCGACCGGGCCAGGACCCCGCGGACACCCCGCACCTCCTGAGGCTGGCCAAGAAGCTGGGCAGGGGCGGCGAGGACCGGCCGAGGGACAAGGCGGGCGCCCGGCGGGGCGGCCACTGACCCCGGGGGCGGTCTGCGGCGGGCCGGGGTCGCAGGCCCGGAGCTTGCGCACAATCGCAGGTGCGCAGGACCCGGTACCTGTAAGATGAAGGACCGGATCTCTTGATCCACTCGATGTGAACCTGATCCACCCTGATCGACCAACTCTGCCTGATGCAGAGCTGGCGCGACCGTATGGCGGTCGTGGCGTTCTTTCGCCTCTGCAGCGAGCGCCCGGCATCTACCGCAGTTCCGCGCGAAGAGGACAGCTCTCGGCAGCTCACGGACGCCCACGCACCTGGTGCGAGGGCAGCCCGAAGGGCACGGCCACCAGGCGGCAGAAAGGCATGGACCGTGGCGTCCACGGTCTCCGACCGCCCCGGTTACGGGCAGTTGCTGCGCACCCCGGGTGCGTGGACCTTCCTCCTTCCGGGCTTCGCCGCCCGGCAGCCCTTCGCGATGCTGACCATCGGCATCGTGCTCCTCGTCCAGCACACCACCGGCTCGTACGGCAGTGCGGGCGCCGTGGCCGCCGTCTCCGGCGTCTCCATGGCCCTGTTCGCGCCCCAGAGCGGCAGGCTCGCCGACCGGTTCGGCCAGCGTGCCGTGCTGCTCCCCGGTGTCCTGGTCCACGCCGGCTCCGTCGGCGCCCTCACCGCGCTCGCCCTGGCGGACGCCCCGCTGTGGGCGCTGTTCCTGGCGGCGGTGCCCACCGGTGCTTCCATCCCGCAGATCGGCCCGATGGTGCGGGCCCGCTGGGCGGCTCTGCTGGGCCCAGCCCCGGGACGCCCCGCTTCACCTCTGATGGCCACGGCCGCCGCCTTCGAGTCCGTGACGGACGAGTTCACCTTCGTCGTGGGCCCGGTGCTCGCCACGGCGCTCTGCACCGGCGTGCACCCGGCGGCCGGACTGATCGCCGAGGCGGCGCTGACGCTGCTGGGCGGCGTCCTGTTCGCCGCGCGGCGCTCCACCCAGCCGCCGCCCCGGGCCGCGGCCACGGCGTCCGCACCGCACCGCTCGGCACTCTCCGTACCCGGCGTGCGGGTGCTGGCGGTCACGTTCCTGGGCATCGGCGCCGTCTTCGGCGGCATGCAGGTCTCCCTGACGGCGTTCTCCGAGGAGATCGGCAGGCCCGGCGCCAACGGGCTGCTGTACGGGGTCTTCGCGGCCGGCAACATGCTCGCCGGAATCGCCTGCGGGGCCATCGCCTGGAAGAGCAGCCCCCGCCGCCGCCTGATCGTCGGGTACGTGGCCCTGACGCTGACCGCTTCCGGTCTCTGGGCCGTGCACTCCGTGCCGCTGCTGGCGGGCCTGGGACTGCTGGTCGGACTGTGCATCGCTCCCGCCCTGATCAGCGGCTACACCCTGGTCGACGCACTGGTGCCCGCGTCGGCCAGGACCGAGGCCTTCACCTGGCTGACGGGCTCGGTGGCCCTCGGCCAGGCGGCAGCCGTCACGGTGGCCGGGCAGCTCGCGGACGCCCATGGCGCGAGCACCGGTTTCGTGGTCCCGCTGGTCGGTACGGCGCTGGCGCTGGCGACCCTGCTGGCCATGCGTTCACGGCTGGCACCGCGGGCCGCGGGCCGGACCGTGGCACGTGGTATCGGTCACCGCGAGCCGGTCACGGTGGACTGAGCGCTCGGAATACGTCACTATGGAACATCGTTAGCACTCACTGAGTGAGAGTGCCAGGAGGAGCAAGTGCCGACTTACCAGTACCAGTGCACCGAGTGCGGCGAGGGCCTCGAAGCGGTGCAGAAGTTCACCGATGATGCCCTGACCGTGTGCCCGAACTGCGAGGGACGCCTCAAGAAGGTGTTCTCGGCCGTCGGCATCGTCTTCAAGGGATCCGGCTTCTACCGGAACGACAGCCGCGGCTCCTCGTCGAGCAGCACGCCGGCCACGTCGGCCCCCAAGACGTCGGACTCGTCCGCCGGTTCGTCCGCTTCGAAGACGGAATCGAAGTCGGAATCGAAGCCTGCCGCTTCGGCTTCCTCCGGGGCCTCCTCCTCGGCTTCTTCCACGTCGTCGAGCGGCACGTCGGCCGCCTGAGGCGCCTCGCGTACCCCACACGTCTCACCCGGACCCCACTGATCGACTCGGTGGGGTCCCGGTCGTGTGCGCCCGGTTAGTGTGACCGCATGGTGAACGAAACGGGTACAGCGGAGATCGGCGTCATCGGCGGATCGGGTTTCTACTCCTTCCTGGAGGACGTGACCGAGATCAAGGTGGACACCCCGTACGGGGCGCCGAGCGACTCCGTCTTCCTCGGTGAGCTCGCGGGCCGCCGGGTGGCCTTCCTCCCGCGCCACGGCCGCGGCCACCACCTCCCGCCGCACCGGATCAACTACCGGGCCAACCTCTGGGCCCTGCGCTCCCTCGGCGTACGCCAGGTACTCGGCCCGTGCGCCGTGGGCGGCCTGCGCCCCGAGTACGGGCCGGGAACCCTGCTCGTGCCGGACCAGATGGTCGACCGCACGAAGGCCCGCACCCAGACGTTCTACGACGGTGAGCCCCTGCCCGACGGAACCGAGCCGAACGTGGTGCACCTCGGCTTCGCCGACCCGTACTGCCCCCAGGGCCGCAAGGCGGCCCTGGCCGCGGCACGCGGACGCGGCTGGGAGCCGGTGGACGGCGGAACCCTGGTCGTGGTCGAGGGCCCCCGCTTCTCGACTCGCGCGGAGTCGCGCTGGCACGCGGCGATGGGCTGGTCGGTCGTCGGGATGACGGGACACCCGGAAGCGGTGCTCGCCCGTGAACTGGAGCTCTGCTACACGACGCTGACTCTGGTGACGGACCTCGACGCGGGTGCCGAGGCCGGCGAGGGGGTCAGCCACGGGGAGGTCCTGGAGGTGTTCGCGGCCAACGTCGACCGGCTGAGGTCGGTGCTCTTCGACGCGGTGGCGGCGTTGCCTCCGAACGAGGGCCGCGACTGCGTCTGCACCCACGCCCTGGACGGGGTCGAGCCGGGCATCGAGCTGCCGTAGCCCCGCGGTCCCGGCGGCCCCGGGACGGCCGGCACCTCGGCGCGGGCCGGCTGCGCGGGCGCGGCTGGTCACGGGCGCGGGTCGACTGCTGCGCGGGCGCGGGCGCGGGCGCGGGCCGGCTGCGCGGGCGCGGCTGGTCACGGGCGCGGCTGGTCACGCTGGCTCGGGTCGGCTGCTGCGCGGGCTCGGGTCGGCTGCACCGGCGCGGCTGGTCGCGCGGGCGGCTCCGACACGTACGGGTGACCGGCTTTTCCACATCGTGGGGGCTGTCCACAGGGCCGAGCGGGATCGCCGCGGACCATGGATCGTGAGGGGAGTTCGGCGGGGCACCGTCCCGCCGGACTCCTCGCGCGTTTCTCGCGGATCTCCCTCACGCCAGGTGGTGTTGGCCATGTTTCCCTCGGTGCCCGATACACGTCCCGCGCCTCCGCCCGCGCCCTGCGGGGTCCCGCCCTTCGGGCCCCTCCGCGTGCGGGGCGGTGGTGGGCGACGGATCCGGCGGGCCCTGCGCGGGCAGCGCCGGGCGCTGGCCGCCGGGTTCGCGTTGGCCTCGGCGGTGCTCGCCGCTTCGGGGCTGGGCGGGGAGAAAGGGGCCAGCGCCGTTCATGGGGATGCGCCGCCGGGCCCCGAGCGGCAGGGCGCGCGGCTGGTCTCCGCTCCGGTGCGGATCGCCGACGCGGCGACGGTCGGACTGCTCCGGCCCGGCGATCGCGTCGACGTGATCGCCGCGGTCGACGGGGACGCCGACGCCGAAGTGGTGGCCCGCGACGTACGGGTGGCCGAGGTCCCCCGCGGCGCGGGCGCCGAAGAGGCTTCCTTCCCCGAACCGGACGGTGGGGCGAGTCCGGGAAGCGGCGCACTGGTGGTGCTGTCGGTGGAGCGGGACACCGCGGCGGCCCTGGCCGGCGCCGGTGCCTCAGGACGGCTCGCGGTGGCGGTGTCCCATGCCGAATAGGACGGGCGCCTCGTCAACTCACGCTTCGGGTGTACGCGATTGGACGGTGCCGCCCACCGACGCCCTGTGCGGCCGGGCGTCCATCTCCCCCGACGGCACGCGCAGAGGAAGGCTCACGGGTGAGCAAGCAGAAGGCCGGCCCGCCGGAGAGGCTCAGAGCCCTTCCGGTGCGGGGCGATGTGATCGGGCCGGCGGTTGCCGCCGTCATCGGCCGTCGTCGTCGGTGGCCGTCGCCACCGGCCGCCGCCGGATGCCGGGATCAGATGTGGTGGGGCGGCTTCTCGTCGAGGAAGCGCGCCAGGTCGGCCGCGCCGCCGGCCGGAGCCCGCTCGCCCCACCCACGGTCCGTGTCGTCCGAGGACTGCCGGTCCAGCGGATCGTCGAACACCAGGGCCGGCGGCTTGGGCCGGGGCTCTTGCGGCGGCTGCTCCTGCGGCGGCTTCGGCTCTCGCGGTCCGGAAGCGGGGGCGGTACTCATACGTCCAGGGTACGGCCGGGCTCAGCGGTCCTTCGGATCGAGCAGCCACAGCCCCAGCACGACGAGGAACGAAAGGCACAGGAAGCCTGCGCCCCACCAGGCCGTGCTCGTGTTGCCCTCCATCCACACGTTGACGACCTCGGTCAGCGCCCACAGCTGTCCGACGACGACGCTCAGCGCCAGCACCAGCCGGGCCGTCAGCTTGGCGGAGCGCTCGGGTTCCTGCTCCGAGCCCGCCCCGGGGCCGGGGCCGGTGTGGCGCACCCGGGGATCGGCGTAGCCGCTGGTCGGCCGGATCTGGGGATAGCGGTCGCGGACGGGGCGGTTCAGCTCGGCGCGCGCGCTGCCCGGCAGGTATTCGGGATACGCCGATCCGGTGGAGCTGGGGGGCCGCGGCGGCTCGACCGGGTCGAGGGGCTCGGTCATACCCCCCTCCCCGTGCCCAGGGCGCCGGAGGGAGCCTGTGCGGAGGGAGTCCGCGCGGGTGGCGCCTGCCCGGGCGACGCCGGGGCAGGCGGTGCCTCCGCGCCGCCACCGGTTCCGGGACAGCCGATCCGTTCGGCGAGATCCGGGCGGTCCTGGCGCAGCTGGCGGCAGAGCCCTTCCTCGACGCTCTCCCCGGAGCGGGTCGTGCCGACAGCCCAGATCGTGCCGTCCTCCAGCTCCGTCAGGGCGACCTTGGGCAGTCCGCGGGGTGGCGGACCGGCTGTGACCTCACCGGTGCGCGCGTCGAAGACACCCTCGTGGCACGGGCAGTAGAGCTCGCCCTCGGTGCCCCGGTCCTTGCGCCAGAGCACGGCGCAGGCCAGGTGGGTGCAGACGGCGGAGTAGCCGACGAGCGTGCCGTCGTCCATCCGCACGGCGACCGCCCGGTCCTCGTCTCCGGGGTAGCGGAAGGCGAGGGATTCTCCGGGCAGCAGCTGTGCGGCGATCCGCTTCGGCGCCGGCGCCTTCCCGTCCTCCGTCTCACCGTGCCGGTGGAGGACGCCGCCCGCCACGGCCAGCCCGCCCACGGCGAGACCGCCGGAGACGGTCGCGACGATCCGCAGGTAGTCGCGCCTGGTCGTCAGCGAGTCCGCTGCGATCCTGTCGTGCAGCGCCTCACGGGGGTCGTTGCCCGAGCCGTGGTCGGGACCCGGCTGCTGCTGTTCGGTGACGCTCATCGGCGGACGTCCTTCCCGTTGATCTCGACGACGGGAAGCCCGCCGGGCACAGGCCACTGGACCCGCTCCGCGGGCACGACCATGGCCACACCGGTGCGGACCTCGCTCTCGCCGAAGACGAAGGTGTCGGCGACCTGTACACCGGGGCGCTCCGCCTGGAGCTCCTCGAGGGTGCCGTAGAAGAGCGCCCCGGTGGGACAGACCGTGGCGCACATCGGGGCGAGCCCGTAAGCGGTGCGGTCGTAGCAGAGGTTGCACTTCATCTGGAGCTTCGCCTGGAGGTCGATCTTCGGGACGCCGAAGGGACAGGCGTTGACGCAGTTGGCGCAGCCGATGCAGCGGGTGGTGTCGGCCTGCTGCACGACACCGTCGGCGGTGACGAGGATCGCGTCGGCCGGGCAGACCTCGGCGCAGGGTGCCACCGGGTCCTCACAGTGCATGCAGACCGTGGGAAGAGAGGCGACGGAGGTTCCCTCGTCGGTGTAGTCGAGGTGGATCATCGACTTGCCGCGGTGCGAGTCGCATTCCCTGCAGGCGGAGACGCAGGCCTGGCAGCCGATGCAGCGCCCCGGGTCGATGAAGATCGTTCTGCCCATCATCCGGGCATCAGCTCCTTTCCGATGTGCCGCGGCCCTGCGGGGCCGAGGGCGGCAACGGGTCGGTACGGGAGACCTGGGTCTCGGGGTAGGCGACGTGGCCGGGGGCGACGGGGGGCGCGGGGACCTCGTCGATCGCTCCGGCGTGCTCGATGCGGCAGGCGCAGACCTTGTACTCGGGGATCTTGGAGCGGGGGTCGAGGGCGTCGATGGTGAGCGCGTTGGCCGCTGTCGGGACGGGCCAGTGGTAGGGGATGAACACCGTGTCGGGCCGGATCGCCTCGGTGACCAGTGCGGGGAAGACCTCACTGCCGCGCCGGGTGACGACCCGGACGGGTTCGCCGTTGCGGAAGCCGTGGGAGGGGTGGACCTCCGCCCAGGGTCGCGGGGTCTGCTCGACGAGGGCCCCCAGCCGCCGGGTCTGGTTGCCCGAGAGGAAGTGGGCGACGGTGCGTCCGGTGGTCAGCGTCATCGGGTGCTCGTCGTCGTACGGGTCGGCCGGCGGATGCCACTCGACGACCTGCATGTGGACCTTGCCGTCGGCGTGGTAGGTCCTGCCGTCCTCGAAGAGCCGAGGGGTGCCGGGGTGGTCGGTGGACGGGCAGGGCCAGGAGATCCCGCCGGTCTCCTCGAGGCGTTCGTAGGTGATGCCGGAGTAGTCGATGATCGTGCCCGCGGATGCTCTGCGCAGCTCGTCGAAGACCTCGCGGGAACTGTCGAAGGCGAATTTGTCCCCGGCTCCCAGGCGGCGGGCGATCTCGCACATCACCCACGTGTCGGTCCGCACGCCTGCCGGTGGTTCCTGCGCCTTGTTGTGCTTGACGACGCGGGCCTCGGCGTTGGCCATCACTCCTTCGTCCTCGGCCCAGATGGTGACGGGGAAGACGACGTGCGCGTTGGCGGCGGTCTCGGAGAGGAAGAAGTCGAACTGGGCGTGGAATTCGGTGGCGTCGTACCCCTCCTTGACCACGGCGTAGTTGGGGAGCGAGACGAAGGGGTTGTTGCAGATGCCGATCAGTCCGCGGATCTCACGGCGCTGCATCTGCCAGACCATCTCCATCATCGAGGTCCCGGCGGAGGGGAGTTCGGACTGCTCGATGCCCCAGATCTCGCAGATCTGCCGCCGGTGCTCCTCGTTGAGGATCGAGCGTCCGCCGGGGAGGAGGTCGGCCTTCTGGCCGTGTTCGCGGCCCCCCTGGCCGTTCCCCTGCCCGGTGAGGGTTCCGTAGCCGGCTCCGGGTTTGCCGATGTGTCCGGTGGCGGCGCAGAGGTTGATCACGCTGAGGCAGTTCTCGACGCCCTGCGTGTGGTGTTCGATTCCCCGGGCGTGGAAGGCCATGGCCTTGGGGGCGCGGGCGAACGCGCGGGCGACCTGGACGACCTGCTCCGCGGGGATCCCGCAGATCTCGGCGGCGCGGGAAGGGGGGTACTGGGCGACGCCGGCCTTGACCTCCTCCCACCCGGTGACGTGGTCCGCGAGGTAGGCCTCGTCGGTGAGACCCTCCTCGATCACCACGTTCAGCACGGCGTTGAAGAAGGCCGAGTCGGTGCCCGACTTGAGCGCGACGTGGATGTCGGCGGTGCGCGCGACCGCCGTCTCCCGCGGGTCGACCACGATCAGGGTGGCGCCGCGGTCCCGGGCCCCCCAGACGTACTGGGTCAGCACGGGGAAGCACTCGCCGACGTTGGCTCCGGCGAGCAGCAGGCAGTCGGTGAGCAGGATGTCGGAGAAGGGGTTGCCGGCCCGGTCGATGTTGAAGGCGAGCTTGTTGGCGCCGGCGGCGCTGACCATGCAGAGCCGGCCGTTGTAGTCGACGTGCTTGGTCCGCAGCGCCACCCGGGCGAACTTGCCGACCAGATAGGTCTTCTCCGAGAAGAGGCTCGCCCCGCCGAGCACCCCGAAGGCGTCCCGTCCGTGCTCCTGCTGGATCCGCCTGATCTCGGAGACGGTGAAGTCGAGGGCCTCGTCCCAGGAGACCTCCCGCAGCTCCTCGTCCCGGGAGCGGCGCATCAGGGGGGCGGTGAGCCGGTCGGGGTGGTTGACCTGCTGGTAGGCGCTGATGCCCTTGGGGCAGAGCCGCATGCGGTTGATGTCGTGGTTGCGGGGCTCCACTCCGAAGACCTTGCCTCCGCGGTCCACCCGGAGGTACATCCCGCATTGGACCCCGCAGAAGCAGCAGTGGGTGGGGACGAGCGTCTCGCCGTTCTGGTCGGCGTGCCACCGGTCGGCGGGGATGCCGCCCGCGTCCCGGAAGCCTCGGGTGCCCGGCGGGGCCAGGGCGGGATCGAGGGGGAGGACGGTACGGCCGTCGGCGGCGTGGGGGTCCGCGGTCACTTGAAGCCCTTCTTGACCTGGGTGAGATAGGCGTTGCCGCGCAGTACCCGCTTGCAGCGGGGGCAGTATTCGGCCCATGCGTCGAAGCCCAGTTCGAGGTCGCGCATGGTGCCGCGCAGATTCTCGACGTACGGCCCGGTGTCGATGGGTTGCCCGCAGCGGTGGCAGGCGAAGACCTTGTCGTCCTGGCGCCCGGTGTACTTGAAGAGCTGCATGCCGACCGCTGCCGGGCGCTGCACGATGTGGAAGAACTTCCCGAACGGGATGTAGATGAGGGTGAAGACCACCGACACCATGTGGAGGACCGCCAGGAACTCGTAGCCCCCGCCGTGCAGGAAGATCGACGAGAACGTGAGCAGCAGACCGGTCACGGAGACGATGATCAGGGCGAGCAGCGGCACCATGTCGTAGGCGAACCGTTGTCCGGTGATCGCCCCGCGGTCCTTCATGCGGCGCCAGAGGAAGTACCCGGCGCCGGGGATGACGAGCACGGCGGCGATGTCCAGACCGTGGAACATCAGCCAGCCGACGATGTTCAGCGAGTCGAATCCGATGATCTTGATGCCCCAGACGCGCATCTCGTAGCCAGGCCCGGAGCCGCTGCCGGAGGTGAAGGTGAACCAGCCCCAGGTCAGCGGGAAGGTGATCAGTGCGGCGAGGATGCAGCCCCAGAAGATCAGCTGGTGGGCGGCCCAGCGCGCGTGGGAGCGGGCGCCGAGGAACTTCTGGAAGCCCAGGTAGGTCGCGGCCATCTTCGGCAGGGCGGTGGGTGCCTTGCGGAAGTTCTCGGCCGAGAAGAGGCTGCTCCAGCCTTTCCTGAAGAGCCGTCGGGCGCCGGGCGCCGAGACCCAGACCGTGTAGCGGTAGGCGACCCCGAAGGCGAGGAAGACCGTGGCGACGGCGTACGGGAGCAGCGCCGAGTCGAAGTCGTGGAGCAGGCGGCTGCCGAACACGATCGCGAGAATCAGGAGGCCGGAGACGACCGTGCCCGCGAGGGTCGCGCGGCCGTGGACGGAGCGCGGAAGTCTCCGGGCCGCCCTCACCGCGACGGAGGGCTCCGGTCCGGCGGTCCGGGCGGCCGGACCGCCGGACGTACCGGCGGGGGCACCTTGCTCGGACTGCTCGGCGGCGGGCGGTTCTGACGGCTCGGTCACGTGGCCACCGTAGGACCGCGTGGGGCGAT
Source organism: Streptomyces sp. NPDC102402 (assembly GCF_044765765.1). Lineage (NCBI taxonomy): Bacteria > Bacillati > Actinomycetota > Actinomycetes > Kitasatosporales > Streptomycetaceae > Streptomyces > Streptomyces sp. NPDC102402. The sequence goes on from NZ_JBIWKR010000016.1 coordinate 28,166, forward strand.
CAGTCCCGTTATGCGCCCCTATGGTGTGACCGCGTCGCCCAGGTGGCCCGCGTGCCGGCCGGAGCCGCGGTACGCCTCCGCTCCCCCGGCCGCCGCCTGTACGTTCGCCGGTACACAGCACCACCGCACCCACGAGGAGTTCGTCATGCCCGAGGAGACGACCGAGGCACCGCCCGCTCCTGGCCCCCTGGACGCGCTGACGGACGTGGCGGGGCTCCGCGTCGGGCACGCCTCTGTTCCGGGTGAGGGCGCCCTGAGCGGGACCACCGTCGTCCTCGCCCCGGAGGGCGGGGCCGTGGCGGCGGTCGACGTACGCGGAGGCGGGCCCGGCACCCGGGAGACGGACGCGCTCGACCCCCGCAACCTGGTGCAGCGGATCGACGCGGTCGTCCTCACCGGCGGCAGCGCCTACGGGCTCGACGCCGCGTCAGGCGTGATGGCCTGGCTCGAGGAGCAGGGGCGCGGGGTCCGGGTCGGCCGGGACCCCTCCCAGGTGGTCCCGGTGGTGCCGGCGGCCTGCCTCTTCGATCTCGGCCGGGGCGGCGACTGGCGGGCCCGCCCCGACGCCGCGACCGGCCGGGCCGCCGTCGAGGCGGCCGCCGCTTCGGGACAGGGCGCGCGGGTCCCGGAGGGGACGGTGGGCGCCGGTACGGGCGCGGTGGCCGGCCGTCTCAAGGGAGGCGTCGGGACGGCGAGCGTGCGGCTGGCCTCCGGAACCACGGTGGCCGCCCTGGCGGTCGTCAACGCGGCGGGTTCTGTGGTCGATCCACGCACCGGGGTGCTGTACGGGGAGTACGGCGCGGGAGAGCCGCCCGTGCCCCCCGGACCCGCGGTCCACCAGGCCGCTCTCCACCGGCTGGCGGAGATCCGGCGCGCACAGGAGGCCGCGGCGGCGGAGCACGGCACCCGGGAGGACGGAGCGGGGCAGGTCGGGGCGGGGCAGGACGGAAAGCGGGCGGACGGAGCACGCGGAAACGGAGCGGGGGCGGACGGAGCTCAGGGAAACGGGGTCTTCAACACGACGATCGCCGTCGTCGCCACCGACGCCTCCCTCACCCGCGCCCAGGCGCAGAAGCTCGCGGGCACGGCGCACGACGGGCTGGCGCGCGCCGTCCGCCCGGTCCACCTGCTCACCGACGGGGACACCGTCTTCGCGCTCTCCACCGACCGGCGGCCGTTGCCCCCGGAGCCCGTCGCGGCACTCAACGACATCCTGGCCGCCGGGGCCGACGCCTTGGCCCGCGCCGTCGTGAAGGCCGCCAGGGCGGCTCGCGGAGTCGACGGTCCCGGAGGCACGTACCCGTCGTACAGCGAGCTCTACGGCGCATCGGGGGACTGCCGGGAACCTCTCGCGTGAGACCGCGGGCGGACCGGGAACTTTCTGCGTGCGCGGTACGTTTTTCGCGAACCCCGGTCACGATGTCAGACCCAGGGACTACGTTATGCACGCATCGGGTAACACGCGGCAACGGCCTGGAGACAGCACCTTGAGCGATCCGTACGAGACAACCGAGCAGCACCTCGAGCGACTCCTGCGATGCGCCCTCAACTCCTTCGATCTCTCCGACGCCACGGTCGACCGGCTCGGGACGGCGCTGGCGCACAGCAGTGCCCTGTACTCGTCCCACCACAGCGCCGTGCTGCACCGCGAGACCTACCGGCACACCTACCTGCTCTCCGACGGCACCGCGCTCACCCTGTGGGAGCTGGTGCACGGCGGCGGCAGGGACATCCCGGCTCCCCGCCGGCACGAGCTGTACGACAGCGAGAGCGACGCGCAGATCGCCGCCGCGCGCCTCGCCGGCAGCTTCTGGGACACCCCCGCCCTCGGTGACGAGGGCCTCCGGGAGGACCTGGAGGCCCTCACCCTGCTCATGAGCGTCCCCCCGGCCCCCCTGCCTCGGATGTACGCCCAGGACAACTCCGCCGACCACGCCCGCCGCGTCCTGCGCCGCGCGGAGAACGGCGACCGCCCGGGCGACGGGACGGCGAGGCTGCTCCGGGCGGCCTTCGCCCACCACATCACCCAGGTCTTCGGCCGCCAGTACCGCGTCGACGGACGGGACGCCGGCTTCACGCTCTACGAGCACGCCTTCCTCCTCCTGGACGGCACCGAGACGAGCCTGTGGGAGGTCGAGCACACGGCCACTCCCGACGGCCGCCACATGTGCGAGGTCTACGACGAGGAGCGGGCCGCGCGCCTGGCCATGGAGAACCGCACCCGGATCTGCTGAACCGGCACCGCGAGCCGGTACAGCCCGCCGGTACAGGCTGAAACCTCGGGCCGTTCCAGCCCGCCGGTACAGGCTGAACCCTCGGGCCGGTTCAGCCCGCCAGTACAGGCTGAACCCGCAGGCCGGTTCAGCCCGCCAGTACGGACTCCTTCGGGGGCGCGTCGCCCTGGGCCCGTACGAGGGCCGTGTCGTCCTCCCCGCCCTCCAGGTGCACCCGGGGCCTCGCGGGGAGGGCGAACATCACCAGGAAGATCACCGCGAGCACCCCGGACACCCACCAGAGCGACTGCTGGAACGCGTCCACGAACGCCGCACGCATCTCCTCCGGCGGCAGCCGGTCACCGATCGCGCCGAAGAAGACGACCGAGACGAGGCCGAGCCCCAGAGCCGTACCCATCTGCTGGACGGTGTTGATCAGACCGGATGCCGAGCCGGAGTGCTCCTTCGGCACTTCGGAGAGCACCGCGTCCGTCAGCGGGGCCACGATCAGCCCCATGCCCACACCCATGACCACCAGCGGAAGCGCCATCTGCCAGGAGCTGATGTCCGGTCCGTAGCGCCCGGCCTCCCAGATGTAGAGCAGCAACCCGGCGATCATCAGCAGCGCTCCCGCCTGGAGCACCTTGCGGCCGAAGCGGGGCACCAGCTTCTGCACGGAGATCCCGGCGGCGCACGAGACGGCGATCGAGAACGGGATTCCCGTCGTACCGGCCCGCAGGGCGCTCCAGCCGAGCCCCATCTGCAGGTAGAGCGTCCAGACCAGGAAGAAGATGCCCATGACGACGCCGAAGGTGAGCTGGACGGCGGTGCCCGCCGCGAAGCTCTTCACCCGGAACAGCGACAGTTCGATGAGCGGCGAGCCGTCGCGGTCGGCCTTCCGGCGCTCGAAGACGACGAGCACCGCGAACACCAGGAGGCTCGCGGCCATCGACAGATGGCCCCACAGCGGCCAGCCCAGCTCGCGCCCCCGGGTCAGCGGGTAGAGCAGCATGAGGAGGCCGAGGGTCACCAGGGCCACTCCCGTCAGGTCCAGCCTGAGTGCCTTCGGTGCCTTGGACTCGCTGATGAACTTCCGCCCCAGCAGAAGTCCCGCGATGCCGACCGGCAGGTTGATCAGGAAGATCGGCCGCCACTCGAGACCGAAGAGATTCCACTCGGTGAGCAGTGCGCCCAGCAGGGGCCCGGACACCGCGCCGAGCCCGACGATCGCGCCGAACAGACCGAAGACCTTGCCTCGCTCGTGCGCGGGGAAGGTGGCGTGGACGATCGACAGCACCTGCGGCACCATCAGCGCGGCCATGCCGCCCTGCAGGATGCGCGAGGCGACCAGCATCTCGGGGTTCACGGCGAAGCCGCAGAGGGCGGAGGCGATCGTGAAGCCGCCGATGCCGACGAGGAAGAGCCGCTTGCGGCCGTGGATGTCACCGAGCCGGCCGCCGGTGATCAGCCCCGCGGCGAAGGCCAGCGCGTACCCGGCGGTGATCCACTGGATCGACGTGAAGGAGGCGCCGGTGTCCCGTGTGATGCTCGGGATGGCGATGTTGACGATCGTGACGTCGACCAGGTCCATGAAGGCCGCGGTCATCACGATCGCGAGCGCGAACCAGCGGCGCCGGTCCGTGGGGTCCTGCGGTGCGGCCGGCCCCGTTGACGCCGTGCGGGCGGCTGCCGAGGCCGGCAGGGATTCGGATGAAGTCATGGCAGGAACCTAGAAGCCCATCAGGTCAGATAGTGACCTGATGGCCCGGCATCCTGTACCCATGACCGACACCCCGGCACGACTGCTGAAACTGCTGTCGCTCCTCCAGACGCCCCGCGAGTGGCCGGGCGGCGAACTGGCCGGACGGCTGGAGGTCAGTCCGCGCACCATCCGCCGTGACATCGACCGGCTCCGCGACCTCGGCTATCCGGTCGAGGCGACGCGCGGTTCGATCGGCGGCTACCGTCTGGTCGCGGGGACCGCCATGCCGCCTCTCCTGCTGGACGACGAGGAGGCCGTGGCCATCGCGGTGGGGCTGCGGGCCGGAGCCGGACATGCCATCGAGGGCGTGGACGAGGCGTCCGTGCGGGCGCTGGCCAAGCTGGAGCAGGTCCTTCCGTCACGGCTGCGGCACCGGGTCTCCTCCCTGCAGAACGCCACGGTGCCCCTCACCCGCGGCGACGGCGCGACCATCGATCCCCGGACGCTCACGGCGATCGCCTCGGCCGTCACCGCGCGCGAACGGCTGCGCTTCGCCTACCGCGCCGGGGACGGCGCCGCGACGAAGCGGCAGACCGAGCCGTACCGGCTGGTGAGCACCGGCAGCCGCTGGTACCTCGTCGCGTACGACCTGGACCGTGAGGACTGGCGAACCTTCCGGGTGGACCGGGTGAGCGAGCCGTTCGCCACGGGTGCCCGCTTCACCCCGCGCGAGCTGCCCGTCGAGAGCGAGGACGCCGCCGAGCTCCTCAGCCGCTCGATGTCCCGCGCGCAGCCGGAGCTGTCCGTCGACGTGACGTTCGCAGCACCGGCAGGCTTCGTGGCGGCCCGGCTGCCCGCGGAGTTCGGCGCGCCGGAGCCCGCGGGCGAACACGGCTGCCGGCTGCGCACGCGGACCAGGAGCTCGCTGGAGTGGGTGGCTCTGAGGCTGGCCCTGGTGGACTGCGCGTTCGAGGTGCATGGTCCGCCGGAGCTGGTGGAGCACCTCGGCGTCCTGGGCGCCCGTCTGTCCCGCGCCGCGTCCCCGGCCCCGGAGTGGGCCGGACATGAATGAGCCCCGGCGCCGGGGGGGGTGGGCGCCGGGACTCAGCTCATGGGACCGGAAGGAGACCGGTCGTCGGGCCGGTGCGAACCGGCTTGATGTGGAGATTACGGGTTATCGGCTCACGCCGCAGCGTCAAAGCCCGTGTCGTGAGCCATTCGCTTCAATTCGAGCAATGCGTGCTTCTCGATCTGGCGGATCCGCTCCCGTGTCAGACCGTGCTGCTTGCCCACCTCGGTGAGGGTGCGTTCGCGGCCGTCCTCGATCCCGTACCGCATCTTGATGATGGAAGCGGTGCGGTTGTCGAGCTTGCCGATCAGGTCCTCGAGCTCCTCGCTGCGCAGCAGCGTCATCACCGACTGCTCGGGCGACACCGCGGAGGTGTCCTCCAGCAGGTCCCCGAACTGCGTGTCGCCGTCGTCGTCCACGGACATGTTCAGGCTGACCGGGTCACGGGCCCAGTCCAGGACGTTGCCGACGCGCTCGGCGTTGGAGTCGAGCTCGGCGGCGATCTCGGAGTGGTCCGGGTCGCGACCGTTCTCACGGTTGAACTCACGCTGTACGCGCCGGATCCTCCCGAGCTCCTCCACGAGGTGGACGGGGAGCCGGATCGTGCGCGACTGGTCGGCGATGGAGCGGGTGATGGCCTGCCGGATCCACCACGTGGCGTACGTCGAGAACTTGAAGCCCTTGGCGTAGTCGAACTTCTCGACCGCGCGCACCAGGCCCGCGTTCCCCTCCTGGATCAGGTCGAGCAGGGGCAGACCCGCCCTCGGGTAGCGCCTGGCCACGGCAACGACGAGACGGAGGTTGGAACGGATGAATATGTCCTTGGCGCGCTCGCTCTCGGCGACCAGCGCCTCCAGCTCCTCACGCGTCGCTCCGCCGGCTTCGCTCTCCACCTCACCCGCGAGGATCTGCTGGGCGAAGACGCCCGCCTCGATCGTCTGCGAGAGCTCGACCTCCTTGGCGGCGTCGAGCAGCGGTGTGCGAGCGATCTCGTCCAGGTACATGCCGACCAGGTCGCGATCGGCGATCTCCCCGCCCACGGCGCGAACACTGCTTGCCCGGTCGGTCCCGCCGGTGCTGGCGGACGAACGACGGGCGACGGCACGGGTTGCCATGCGTGCTCCCTTGCTGAGTAGGTCGCGACACCCTTTCGGGTGCCCTGCATCCGATGGAAACAACGACTGGAATCCGGACAGAATTCCCACGGAGGCCATTCACTTTCGAGATCATGCAGTACCCTGTCGCCCCCAACGCGAGGACACATGGTGCAGATACCCGCAGAAGTGCAGGTCAGGCCCGGCGTCGAGGCGGATCTGGCGGCCCTCACCGACATCTGCAACCATGACGTCCGTGAGACGGCGCTCACATTCGACACGGTCGCCTTCACCCCGGACCAGCGCCTGCCGTGGTTGCGCTCCCACCCGGAAGACGGCCCCCACCGGCTCCTGGTTGCTCTCGACCCGGGTACCCGTGACAACGCTTCGCATGTCCTCTGCTATGCCGCCGGCAGCCCGTACCGCCCGAGGGCGGCCTACAGCACTTCCGTCGAGGTGAGCGTGTACTGCGCCCCCGACGCCACGGGCCGCGGCATCGGCGCCCTTCTCTACCGGGCCCTTTTCGAGGCGCTGGCGGACGAGGACCTCCACCGCGCCTACGCCGCGGTCGGCCGCAAGTTCGGCCGGTACTGGGACGTCGCCTGGTACGAGAAGCCGTTGCTCAGCCGAACTGCACCGAACGCTTCGCCAGACCCATCCAGAAGCCGTCGATGACGGTGCGGCCCTGATCGAGATCGCTCTCCGCCGCACCGAGGGTGACGAACAACGGGGCGAAGTGCTCGGTACGCGGATGGGCGAGGCGGCCCGCCGGTGACGCGTGCTCGAAGTCCAGCAGGGAGTCGATGTCCTGCGCCTGGAGCGCCCGGTTCCCCCAGTCGTCGAACTCGGCCGACCAGCCGGGGGTGCCGCCGCCGGCGTGGCGCAGCGCCGCCAGGTTGTGCGTGAAGAAGCCGCTCCCGACGATCAGGACGCCCTCGTCGCGCAGCGGGGCGAGCTTGCGCCCGACCGCCATCAGCTTCTGCGGGTCGAGCGTCGGCAGGGAGATCTGCAGGACGGGGATGTCCGCGGCCGGGAACATCTCGACCAGCGGCACGTACGCGCCGTGGTCGAGGCCGCGGTCGGGGATGTCCTGGACCGGGGTCCCGGCGCCGCGCAGCAGCTTGCGGACGTCGTCCGCGAGCTTCGGGGCGCCCGGGGCGGCGTACCGCACCGCGTAGTAGTGCTCCGGAAATCCCCAGAAGTCGTAGACCAGCGGCACCGCCTCGGTGGCCCCGAGGGCGAGGGGGGCCTCCTCCCAGTGGGCGGAGACCATCAGAATGGCCTTCGGGTGCGGCAGCCCTTCCGACCAGGCGGCCAGCTGGCCGGGCCAGACCGGATCGTCGGCGAGCGGCGGGGCGCCGTGGGAGAGGTACAGGGCGGGCATGCGCTCCGCGGTGACTGTCATGGCACTCCCATTCCTCTGACGATCAAGGTATGTGTGTTCTCTACAGGTACCGGGCACGGACATCTGCGCGAGCACCGGGGATTCGACGGACAGGCCCCTCGGGGCCACATCCTTGAATCTTCAAGGTCCAACTACCGGAGACCTTAGCTCTATCTAGTTCAACTTTCAAGAAAAGGTCGTACAGTGGAGTACATGACCACGGCATCCCCCGGCGGGCCCCGGTGGCTCACCGACGAAGAGCAGAGCGTGTGGCGCGCCTACCTCCACGCCACCACGCTCATGGAGGACCACCTCGACCGCCAGTTGCAGCGCGACGCGGGCATGCCGCACATCTACTACGGACTGCTCGTCAACCTCTCGCAGGCCCCCCGGCGGCAGAAGCGCATGACCGAGCTGGCCAAGGACGCCAAGATCACCCGCTCCCGCCTCTCGCACGCCGTCGCCCGGCTGGAGAAGAACGGCTGGGTCCGCCGCGAGGACTGCCCCTCCGACAAACGCGGCCAGAACGCGGTCCTCACCGACGAGGGCCACGCCATGCTGGCGCGGTCCGCCCCCGGGCACGTCGAAGCGGTGCGCCAGGCGATGTTCGCCCGGCTCAGCCCTCAGCAGGTACAGAGTCTCGGCGAGATCATGCAGGTCATCGCCACCGGCCTGCAGCCGGAGGGCACGGACGCGGATCTGCCCTGGCTCCGCTGAGCGGAACCAGGGCAGTCGGAGCCGGGGCCGGCGGGCCGGAACCGGTCAGGGGCCACCACGCCGGGCGGGCGGGGGCCCCTGACCGGCGCGGCACTCAGTGGGCGACGACGGGGATCCTGAACTCGTCCTCGACCCCGTCCGCCCGGTCCCCCGAGCCGTCGGGGGCACCGGTACCCGGGCGACCGGTGTTGATCAGGGTCACCGCGATCGCCGAGGCGGCGGCCAGGATGCCGACCGCCCACCAGATCGCCGCGGCGAAGCCGCTGACCATGGCCTGCAGCTGGAGCAGCTGGGGATCACTCGCACCGGCGGCGTGGTCCACGACGTAGGCGGTGGTGGCACTGGCTGCGATGGTGTTGAGCAGCGCCGTACCGATGGCGCCACCGACCTGCTGCGAGGTGTTCACCATCGCGGAGGCCACACCCGCGTCACGCGGCTCGATGCCGTGGGTGGCCAGGGACATGGCCGGCATGAACGCCGTACCCATGCCCAGGCCGAGCAGCAGCTGTCCGGGCAGGATGACGGCCGCGTACGAGGTGTCGATGTCCAGCTGGGTCAGCAGCAGCATGCCGACGGCCGCCACCAGGAAGCCGGGGCCCATCAGCAGCCGCGGCGGGACCCGGGTCATGAGCCGGGCGCCGATCTGCGTGGAGCCGGTGATCATGCCCACGATCATCGGCATGAACGCGAAGCCGGTCTTGACCGGGGTGTAGCCCTTGACCACCTGGAGGTAGTACGTCAGGAAGAGGAACAGCCCGAACATCGCGATGATGGCGAGTCCCAGCGAGAGGTAGACGCCGCCGCGGTTGCGGTCGGTCACGACGCGCAGCGGCAGCAGCGGCGACCTCACGCGCGACTCGGTGACGACGAAGGCCAGCAGCAGCACGGCCGCGGCCACGAACATTCCGATGGTCAGCGAGTCCGACCAGCCGGCCGACTCGGCGCGGGTGAAGGCGTAGACCAGCGAGACGAGGCCCAGCGTGGACAGGGCGACGCCGGGGATGTCGAGCGGCGAGCGGTTGCGGCCGCCGGCCGGCTCACGGATGACGAGATAGGCGCCGACGGCGGCGACGATCGCGAACGGGATGTTGACGAAGAAGGTCCAGCGCCAGTTCAGGTACTCGGTCAGGAAGCCGCCCAGGATCAGGCCGACCGCGCCACCGCCACCGGCGATCGCTCCGTAGATACCGAAGGCCTTGGCACGCTCCTTGGCGTCCGTGAACATCACGGCGAGCAGGGAGAGCGCCGCCGGTGCGAGCAGCGCGCCGAAGACGCCCTGCAGAGCGCGGGAGCCGAACATCATGGCCTCGCCCTGCGCCGCGCCGCCGAGCGCGGAGGCGGCGGCGAAACCGATCAGGCCCACCACGAAGGTGCGCTTGCGGCCCCAGAGGTCGGCGATGCGTCCGCCGAAGAGCAGCAGCCCGCCGAAGGCGAGGGCATAGGCCGTGATGACCCACTGCTTGTTGCCGTCGGAGATGCCCAGGTCCGTCTGGGCCGAGGGCAGGGCAATGTTCACGATGGTCGCGTCGAGCACGACCATCAGCTGGGCGAGGGCGATGAAGGCCAGCGCTTTCCAGCGGCTGGGATCCGGGAGTGTGCCGGCTGTTTTCGACATGGGAGTAGCCACCTAAGGACACGAGGAGTTGCTGAGTCCGCGGACGGGCCGCGCGAGCGGGCCGGGTACGGGACCGAAAAAGGGCGGGAGGGACCGGCGGCCGGACCCGTGTCGGGTCCCGCCCGGTCGCAGGGCTGGTGGGGCCCGCTGGGGGCCGGGGGTCTGAGGGGTGTCGTTCTCCGGTGCGCGGGCGTCAGCGGCCGCTGCGCAGGACCTCCAAGGTCGCCGCCGATCCAGGCAGCTCGGAGCGGGCCGGGGCTTCCAGGCCGTCCAGGAGGAGCTGCAGATGACGGTGGGTGAACCGGTCGATGTCCGGGCATGCGATGCCGGGCAGCGGCCGGGTGAGCTGGGAGAGGGCGACGAGAATGTCACCGACGGCGATGTCGGTGCGCAGCCTCCCCGCGGACTTGGCGCGCTCCACGAGGCCTTCCACCGCCTCTTCGAGGCGACGGCGCTCGCTGAGCAGTTCTGGATGGTCGCCGTCGAAGCCGCCGGACAGCATCGGGCACAGGGCGCCGATCCGTTCGTCGGCCGCCGCGTGCACGAAGCGGCTGAGCGCGGCGAAGGGGTCGGACTCGGCCGCGACGGCCTCCTCCAACCGGTCGGTGGTGCGGGAGGTGACGGCGAGCACGACCTCATGGATCAGGGCCGCCCGGTCGGGGAAGTTCCGGTAGAGCGTGGCGTTGCCGACCCCGGCCCGTCGCGCGACCTCGTCGAGCGGCACGTCCGGCCCGTACTCGACGAACATCTCGCGCGCGGCCGTCACGATCCGCTCCCGGTTGCGCAGCGCGTCGGCCCGCGGACGGGGCGTACGGCGCTGTGCGGCGCAGGAGGCGGTTCCGGCGGCGGACTCCACGACCACGGCCCTTCCCTTCAGGTGTCTGTCCGGCCTCCCGGTGGAACCGGGGACCGCATCCCCGTTTCACTGGGGACACAGGTGCAAACGGGGAGAGGGTCCCCGGTTATTTCCCACGCATATGTGACCTGCGCCACACACCTCCCGCGTCGGAATACCCTCCATCGGCGCACCCAGCGAGCGGTCCACCACCGCCCGGCAGAGGCTGATCGCCAGAGCGCAGTCAGGGCCGGCCGACTGCCGCGGACCCGAAGGCGACGCCCTATGCAGCAGCCCCGCCACCGGATACGCCGATACCGCCGCCCGATCGCGCTCGCCGGAGCGACCGCCCTCGTCATCGCCACGATGGCATCGGCCAGCTCCACCCTCCCCATCGCCAGCCGCGCCTCGGCCGGGCCGGTGGCGGCACCACGCGGGACAGGCCTCGGGCCGTGCCGGATACCCACGGCCATGGGCGTACAGATGTCGGAGGGGATGCCGACACCCCCCGGATACGCCCGCTCGACCGGCCAGATCAGAGCCCTCAACCTGATGATCGACTTCCCCGACGCGCAGGCGGAGGAACCAGCGGCGGACCGGCTCGCGGAGTTCTTCCCGCAGACCTCCGACTGGTTCCGCACCAGCTCCTACGGGCGCCTCACCTACGTGCCCGAAGCACCCGTGAAGGACTGGCTGCGGATGCCGCTCCCGTTCTCCGAGTACGGCATCGAACGCGGCTCACCCTACGAACCCGGCTACCGCGCGATGGTCAAGGACCTGGTGGCCGTCGCCGACCCGAAGGTCGACTTCTCGGCGTACGACCTGGTCAACGTGCTGGTCACCCCGAACGCCGGCCCCTCCGCGCTCGACACCGTCCTGTCGGTGACCTTCTCGGGCAACGACGACGCCCCCTTCGCCGACGGCACCCCGCTCGCCAACACGTCCTTCGTCTACAGCCGGCAGGACGACGGCTCGGGCTCCTACGCCGAGACCGGCTACCGGGTCCTGCCCCATGAGAACGGGCACGTCTTCGGACTGCCCGACCTCTACACGATGGAGGGCGGCGGCTCCGTCGGCCACTGGGACATCATGTCCGAGGACTGGGGGGCCAACAACGACCTCCTGGGCTGGCACAAGTGGAAGCTCGGCTGGCTGGACGGCGACCAGGTCAGCTGTGCCGCCATGCCCGGGACCAGCGAACACCTCCTCGGACCACTGGCCACGACGGGCGGACCGAAGCTCGCCTTCGTCCCCGTGAGCGCGCAGTCCGGCTACGCGGTGGAGGTACGGACCCCCGAGGGCAACGACGAGGCCGTCTGCCGGCCCGGCGTCCTCATCTACAAGGTGAGCTCCGACGTGGACACCGGCCAGGGCCCCGTCTCCGTCGAGGACAGCACCGAGGACAGCGGCGGCTGCACCCGGCGGCCCAACGTCCACGCCGAGCTCTCCGACGCCCCGTTCCAGCCCGGCGAGACGTTCACCGACCGGACCGACGGCGTACGAATATCCGTGCTGGAGAAGGACGACGACGGGAACTACCGGGTCAGGATCACTCGGCCCTGAGCGCCCGGTCCCCGCCCTCCACATGCTCCTGGAGCGCCCCGCGCAGCTCCCGCTTGAGCACCTTCCCCGTGGCGTTCCGCGGCAGGGGGTCCTGGGTCAGCAGGACGTGGGACGGCACCTTGAACGCCGCCAGGCTCCGGCCCACGTGCGCCCTGATGACGTCGGGCGTGGCCGTGGAACCCCGGCGCAGCCGGACGACCGCCGCGACCTCCTCACCCAGCACCGGATGCGGGACGCCGAGCACCGCCGCGTCCTCGACATCGGGATGGTCGTGCAGAGCGGCCTCGACCTCCACGCAGTACACGTTCTCCCCGCCCCGGATCACCATGTCCTTGATCCGGTCGACGACGGCCACCCGCCCGTCCCGGAGAACCGCGAGATCCCCCGTACGGAACCAGCCGCCGGTGAACGCCCCGGCGGTCGCCGCCTCGTCGCGCCAGTAGCCGCGGACCAGGGACTGACCGCGCAGCCACAGCTCGCCGGGCTCCCCGTCCGCGAGCGGCTCCCCCGCCGGACCGGCGATCCGCACCTCGGTGACCGGTGTCGGGGTGCCGACGGATTCCGGGTGCGCCCGGTACGCGCCACCGAAGTTGGCCAGCACCCCGCCACTGGTCTCGGTCAGGCCGTAGCCGTTGCGCGGCTCGATCCGCTCGCCGTGCCGGGCCGTGAGCTGGGCGACCAGGTCCGGAGGAGCCGCCGCGCCACCCGTGTTCAGCCCCGTCAGGCTCTCCAGACCGTCGCCGGCAGCGTCCGCGGCCGCGAGCAGTTGGAGCGCCGTCGCCGGAACTCCCGCGTAGTGGGTGACCCGGTGCCGGCGGATCAGACGCAGGGCCTCGCCCGCGTCCCACCTGGGCATCAGCACGAGGGTGCCGCCCGCCGCCATGGCGGCGTAGAGGCTGGTGAACGCCGCGACGTGGAAGAACGGGAACGTCATCAGGGTGACCGGCGGTTCCCCTTGCCCCGGGATGACTCCACGGCCCAGCGCCGAGGCAGCCGCCTGGTAGCGCGGGTTGAGGGCGGCACCGGCCTGCGCGAGCTGGGTGGCGACGGCGCCCTTGGGCCGCCCGGTGGTGCCCGAGGTGTAGATGATCGTGGCGTCGTCCTCGGGCCGGACCTCCACGTCGGGCGGCGCCGCCGACGGGTCGGGCTCGGGCAGGTCCGCGTACCGCTCGGCCCCTTCCGGCACCTCCCCCTCGTGGTGGAAGACGACGAAGCGCGCCCCGGCCTTCCGGCCCCAGGCCGCGGTCTTGGGCAGTTGCTCCCCGTCGACCAGCAGGACCCTCGGCTCGCAGTCGTCGAGGGCGTGGACGAACTCGTCCTCCGTCCACCACGCGTTGAGCGGCACGGCGACGAGACCTGCCAGCTGCGCCGCCCAGAACGCGATCTGCCACTCGGGATGATTGCGCATCGCCACCACGGCCCGGTCCCCGGGGCGGAGCCCGTACGTCCCGTTGAGCCGCAGGGCCAGCGACGACGCGGCCGCGAAGAACTCCCCGTACGAGCAGACCCGTTCACCCGAAACGAGGAAGGGGTGGTCACCGAAGGCCCAGGTGGTCTCCACGAACTCCCGCAAGGTGCGCGGCCCGTGCGCGTAGACGAGCGGCCCGTGCTCGGCGCGCGCCACGGCGAAGGGGGCCCCGGGGCCGGTCAGCGACGCCTCGATGCGAGCGGCCGGATCGTCGGCGGGCGTGGGCGAAGGGGAACTGCTGGGGTCGGTGTGCGGCACGAACGGCCTCTCAGGTGCAGCGGACTGGCTCAGCGGCCCGGCGACGCTATGCCCGCACCGTGCGCCCGTCAACCGGGCCTCCCCGGCCGGCGCCCGCGGGATCGGCGGGCGCCGCGCGACGGGGACGGTCGGGTGCCGGGTCCGGCGGGGACGGTCGGGTGCCGGGTCCGGCGGGGAACAGCTCCTTGGCAGCGGACCGCGACCTCGAAACCGGCCTGCGTGCCCCTCGGGGCACGGCCGCCCGGTGACCCCTTCCTGGATGCCGGCATCCTCAGTAAAGTCGCTACCTGAAGGAAAGCGGCCGATCACCTGGAGGGCTCCATGGACACCAGCACCGCCCCGCGGGGCGCCGGGACGACCGCCCGCTCGCCCGGAGTGGCCCCGGAGCAGGCGTGCCCGATCTCCCCGGTGCTCGACATCGTCTTCAGCCGGTGGACGACGCCGATCCTGTGGACACTCCACGCCTTCGGCCGCCAGCGCTTCGTCGTGCTGCAGCGCAACATCGGCACCATCACCCCGAAGGTGCTCACCCAGCGCCTGCGGCAGATGGAGCGCGACGGGCTGGTGGTCCGCACCTACCACCCCGAGGTTCCCCCCAGGGTGGAGTACGAGATCAGCGCGCTCGGGAGCAGTCTGGCGCCGCTCTTCGCCCACCTCGCGAACTGGTCCGCGGACAACCTGCCCCGCGTCGAGCAGGCGCGACGGGAGTTCGACGGCGCGGAGGTCCCGGTTCCCGGCCGCGGCCACTGAACAGGCGGCGGCCGGGAACCGGGACGCCCGGTCGTCGGCGCGACCGTACGACCGCCGCACGAATCCCGGCCTGCGCCACGTCGCCCTCCGCGCAGAGACACAGACGCTAAGACCCCGGACGCGGAGACAGAGACGCGCAGACACTGCGGGCGCACGCCCGGACGATGCTCCGCCGGTACCGAGCGACGAGGCCGGCACGAAGCCGCCGGCTCCTGGTTCACCGGCCGCGCGCCACGGGCACGCGGCCGGCAACCCGCAGGACCGACCTCTTCCCACCCGCTACACTGTCGGCGGTGGCCCGGCCCTTGCAGGCCAGACCACCACAGAACTGTCGGCAAGCCGAGTGTGAGACCCGCCGCCCAAGCGGACCGGTTTTCGCGCCTGCTTCCGGCGGATCCCCGCCTTCGTAGCTCAGGGGATAGAGCACCGCTCTCCTAAAGCGGGTGTCGCAGGTTCGAATCCTGCCGGGGGCACAGCACAAAGGGCCAGTTCGGAGGCTTGATCCTCTCGAACTGGCCCTTTCGCATGAGCACGCTCGTGCCACAGACGCGCCACTACGGGCGCCGTTCGCGAGTGCCGGCGGATTCGTGGTGCGCGTTGCGGGCTTCCATCCCGACTACCTTCGACCCAGGCAGAGTCGAGCGGTCGTGGTTCAGGACGGACGGGATGGAAGCTGGGGAGAGTGGTGGGTAATGATGCCAGGCAGGTGCGACCCGGGAGGCCATGCAGCGGCGTGAACGGATGACGAACAAGCTCAAGTCCGGATGTGTTTACCCGCCGCAAGTATGAAGGCGTTGAGCGCCGTCTTGGCCCGTTCAGCGCTGCTCTCCAGGCTTGACCTGTCCGCGGCC
Organism: Streptomyces sp. NPDC102402; assembly: GCF_044765765.1. Classification (NCBI taxonomy): domain Bacteria; kingdom Bacillati; phylum Actinomycetota; class Actinomycetes; order Kitasatosporales; family Streptomycetaceae; genus Streptomyces; species Streptomyces sp. NPDC102402. Next base: position 43,685 of record NZ_JBIWKR010000016.1, read on the forward strand.
TCCACCATCATCCTGGTGGCTTCGAGCGCTTCTTCTGCGGACTGAACGAGACGCGAGTCATCAGTGACAAGCTGGACCCGGAATAGAGCTTGCTGCGCGATCATGCGGCGGGCGTACGACTCCGTCTGTGCATCGACAAGCGCCAGGCTGTCTCGATCTTCCATTCGTCGACGGAACGGGTCGTACTGCGCTCGGCGGTAGGCGACGACGGCTTCGGCAAAGCCGCTGTAAGCCGTCAGCCGTTCTTCTCGGGTCAGCCGTCTCCAGGTGACGGCTTCTGCACGGTCCGCTGTCCTTCGCTGAAGAAGGTATGTCAGGAAAGATCCAAGCAAAGTCCCTGCAACCGCTACGAGGCTTGTCAAAGCGCCATCCACTCGGCCAGTTCAGCACGGAGGGTTTGCCTACAGCCAGCCCCTGGACCGCACCAGTAGCAGGCGGGCCGCCCCGCAGCTGTGGTGTCGCCGTGCCCCACCCGCGCCCGATGCACCGGAACCCACAGGAAATCACAGTCACCCGCAGTCAGTAGATACGCCGCAGGCCCTCGACCAATGCTGCTGGTCAAGGGCCTTCAACCTGCAGTGGGTGTGGGAATTGAACCCACGGTGACATCGCTGCCACCGCGGTTTTCTACTTCGTGTCCACACAGGGGCACTGCCCCAATTGGCCCCGCGTGTCCCTGGGCAATTTCAATCCGCACTTCTGACAATGGCATGTGCCCCTCCGTATGTCGCGCGACGGAGGCGTATGAGCCTTACCTTTTGGACGCTCTACGGGATACGACATGACCTGGCCCCCCAGCTCTGCCCCGAGACTGCGCGCGCTGGAGTGGCGAAGCGTCAGCTACGAAGCTCACAGGTCGAGTTTGTCAGGGCGGCGAGCTGCATGTACGCAATTGGCGAACACAGACCACTCCTGCCGCGTTCCAACCGCCCGACAGGGGCGCGGACTGAGCGAAGCTCGGTTTCGGGCCAACGGCGACAGCTCTGGCCGGCCAGGCCACTTTCTCCATGCCACAACCGCGCCAGATGGAGCGGGGACTCACGGGGAACTTCGGTTGCCGGCAGGGACGACAGCAGACAGATACCGAAGTCGTCACCTCGCAGGTCAGACCCCAACTCGCCGCACCACGCTCCTAAAGCAGGGGTCGCACAGGTTCGAATCCTGCCGGGGGGGCACAACGCGTTACCGCTTTGACCTGGGGTTTCTCCCCCCGGGGAGGGGCTTTTCTCGGCGGCCTCGGCCTTCTCCTCCGGGGCCGTTCGCATGAGCAGACGGAGAGTTGCCGTCCGCCGGCCGCACACTTCCCGCACCCAGGGATTCCCCTCGGCCACCGCAGGCAGCAGCCCCTTGACCACAAGCCCGTTCCGCAAGCGGTCGCGGCGGAGGAGCGGCATCGTCGCAGGACGGCGGATGTCAGGCCGACGCCGCCCGACGGGCCTGCGGAGAGCAGCCGAACCATCGCCGGCACGACCGGCTGAAGCTGCTCTGTTCGCTGTATCCGAGGACGTCGGCGAGCTGTGCCAACGGCATGCCCGTGGTGCGGAGATAGCGGTCGGCGAGCTCGCGGCGCACGTCGTCGACGATCTCCTGGAACGTGGTCCCGTGGGCGGCCAGCTGTCGTTGCAGCGTGCGCGGGTGCACGGCGAAGCTCTCCGCGACGTCCTCCAGCCCGAACCGCCGGGTGGGCAGCGCCCGTTTGACCACGCTCTGGACCTCGGCCGGCAGTCCGCTGCCCCCGAGGCCGCCCACCACGCCGCTCAAATACTCGAGAACCATCCGCCTCACCGCCGGATCGCTGCCCTCGACCGGCCGCTCCAGCGCGTCCGCCGAGAAGCGGAATCCCCAGTGGTCCTGCTCCGTGGCCACCGGGCAGCCGAAGTGGCTCTCGTACGTGGTCATGGCCTCGGCCGGCCGGTGCAGGAACGAAACGGAGCGGGGGGTGAACTCCTTCCCGATGAGCATCCGGAAGATCTGCAGGCTGGTGCCGAGGGACAGCTCACCGATCTGGGCCAGGTCGATCAGTCCTCGACGCACGCGCGGGCGGATGCGGAAGTGGTACTGGGCGACCGGCCCCTCGGTCTCGACGGCGATTTCGATCGCGGGGCTGTACTGGTAGAGGAACCGGGTGATGCCGTCGAGCGCGTCGCCCACCGACGCGGCGTGGCGGCCGATGACGCCGACCGGGCCGAGGATGTCCAGGCCCTGGTGGGTGGAGAGGCGCAGCCCGAGGTCGGGGCAGTCGTACCGCCTGGCAGCGAGGTCGAGGACGGTCACCAGGGCGCGGTACTGGATGTACTCGTCCGGGTCGCCGACCGCCTCCGGGCGAATGCCCGCCTGCCGCAGCAGCGGGTCGGGCTGCCCACCGAGGGAGGTGACGAGCGCGGAGAACCCGGTGAGGGAGCTTGAGCGGATCAACGAACTCATGTCGCCGAGTGTCAAATCTTTGTCGTCTGACGTCAAGACTTGGCAGGGGTGGAGTTGCAAGCTGGGGCCACTCACCGTTCCGGAGCAAGGGAGCCCTTGGATGCCCGTCAACTTCGACGTGTCAGGCAAGCATGTCCTCATCACCGGTGGCCGCGGTGGCATCGGCAGCGCCATCGCGACGGCGTTCGTCGAAGCCGGAGCACACGTGATCGCCACGGATCTCGCGCCCCTGCCCGAGAAGACGCGCGAAGGCATCGACGACCGGATGCTCGACGTCCGCGACGCCGACGCGGTGCGGGCACTGGCCGGCGAGCTGACCCGCCTCGACGTGCTGGTGCAGTGCGCGGGCCGTGCCGCGCCGATGGAGGAGTACGAACTCGCCACGTTCGAGGAGATCGTCGGCATCCACCTGACCGGCACCTTCTCGGTGGCGACCGCCCTGCAGCCGCTGCTGGCCGCGTCCGGCGGCAGCGTCATCAACGTCGGATCGATGTACAGCTACTTCGGCTCCCCGCTGGTACCGGCCTACGGCGCCGCGAAGGCCGGCATCGTCCAGCTGACCAAGACCCTGGCCCTGGCCTGGGCGGCCGAGGGCGTCCGGGTCAACGGCATCGCGCCCGGCTGGATCCGCACCGCCCTGACCGCGCCGCTCGAAGCGCTGCCTGGTGCGGCCGAGGCGATCGTCAGCCGCATCCCCAGTGGGCAGCTCAGCGAGCCCGAGGAACTCGCGGGAACCGCGCTGTTCCTCGCCTCCCCCGCCGCCCGGCTGATCAACGGCGTGACCATCCCGGTCGACGGCGGATACAGCGCCGGATGACACCCGGCCCGACCGGCCCGCCCAGGCCGGCCGCCCCGGCCATGTGACGACCGCCTACGGAGAGACCTGATGACCATGCAAGCGGTAATACTGCAGAACGGCGGCCTCGAACTCGCGGAGGTGCCGATACCCGTCCCCGGCCCCGGCGAGGTCCTGGTCAGGACCTTGGCCAACGGCATCTGCGGCTCGGACCTGCACTGTGTGACGCACAGCCACGAACTCGCCGCCGGCGTGAGGGCGGTGACCGGGGGCGACCTGCTCGACCCGGACCGGCCGGTCGTGCTGGGCCACGAGTTCTGCGCCGAGGTGGTACGCAACGGACCCGGGACGGAGGGGACGTTCGCGCCGGGTACTCGCGTCGTTTCACCCCCCATGCTCGCCCGGCCCGTACCCGTGAACCTGGGCTTCGGCGGCGTCGAGGCGCCGGGCGGCTACGCCGAGTACATGGTGCTGACCGAGGCGCTGCTGATGCCGGTGCCCGACGGACTGACAAGCGAAGTCGCCTCGCTGACCGAGCCGCTGGCGGTGGCTCTGCACGCCGTCAACCGCGGAGCGCTCGGGGACGACGACGTGCCGATCGTCATCGGCTGCGGCCCGATCGGCCTCGCGGTGATCTCCGTGCTGAAAATGCGGGGCATCGGCCCGGTCATCGCGGCGGACTTCTCGCCCGCCCGCCGCGCCCTCGCCGCCGAACTGGGCGCCGACATCGTCGTCGACCCGCACGAGCACTCTCCGTACGACTCCTGGCACGAGGTGGCGGCGGTCGACGACCCGGCCCGCTACGGGCGCCAGACCGCGCTCTTCCCGACGCTGCCGTTCCGTCCGTCCGTGGTCTTCGAGTGCGTCGGCGTGCCCGGTGTCATCCAGCAGGTGCTGGCCGGGGCCCCCGCCTGCTCCCGGGTGGTGGTCGCCGGCCTGTGCATGGCCGAGGACCGCTTCCTGCCCACCTTCGGCGTACTCAAGGAGATCGACCTGGTCTTCTCCCTCTACTACACGGTCGAGGAGTTCGCCCAGACCCTGGCGCATCTCGCGGCCGGTGAGCTGAGGGCCGAACCGCTCATCACCAGCCGGGTCGCCCTCGACGGAGTCGTGGACGCCTGCCGCGGCCTCTCCGACCCCGAGAAGGACGCCAAGGTCCTCATCGTCCCCGCTCACTGACGCAACTTCACCTACCTGTGCAAGAACACTCAAGAACAAGGAGAGAGCAGATGGCCGACCAGCCCTCCGCCGCCAAGCTTCCCGTCATGTCCCTCCCGCAGGGCGAGCTGCTGACGCTGAACGTCAACGACATCCCGGTGATCAAGGACTCGCTCGGCCCGGGCATCCACTACCAGCCGCTCTTCCTCGACCCCGAGGTCGGCGTGTGGGTCGTGCTGGCCCACTTCGCCCCCGGCGCGGAACTCCCGATCCACCTGCACACGGGTGCCGTGCACGCGTACACCCTCAAGGGCTCGTGGGCCTACCGGGAGTACCCGGACCAGCCGCAGACCGAGGGTTCGTACCTGTACGAGCCCGGTGCCTCCGTCCACAAGCTCTTCGTGCCGGAGAGCAACACCGAGGACACCGTCGTGCTGTACGTCGTCTACGGCGCGAACATCAACTTCTCCGACGACGGGCAGTTCCACTCGGTGCTCGACGCGGTCACCATCCAGGGTCTTACCGCCCAGCTCTCCCAGGCGCAGGGCCTGGGCGACATCAACTACCTGACGGGCGGGGCCGCCCGCTACGCCGCGGCCAAGGAGGCGTGAGCCCCCCACCGGCGGAGATGGCCCCGGGCGCGGATTCCGCGCCCGGGGCCATCTCCGTACCACCGCGGCTCTACTGCAGCGACGCCTTGGCCTTCGCCTCACCCATCGGGTCGTGGTGGGCGTCGTCGCCGCTGTCGAGAACGACCTTGTGGATGCGGCCGCCGGTGAACACGCCCCGGACGGTCCCGTAGTCGTCGGTGACCGGGTTGCCGTTGTCCTCGCCGATGTCCAGGCCGTCCGTCATGTGGTAGATGAACGGCACCGTGTGCGTCAGGCGCACGGACCCGGCCGGCTTGCCGTCGACGAACAGCTCGCCGAGACCGCCCTTGCCGACGCCCCCGCCGTCGTAGGTGAAGCGGTAGCGCAGCTCGTGCCTGCCCGGGCCGATCGGCACCGGTGCGGCGATCTCGTAGCGCTCCACGTCGACCCAGCTGTAGTGGAACACCGGGGCGCCTTCGCGCACGTACAGCGCCCAGCCGGCGAACCGGCTGCCCTGGGCCGCGATCACACCGCGTGCCGTGTCCTCGGTGACCTCCACGTCAGCGGTGAGCGTCCAGGAGCGGTTGCGCGTCGACGGCAGTACGGACTCGTGCAGGGCGCGCATACCCGGGTAGAGGGTGACACTGTCCGCGCTGCCCACCGTGGGCCGGCCGACCACGTCGCTGTTCACGCGCGCCGCCTTGCGGTCGTCCAGCGGGAAGACGTGGTACTTGGCGCCCTCGATGAGGAACAACTCCTTGAGCCGCTCCAGCTTGTCCGGCTGCTCGGCCGCCAGGTCGTGCGACTGGCTGGTGTCGCCGGGGGCGTACAGCTCCCAGACGTCCTCGGAGAACGGCCGCTGCTCGCCGTCGAGTTCCCACGGCACCGCGTGCTTGGTGCACGCGGACCAGCCCTCGTGGTAGATGCCGCGGTTGCCGAAGATCTCGAAGTACTGGGTGGTGTGCCGCTCGGCGGCGTCCGGGTCATTCAGGGCGTACGCGAAGGAGACGCCCTCAAGGGGCTTCTGCGCCACGCCGTTGACGGAGGTCGGCTCGGGGATGCCGGCGAGGTCGAGGACGGTCGCCGCGACGTCGTTGACGTGGGTGAACTGTTCGCGGATGCCGCCCGGTGCGTCGATGCCGGCGGGCCAGTGCACGAGGGTGCCGACGCGGGTGCCGCCCCAGTGGGAGGCCATCTGCTTGGTCCACTGGTACGGGGTGTTCATGGCGTGGGCCCAGCCCACCGGGTAGTGGTTGTAGAGCGTCGGGCCGCCGAGCTCGTCGGCGCGTTCCAGCATCGATTCGACCGTGGCCGGGACGATGTTGTACGTCGCGTACTCGTTGACGCAGCCGTCCGGGCCCGCCTCCGCGCTCGCCCCGTTGTCGCCCATGACGTAGAGGATCAGGGTGTCGTCGAGCACCCCCATCTCCTCCAGCGCGTCCACGACCCGGCCGACCTGCGCGTCGGTGTGCGTGGCCATGCCCGCGTACGCCTCCATCATGCGCGCGTACAGCCGCCTGGCGTCCTCGGGCTGGTCGGCCCACGCCTCCATCTCCGCGGGGCGCTCGCTCAGTCGGCAGTCCTCGGGGACGATGCCGAGCTCCTTCTGCGCGGCCAGGGTCCGCTCCCGCTGCTCGTCCCAGCCGTGGTCGAAGCGGCCTCGGTACGCCTCGATGTACTCCTGGGGCGCCTGGAGGGGCGAGTGGCAGGCGCCGAACGCGAGGTAGCCGAAGAACGGCTGGTCGGGCGTGACGGCCTGCTGCTCGCGGATGTCGGCGATGACGCGATCGGCGAGGTCCTCGCTGAGGTGGTAGCCGGGCTCGGTCGGTGTCGGAACCGGCGTGGTGCCCTCGTACAGGTTCGGGTACCACTGGTCGGTCTCGGCGCCCATGAATCCGTAGAAGCGCTCGAACCCCTCGCCGACGGGCCAGCGGTCGAACGGTCCCGAGCGGGAGGTCTCCCAGGTGGGCGTCTGGTGCCACTTGCCGAAGGCGAAGGTGTTGTAGCCGTTGCGGCGCAGGATCTCCGGCAGCGGGGCGCAGGAGTCGGGCCTCGATGAGGTGTAGCCGTCGTGGCTGGTGGCCAGTTCGGTGATGCCGGCGGCGCCGACCGTGTGGTGGTTGCGGCCGGTCAGCAGGGAGGCGCGGGTGGGCGAGCAGATCGCGGTGGTGTGGAAGCGGTTGAGGCGCAGTCCGTTGTCGGCGAGGCGCTCGGCGGTGGGCATGGCGCACGGTCCGCCGAAGGAGGACGAGGCACCGAACCCCATGTCGTCGACGAGGACGATCAGCACGTTGGGGGCGCCCTTCGGCGGCCTGATCCGCTCGATGGGCTCGGGCTGCTGGGCGTCCCGGACGTCCATCGGTGTGGCTCGGGGCCGCTTCGGCTGCTGGATCGGGAGGGTGGCACGGTAGGCCGGATTCACCACGGGAGTGGTCCTTTCGGGGTGGAGCGGTGGGGGGTACGGGTCAGGCGTCGGCCGGGCACGCGGCCGGGCCGCCGACCGGTTCCGCGACGGCGCGGCGGTAGCGCAGCACCAGGGGGAGCGTCATCAGCAGGAGCAGACCGGGCAGGACGGAGAAGCCGAGCCGGATGCCCTCGATCGCGGTCGTCGACTGTGTGACAGGGTCGTCCAGGGTCGAGGACGCGTACCCGGTGAGTGACAGGACGAGGGTGTAGCAGAGCGGGCCGAGCGCGTGTCCGGCCGTGTCAACCGCCGTCCACACCCCCGAGAGCACGCCCGCGCTGTCGTGCCCGGTGCGCGCGGCCTGCATGCGCATGCAGTCGGTGAGCAGGGCGAACAGGGCCACCAGTCCAGCTGCCTGGCCCAGAGCGGGGAGCACGCTCGCCACGGCGGTGGTCGCGACGCCGGCACCGACGGCTACGTACAGGGCGATGCCACCCGCGCTCCACAGCAACAGGCCGGCCACCAGCACGGCGATGTTGCCGTACCTGCGGGCGAGCGCGCCCGCGGCGGGCACGGCGAGCGTGGAGCTGAGGGCGAACACCAGGAACACCACCGCCTGTTCCTTCTTGCCGCCGAGGAAGTACGTGGCCACGTAGGGCAGGCCCGTCAGCACCATCACGGTGAAGACGAAGTAGAGGAACAGGATCACCGACAGCAGCACGAACGGCCGGTTGCCCCTGGCGGTGCGGACGGCCGCGCGCAACGACGGCACATCGGCGGAGGGACGGGACCGCACGCCGCGGGTGGACACGACGGGGGCGAGCAGCACCACGAGCAGCACCACACCGATGATCACGGCCATGGCCCGGTACGCCCCCGGGGTGCCCTCCTCGGTCAGGAGCGGGCCCGCCACTCCGCCGACGAGCATGCCGAGGGCGAAGAAGAACGTCCGCCACGTCATCAGCCGCGTACGCTCCGTCGTCGAGTCGGCCATCTCGGCGGGCAGGGCCGTGAAGGGAACCTGGAAGCAGAGGTAGGCGGCGGAGGCGGTGAGGAACGCCGCGAACACCCACAGGGCCGCGAGGTCGCCGCGTACCGGTGAGCTGAAGGTGGCGACGAAGGCGAACGGCAGGATCACCGCACCCGACGCCATCAGCCGTCGGCGCCGGCCGGTGCGTGCCGCCTCGCGGTCACTGACCGCGCCGAACCAGGGGCTGGCCACCAGGTCGAACAGTTTCGGCACGGCGACGACGACACCCGCCAGAGCGGCCGGGACACCCAGTGCGTCCGTCATGTAGACGAGCAGCAGCAGACCGGGGAGCGTGTTGAAGGCGTTGGACGCGAAGGCGCCGACGCCCCAGCCGGCCATGCGGCGGACGGTCAGCGCCGGCTTCTGCGGATACGTGCCGCCGCCACTCCTGCCGTCGCCGCCGTCGCCGGGGCCTGGGGAAACCGAATTCATCATGTCGTGGGCCGTTCTTCGGTGGGGGCCTCCTGGGCCCTGGGAGATGTCCTGCGCCACACGATCGCCCCCGCTCCTCTCCCCCGCCTTGTCACACGGCGTCAAGATCTTGTCGGCAAATGGCAAGGGACGAACGGCAGGAGCATGCGACCGCTCACGCGTCGAAGGCACACCGGAATCCCATGTGCCCCGTGGTGCTGTCGGGGGTGTTGGAGGTGCGGGCGGCGACCCGGTAGCGGTTGCAGTAGGAGTCGTGGCACAGATAGGAGCCGCCTCGGATGACCTTCGCGGTCCCGGAGGACGGGCCTGCCGGATCGGTCCGCGGAGCCCGCCCGTGGTCCGTGCTCCACCAGTCCGCGCACCACTCCCAGACGTTGCCGGCGGTGTTGAACAGACCGAAGCCGTTCGGTGCGTAGGCGTCCGCCGGCGCGGTCCCCCGGTATCCGTCGTCCATCGTGTTCTTCGTGGGGAAATGGCCCTGCCAGATGTTGCAGCGGTGTTCTCCGCCTGGGGCCAGTTCGTCGCCCCAGGGGTAGCGGCGCTGTTCGAGGCCACCGCGCGCGGCGTACTCCCACTCCGCCTCGGTGGGCAGCCGCCCGCCCACCCACCGGCAGTAAGCCAGCGCGTCGTGCCACGACACATGGACCACGGGGTGGCGCCCCCGCTGGGCGACGTCACTGCCAGGCCCCTCGGGAGCGCTCCAGCAGGCCCCCTCGACACCGCACCACCACGGCGTCTGCGGGGCCCGGCGGGAGATCCGGCGCAGCGCGCCCGGCAGGAACGACGCGAAGACGTAGGACCAGCCGAACCGTTCGGCTTCGGTGACGTAGCCGGTCGCCGCGACGAATCCGCCGAACTCGACGTTGGTCACGGCGTACGGCGCGATCCGGAACGGGCGCAGCCGCACCGCACGTACCGGCCCCTCGCCGTCGTCCGCGAACCCCTCCGCCGTGTCCGTGCCCATGAGGAACTCTGCGCCCGGCAGCACCACGGCCTCGTTGTCCCGGCCATGCTCCGCCGCACCGTCCGGCCCCGCCGCTTCAGGGGCGGAAGGCGCCTCCGGTCGCTTTCCCGGCTGCCGCGCCGGCGTACAGCAACTGGAGGAAGGAGGGTCTGCGTGGCTCATACGTGTGTCCTCAGGTGAAGCGTGCCGTCCCGGCGCTGTCCTGCGCAGCCGTAACGGCGTCGGTGCCGTCATCCGCCCGGCGGCTCGGCCCGCCCCGCGCGGCGCCGCCGTCCCACACTGACAGGGCCTCCCGCCCAGGTCTTGTCAGCACAGGACAGTCAGCTGACGCGTGGTGACAAGTCCGGCCGACCGCCCACTCGTCCCTGCCCACCACGCCCCGCAGCGCTCCTCGCCTGTCCCGAACTGCCAAAACTTTGTCGCCTGATGTCAAGACCCGATGGAGGTCGTTCCGGGAACGTGAGCAATGCCCGCCCGGTACGCACCGCAGCTCGGCTCCGCCGTCCCGGACGCGACTGCGCGTATCCGCAGAGCCGTATCGAAAGCCCCGCACGAAAGAGGTCAACGGTGACCAATCTCGCCCACAACCTGGCGCACACCGCCGAGGTCCACCCTGACCGTCCCGCCCTCCGCCTCGACGACCAGGTGCTCGACTACCGGACGCTGGACGAGCGCAGTGCCCGCGTCACCTCCTGGCTGACCGCAGCGGGCGTCGCGCCGGGCGACCGGATCGCGATCATGCTGCCCAACGTCCCGCACTTCGCGGTCGTCTACTACGGAGCGCTGCGGGCGGGTGCCGTCGTCGTACCGATGAACCCCCTGCTGAAGGCGGACGAGATCGGCTACAGCGCCGGGGACTGCGGCGCCCGGGCGGTCCTCACCTGGGGGGCGTCGATGCCGGAGGCGTCGCTCGCCGCCGAGCGGCTGGGCATCACGTGCACCGACGTCACGACCGCTGAATTCGCCGCCGCTCTCGACTCCGTTGCCCCCGGCACGACGATCGCGGAGCGCGCGGACGACGACGCGGCCGTGATCCTCTACACCTCGGGCACGACCGGCCGCCCGAAGGGGGCCGTCCTCACCCACGGCAACCTGCGGAGCAACACCGAGACCGTCAGCGGGCTCCTCGGCATGACCGGCACCGACACCGTCTTCGGAGGTCTGCCCTTCTTCCATGTCTTCGGACAGACCTGCGGGCTCAACGCCGCCGTGCTGACCGGCGCCTGCGTGACGCTCCTGCCGCGGTTCGACCCCTCTGCGGCCCTGCGGATCCTGCTCCGCGACCGGGTCACCATCATGCAAGGAGTACCCACCATGTTCGTCGCCCTGCTCACGGCGGCGGAGGCGGCCGGCGGGGCGGGCACGGACACCGTCCGGGTCTCGGCGACCGGCGGCTCGGCCATGCCGGTCGACGTGCTGCACCGCTTCGAGGCGGCCTTCGGCTGCCCGGTCGTCGAGGGGTACGGACTGTCGGAGACCGCGCCCGTGGTCACGCTCGGGGCGGTCGGGGGCGTACGCAAACCCGGTTCGATCGGCACCCCCATCGACGGGGTGGAGGTCCGGCTGATCGACGAGGACGGCAAGGACGTCCCCGAGGACGGCATCGGGGAGATCGCCGTACGCGGCCCCAACGTCATGTCGGGCTACTGGAACCGGCCCGAGGCCGACGCGGCATCCTTCACGGATGGCTGGTTCCGCACCGGCGACCTCGCCCGCCGCGACGAGGACGGGCACTACTTCATCGTCGACCGCAAGAAGGACATGATCATCCGAGGCGGCTACAACGTCTACCCCCGTGAGATCGAGGAACTGCTCTATACCCACCCCGCCGTCGCCGAGGCCGCCGTCATCGGCGTCCCGCACGAGCTTCACGGGGAGGAGATCACCGCGGTCGTCACGCTCAGACCAGGCGCTGCGGCCACACCGGAGGACCTGCGCGCGTACGTCAAGACCCGGGTCGCCCCGTACAAGTACCCCAGGACCGTCCGCCTCGTCGACGCGCTCCCCAAGGGCCCCACGGGCAAGATCCTCAAGCGCGCCCTCACGGAACGGCTCTGACAACACCCGGCGCGGCCGGTCACGTGGACGGACTCACGAGGGTCCGCGACAGGTCGTCGCCGCGCCGCGCTCACCGGCTTCCGATACGTTCAGATATGTCCATGTGGAGAGGAATTCCCGTGAGCAGCCATCACAACGCGCCGTCAGGATCCGCACAAGAGGTGGGCGGGGTTCCCCCGGGCACGGTGATCACGCCGGAGTTCGCAAGTCTGCTCGCGCGCGACGTCTACATGTGGGGTTGGCCGATCGTCAACGCCTTCCACCGCCGCGCGTCCTTCACCTCGGCTCCCGAGCCCGGACTGGTCGGCGGCGTCCTGCCCGCCGCCCCTGTCGGCCACGTGACGATGCTGAGCCAGTACATCGACCCTTCACAGCGGTGGGTGGCACACCCCAATCAGGACGTCGCCTACGGTTTCGGCTACGGCGCGGTGGACGATGACCCGGTCGTGCTGCAGGTGCCGGACTTCGGAGACCGCTTCTGGGTCTACTCCCTCTACGACGCACGCAGCGAGGAGTTCTCGAAGCTCGGGCGTCAGTACGGCACCGAGCCGGGCAACTACCTGGTCGTCGGCCCCCACTGGGACGGCGAGGTACCCGCCGGCATCACCGGCGTTCTGCGATCCCCCACCGAGCTGGTGGCGATGGGCCCCCGCGTGTTCCTGGACGACACCGACGAGGACAGGGCAGCCATCCAGCCGGTCCTGAGCCAGGTCGTCATCTACCCCCTCAGCGCCTACACGGCGGGCACGAAGACCGTGGACTGGCGGAGTGTCCCGCACTTCCCGGCACCGGAGACAACGGCGAGCGAGACGCCGTGGGTCGACCCCGAGACGTTCTTCGACGAGCTGCCCGGGATCCTCGACCGCGTCCCCGCCCTGCCGGGCGAGGAGTCCCGCTACGCCATGATGCGGGCGCTGCTGGCCGCCGCCTCGTCGGATCCCGCGGTCGCGAAAGCCGTCAGGGAATCCGCCGCAGAGACCGAGACCGACGTCATCGCACCGCTGTTCAACTTCCGCACGAACGGGGTGATCCTGCCGGGAGGATGGACCTCACCGCCCAATGTCGCCCGTTGGGGGTTCGACTATCTGACGCGCACAGCGACGGCCAAGTCGAACATGTACGTCAACCAACCCGAGGAGACACGGTACTTCTTCCTCGAGTACGACAGCCAGGGCCGACGCCTCAACGGCGACCAGGACTACACGATCACCTTCCCGCCCGGGCAGGTACCGCCGGTGAACGGTTTCTGGTCACTCACGTTGTACAACCCGGAGCACTTCTTCGCTCCGAACGATCTCGGCCGCTATTCACTCGGGACGAAGAACCGAGCCCTGAAGTTCGAGGCCGACAACTCCCTGACCCTCCACATCCAGCACGAGTCGCCCGGCGCGGAGCACGAGTCGAACTGGCTGCCCGCACCTCATGGCGAGTTCGAGCTGACCATCCGTACCTACTGGCCGGCACCCGAGGTCAACGAGGGCGACTGGACACACCCGCCTGTACATCAGTTGTGAGCTGACCCGGCTGAGCGCTCTTCCCTGAGACGCCGGTCCTCGACTCCGCTCATACGCACGTGCGTGAGCGATGCGTGAGCGGACGGTACGACACAAGATGTCACCGACGGCATCGACCACCGGACTCGGCGGCGCTGACCAGGCACGACAGCATGATGCGGCACACCCCGGCACACCCCGGCACCCTCCGGCAAGGATTCGATCCCACTCCCAAAGCGGGTGTCGCAGGTTCGAATCCGGCCGGGGGCACCACGCGTTACCGCTCTGACCTGGGGTTTACCGGCCAGGGAAGCGCCCTGTTCGGCCCCGGACCTCTCGTCCGGGGCCGATTGCGTAAGCAGGTATGAAGTTGATCGCCTGAGTGCCCCCATGGACCAGCCCCACGGCCATCACGGCGCCGAACTTCTCGGCCGGGGCCGCATCCTGTCCAAAAGGTCCGGGCCGTCGACGCCCTCGGCAAAGCCGGGGAAGTTCTCGACTTCGGTGGTAGTGGTCAGGGAGCCGCCGACGACGATGCCGCCGAACGGCACGGCCCTGATCCGGGTGCGGGCGGTGTGGCGGCGGTGCAGCCGGCGGGGCCGGAGCCGATGATGACGACGTCGCTTGTCCCGCTCACGCCGTGCCCGCCGGAGCGATCTCCTTGATCAGGCCCTCGACCAGCGCCTTGATCTCGTCGCGGATGGGCCGGACGGCTTCCACGCCCTGGCCGGCCGGGTCGCCCAGCTGCCAGTCGAGGTAGCGCTTGCCGGGGAAGACGGGGCAGGTGTCGCCGCAGCCCATCGTGATGCACACGTCGGACTCGCGGACGGCATCGACGGTGAGGACCCTCGGCGTCTCGGCGGAAATGTCGATGCCGACCTCGGCCATCGCTTCGACGGCGGCAGGGTTGACGGAGGCGCCCGGATTCGAGCCGGCGGAGCGGACCTCGACACGGTCCCCAGCCAGGTGGGTCAGCCAGGCAGCGGCCATCTGGGAGCGGCCGGCGTTGTGGACACAGACGAACAGGACGGACGGCTTGCCGGAAGAGTCGGCCATGGTGATCGTTCTCTCTCGTCGCACGGCGGAACTCCACCGCCAATGACTTCAGCCCTCGCTGGTATCAGCGAGCGATGATGTGAAAGTATCAGTGCATGCTGACTTCAGTCGATCCTGATCTGATCCGGGTGCTGGGCGATCCGCTCCGCCTCCAGATCGTGACCCTGCTGGCGCGCGAGACGCTCTGCACGACGCACCTGATCGAGGAGACCGGCGCGAAGCAGACCAACCTGTCCAACCACATGAAGGTCCTGCGCGAGGCAGGCGTGGTGGAGACCGAGCCCTGCGGCCGCTTCACCTACTACAAGCTCAAGCCCGAGGTCCTGGCCAGGCTCTCCGAGCAGTTCGCCGCACTGGCCGACTCCGCCCGCACCGCTTCCGAGAACAAGAGGGCCTGCCCGTGACCTCCACCGAGCCCACCACCTCCCCCGCTGCGGCCGGCGGTGGGGACGACTCGATCGTCAAGAAGCTCTCCACCCTCGACCGCTACCTCGCGGTGTGGATCCTGCTCGCCATGGCCTTCGGCCTCGGGCTCGGGCGGCTGATCCCCGGGATGAACGACACGCTGGCGAAGATCGAGATCGGCGGGATCTCCCTGCCGATCGCGCTCGGCCTGCTGGTCATGATGTACCCGGTGCTGGCCAAGGTCCGCTACGACAAGCTCGAAACCGTTACCGGCGACCGCAGACTGATGGTGTCCTCGCTGGCCATCAACTGGATCGTCGGGCCCGCCGTCATGTTCGCCCTGGCGTGGATCTTCCTGCCCGACCTGCCCGAGTACCGCACGGGCCTGATCATCGTCGGCCTCGCCCGCTGCATCGCCATGGTCATCATCTGGAACGACCTCGCCTGCGGCGACCGCGAAGCCGCAGCCGTCCTCGTCGCCCTGAACTCCGTTTTCCAGGTGTTCGCGTTCGGCCTGCTGGGCTGGTTCTACCTCGACCTGTTGCCGCGCTGGATGAACCTGGGCGACGGCCAGGGCCTGGACGTCTCCGTCTGGCACATCGCGTTGAACGTCGTCATCTTCCTCGGCATCCCGCTGCTCGCCGGTTTCCTCACCCGCCGCATCGGCGAGCGGAAGATGGGCCGCAGCAGTTACGAGGCGAAGTTCCTGCCGAAGATCGGCCCCTGGGCCCTGTACGGGCTGCTGTTCACGATCGTCATCCTCTTCGCCCTGCAGGGCAAGACCATCACCTCGCAGCCGCTGGACGTCGTACGGATCGCGCTGCCGCTCCTGGTCTACTTCGCGATCATGTTCTTCGGGACCTTCCTTCTCGGCAAGGGCCTCGGCCTCGCATACGACCGCACGACCACGCTCGCGTTCACCGCCGCGGGCAACAACTTCGAGCTGGCCATCGCCGTCGCCATCGCCACCTTCGGCGTCACCTCCGGCCAGGCCCTGTCCGGTGTCGTCGGCCCTCTGATCGAAGTGCCCGTCCTGATCGGCCTCGTGTACGTCGCATTGGCCTGGCGTAAGAAGTTCGCCCCCTCGGCGCTCGCCACCCGGGAGAGGGACGCCTGACGCGATGCGTCCTGACGCAGTGACCGGTCAGACGGACATGGTGGTGATCGGCGCCGGGCAGCCGGGCTTGCCGCCGGATACCACCTGCACCGCAAGAACCTGGACTTCGTGATACTGGACGCGCACGGCACACCCGGCGACGGGGGCGACTCAGTTGACGTGACGGCTGCGGCGCTCGATCAGTTGCACATCCCGCCACGTGCCATGGAGTCGGCCGACGCGTTCCCGTGTCCCGATGACGCGGAAGCCGGCCTGCTGGTGCAGGGCGAGACTGGCCGTGTTCTCGGGAAAGATCCCCGACTGGATGGTCCAGACCCCGGCCGCCTCCGTGGACGCGATCAATGCGTGCAGCAGAGCGCGAGCAATACCCTGCCCGCGGGCGTCCGGGTGCACGTAGACGGAATGCTCGACCACGCCGGCGTATGCGGCGCGGACGGAGACAGCCGAGACGGCGATCCAGCCGACCACGGCCGCGTCGGGGGTGAGTGCGACCAGGCGGTGATGAGGCAGCCTGGACTTGTCGAACGCCTCCCAAGAGGGGGCGGCTGTTTCGAAGGTGGCGTTGCCTTCATCGATCCCGGACTGGTAGATCCCCAGGACCTGCTGGGCGTGTTCGGCGAGCATGGGGGTGAGGGCGAACTGTGCGGGCACTGCGATTCCTTCCTGCCGCACGGTGCCGGCGCCGATTGTGCCGCGTTGCGGCGACTGGCCGAACGGGCCCCCTCCCCACTTCGGCGCTCCGGCCTGCGGACGGATGCGACGATCGCGAGCGCTGCGTACTGAACTCCTCAACCGCCTCGGAGCATCTGAGCCTGCTGCACCACGATGCCCTGGCGATCTCCCGCAAGGACGGCAAGCAGGTCTACGACCGGGGCGACGGCGCCACGATGGCCCAGCGCCTCTCCGCACTTCAGGCGTACCTGGCGAACTGCTGCCCGCCTGACTGCGCTCGTTGACCCTGCAGCCGCGGACCGGAAGTCAGCTGCGCAGGTCGAGCATGGAGGACATGGCCGCCACGACGGACGGCGCCACCTGGTAGTACACCCAGGTCCCGCGCCGCTCGGAGGTCAGCAGGCCGGCCTCGCGCAGCTTCTTCAGGTGGTGGGACACGGTCGGCTGGGAGACGCCGACGTCCTGGATGTCGCACACGCACGCCTCGCCACCGGGATGTGAGGCGACCCTGGAGAACAGCCGCAGCCGCACCGGGTCGGACAGCGCCTTGAACATCACGGCCATCCGCTCCGCGTCGTCCTGGGACAGCTCGCCTGCAGTGATGGGCGGGCAGCACGGCACTACCGTTTCGGGGTCCAGAACCGGCAGCTCCACAACCTCTGATTTCGACATGTGTCTATGTTGACACCCATCAATGCGAGTGGCAAGCTTCGAATATAGACAGCGATCGAAACAGCAACCGATACGGACGCCCCATCCCGGAGGACATCACCGCCATGACCGCCACAGCAGACCTTCCGGTCGTCGTCATCGGCGCCGGCCCCACCGGGCTCGCAGCCGCCGCCCACCTCGTCGAGCGAGGCATCGAACCGCTGGTCCTGGAAGCCGGGTCCTCCGCGGCCACCGCGGTGCGCGCCTGGTCGCACGTACGGCTCTTCTCCACCTGGGGCGAGCTCACCGACCCGGCCGCCGAGAAGCTCCTGGCGCCCTCCGGCTGGGCCAGGCCCGACGCGGACACCTACCCCACAGGCGGAAACTGGACCGAGCAGTACCTCCAGCCGCTCGCCGACGTCCTCGGGGACAAGGTCCGCTACGGCGCCACCGTCACCGGCGTCTCGCGCCTCGGCCGGGACCGGATCGTCGACGCCGACCGGGAGCAGCAGCCCTTCACCATCCGCCTCACGCGCGCCGACGGCACCGAGGAGCGGATCCTCGGCCGGGCCGTGATCGACGCGTCCGGTACGTGGTCCACCCCCAGCCCGATCGGCGCCGACGGGCTGCCCGCCCTGGGCGAACGCGCCGCCTGCGCCCACATCTCCTACCGCATCCCCGACCTCAAGGACCCCGCAGTCCGCGCCCGGTACGCCGGAAAGCGCACCGCCGTCATCGGCTCCGGGGCCTCCGCGTTCACCGCCCTGGCCGCCCTGGCCGGCGTAGCGAAGGACGAACCCGGCACCCACTCCGTGTGGATCCTGCGCCGTGGCATCAGCGGCTCCACCTTCGGCGGCGGCAGCGCCGACCAGCTCCCCGCCCGCGGTGCCCTGGGCCTGGCCGCCAAAGCCGCCGTCGACGACGGGTACGCCGACGCCGTCACCGGCTTCCGTACCGAAGTCATCGAGCGCACCGACAACGACCGCCTGACCCTCGTCGGTGAGGACGGCCGGCGCCTCGACCCGGTGGACGAGATCATCGTCCTGACGGGGCTGCGCCCCGATCTCTCGTTCCTGTCGGAGCTTCGCCTGGCTCTGGATGAGCGCCTTCAGGCACCGGTGGAGCTCGCCCCGCTCATCGACCCCAACCAGCACTCCTGCGGCACCGTCTACCCGCACGGCCACCGCGAACTGTCCCACCCCGAAGAGGGCGTCTACCTGGTAGGGATGAAGTCCTACGGCCGCGCCCCCACCTTCCTCGCGATGACCGGCTACGAACAGGTCCGCTCCGTCACCGCCGCCATCGCCGGCGACACCGAGTCCGCCGACCGTGTCGAACTCACCCTCCCCGAAACCGGAGTCTGCGGCGGCGCCGGACTCTTCGACGACCCCGCCGCCGGCCAGGCCGACGAAGGCGGCTGCTGCGCGCCGGCCCCCGCCCTCGTGCAGATCGGCACCGGTGTCTCCCTGTCGGCGGCAGCCGCCGAGGACACGACGTCCGGCGGTTGCTGCGGGTCCTGAACCTCCGCGCACCGGCCCATGCCGGCCGGTGCGCGTCCGCACCGAGTCAGGAGGAACGTCATGTCACGAGTACAGCTCGCCCTGCGCGTCCCCGATCTCCAAGCATCGATCGCCTTCTACACAAAGCTCTTCGGCACCGAGCCGGCCAAACTCCGCGAGGGGTACGCCAACTTCGCCATCGCCGACCCACCCCTCAAACTCGTCCTGGTCCAGGGCGCACCGGACGCGGATACGCGGATGGACCACCTCGGCGTCGAAGTCGCCACCACCGAAGAAGTCCACTCCGCCACCTCCCGCCTCCAGGACCAAGGGCTGGCGACCGACCTCGAGAACGACACCGCCTGCTGCTACGCCCTCCAGGACAAGGTGTGGGTCCACGGACCCGGCCAGGAGCCGTGGGAGGTCTACGTCGTCAAGGCGGACGCCGACTCGATGGCCAAGCAGAAGAACAGCACCTGTTGCGCGGACCCGGCCGTCACCGAAGCAGGCCCGCCGACGCCGCCGGCCGAGGCCGGTGGCTGCTGCCCGTGACCCGCCTCACCCAGGTCGCGGCCACCTGGACCGCCGCGATGCGCGGCAGCACCCACGACGGCCGTCGTGGGTGCTGCCGCGCACAGGAGTACGGGCTGTCGCGGAGCCGGGCACCGCGCAGGCGGATCAACGGTCCCCGAGGTGATCCCTGACCGCGTGGAACCGAGTGTTCGGGGCCGCACGTCCCCCGTACGTGCTCACCATCCTGGGGATACTCTTCGCCGTCGCGCCCGCCGTCGTCTGGATGGCCATCGCCCGCACCCGCCCCGTCGGCCTCGCGGTCGGCGGCGCGCTACTCGCCGGAGCCGGTCTGCTGATCAGCGTCCAGCAGGGCTGGACCGACGCTCCCAGGCCCGACGCGCACCTCGTGTTCACGGCCCTGGCGCCCCTGCTCATCGCCTGCGGTGCGGGACTGGAAGGACGGCACGAGGACTCCCCTCCCCCGGAATGGATACCCCGCCGCAACGGAGCGATCGGCTTCCTGGGGATGCAGTTCGCCCTCACCCTCGCGGTCGGCCTCCTGTACGCGATGATGCTCGGCGAGGGCTCGGACGCCCCGTCGTCGAGGGCCCTTCCCTCATTGCCGCCAGGCATCACCATGGTCGACGAAGGAACCGGCTGCGGTTCCGGCGGCTGCTCGCGCATCGCGACGGTCACCAGCGAGGACGGCCTGTCCCGCCCCGGGATCATCCGCGAACTGGGCCTTCAGCAGGAGAGCTGCCGCTCCAGCGGCTGGCTGCTCGACTGGCGTGACGTGTGCGTCGGGGCCAGGGACAACGGCCGGAACGTCACCGTCTACGCCCGCTGGGGATACTGATCCCCTGCCCGTCGAGCTGACCGGGCCCGCCCGAAGCCCTCGGAGGCGGCACCCGGTACACCGCGTCAGCAATGCAGGCGCGGCGCGACAGCACCAGGGCGCCGGACCCCCGCAGGACATCGCGCCGCGATCGGGGCCGTCCGCCGCGATGCCGAAACGGGAACACCGGGCTTCCGGCCGGGCGTGACGGAACCACCCGGCCGGAAGCCTCCCGGCCGGCACCGGGACGCTACTTCCCTGCCACCAGCTCCGGCCGCAGCATCAGGTCGCGCAGCTGCTCACGGGGCAGAGGCGGGTGCCGGAGCACCGGGCCGAGCTGTCCGTGGCCGCGGTAGCCCGCGCTGTCCCGCACGAACAGCACCCGGCCGTCGGGGAGCAGGAGCCGGCCGGTCAGCTCCTCGCCCCACTCCGGGGTGCCTTCGTCGACCGCCTTCGGCTGCCGCCAGATCGTCAGCACCTGTCCGCCGGCGAGTACTTCGCGCTCGCAGTCGGCGCGGGGTTCCTCGGTCCCGGTCCGCGAGCAGAGGTCGTCGGCCGGACCGTTCCCGCCGGGCATCTTGGCATCGACGTACGTCCGGTCGTGCAGGGCGATGCCCAGATAGCCGACACCGCCGTCCTGGTGGACGGCGTATCCGCCGTCCAGCGCGCCCTTGGTCCCCCCACTGGTGGCGCCCTCCAGATCCGCGTCCTTGAGGAGCACCGCCAAGGAGACCTCCTCGACCTTCCCCGTGCCGGCGGGCAGCAGCCCTGTGAGCCTCTGCTCCCGTCCGGAGCCACCGGTCAGCTCCGCATCCGTCCAGGGTGAAGCCGTGGCGGCCGGGGCCCGGTCCGATCCGCCGGTGATCACACCGGGCACGGTGGCCAGACCGCCCACGACGCCGGCCAGCACAGCTGCGGCCAGCACCCCGCGGCGCCGTCGGCGCACCTTCGATGCCTGGGCGAAGACGCCCGCGGTGTCGAGCGAGGGACCCTCGGCCGTCTCGGCGGCGCGCGCGAGCAGGTCACGCACCTCGCCGGTCATGAAGTCCTTCATACGAGTTCCTTCCCCATCTCGGCGCGGAGCGCCGCCAGCCCACGAGCTGTGTGGCTCTTCACCGTGTTCTCCCGCATGCCGAGCACCGCGGCAGTGGCCTCGACGCTCTGGTCCTCCCAGTAGCGCAGCACCAGCACGGCCCGCTGCCGCGGCGTGATGCGGGCCAGTGCCGCCCGCACGACCAGTCCGGTCTCGGAGTCGGCCTCGGGAGCGGGCCGCTCGGGCATCTCCCCGTACGCCTGCTCACGCCGCCAGAACCGCCGCCGCCCGGCGATAAACGTGTTGAAGAGCGTCTTGCGGGCGTACGCCTCCACGTGGTCCAGCCGCTTCAGGCGCCGCCAGCCGAGAACCACCTTGACCAGCGTTGTCTGAACCAGGTCCTCCGCCTCTTCGCGGTTGCCGCACATCAGGTAGGCGCTGCGGAAGAGTGCCAGGCGTCTGTCCCGGACGAAGTCGTGCAACGCGTCCTCGCCGCGCTCCATCCCACTCCCCCATTCCCGGCCCGCCCCTGCGGGCCGTCTCACCCTTCAAGTGCGCCGGACCGGCTCCCGGGTTGCAGCAGGAGTGACCGGCGGAGAAAACCCGTGCGCCACCGCAACGCGCCGACCCCGCCACCGCATTGAGAACGGGTGCAGACGTCGGAACCGAGAAGGCACAGGGAAGAGATCATCATGAGTGGAATGCGTCGACGTACGAGAGCCGCCGTCACGGCACTGGCCGTCGCGGCGGTCACCCTGTCGGCCGCCACGGCGCACGCCGACGCCCGGTGGGCCGCCGCGGACCTGCCGGGGGTGGGCGGCGCCATGCTGTACGGCGCCACACGGGTGGACGCGGACACCACCTGGGCGTACGGCGTCGGGGTGACCCAGGAGGGCCGGACGCGGCCCACGACGCCACTGCTGCTGGCCCGGGACGGCGACGCGGGCGCCTGGCGGACGATACCGATGGCGGCTTTCGACGGCGACTCCGGCCGGATCAACTCGATCAACGCCCGTTCACCGAAGGACGCCTGGGCGGTCGGGGACCACGAGGAGGGCCGCGGCGCCATCCACACCCAGCACTGGGACGGCACCGCCTGGCGGGTGGTTGACGCGCCGGTGCCCGAAGGGCTGCGGCTGGCGGGTGCCGGACTGCTGGACGTCTCCGTCAGAGCCTCCGACGACGTGTGGGCGGTCGGCTGGCTCGTCGTCGTCGACAGCGAGACCCCCAGCACCGATCCGAACAAGCCCGGCGGAACGGTCCAGGAAACACACATGGAGGCGTTGGTCCAGCACTGGGACGGCGAGGCGTGGCACATCGTCCCCGTGCCGGACGCCACCTCGCTGTCGACGGGCTCCGTCACCGCACTCGCCGCGGACGACGTGTGGATCTCCGGCTACACCTCCGAGGACCAGCCCATGATGCTGCACTACGACGGCCGCTCCTGGTCCCGCGTTCCCGTCCCGTACGACGGGGTCAACGGGGAACTCGTCGACCTGGAGGCCCGCGGCGCGCGCGACGTCTGGGCGGCGGGCCGGAAGCTGAACGACGACGAGGACCGCGGGCACGCCCTGCTCGCGCACTGGAACGGCCGCTCCTGGAAGCAGGTACCGGCACCGGCGGCCGCGGGCCGTGCGAACGACTTGACGCTGACTCCGGGAGGAGTGGCGGTCTCCGGGCACCAGCCGGACGGCACGCCGTACGTGATGCGGCTGCGCGACGGCCGGTGGACGAACCTGGCCGTACCGACGGGCGGTACGGCCGGCGGCCGGTACGTCTCGGGAGTGGCCTGGACCGCCCAGGGAGTCACGGTGAGCGGCAACGACCAGGGGGCGACGGGCCTGCCGGCCCCCCTGCTGCTGACCGGCGGCCGCTGAGTCGGCGGGTGACGGGGGCCGGGACGGGGCCGCCGCGGCCGATACGCGGGCCGGTGCCGGCGGCGCCGCGTCCGTCCGGTGAGAGGGCCGGGGGGCCTCGCCGGTGCGACCGGTCAGCGGCTTGACGGTCAGCGGCACGACGCCTTCAGCTGCGCGGCCGCGTGGTGCGCGCCCACCAGCGCCGAGTCGCCCCAGTCCCGGCCCCGGTCGACCAGTTGCACGGCGAAGGTGTCCCCCTTGACCGGGTAGGTCCGTACGTCGACGGCCGTGCCCCGGTGCTCGGGCTGGTGCACGGCGAAGCCCGTATAGGCAGAGTCGGTGTTCCGCGGATCGGAGAGGACCCGGTACACGCTCGGTTCCCCCGCCACGTCCCGGTCGCGGACGCTGCGGGGCACGAAGACGGTCAGCGCGCACTCGCGGAAGCCGTCGCCCAGGTGCCACGACCAGACGGCGCTGCTCCCCCGGTCCTGTCCCGGGCTGCCCGACATCGGGACGGCGCTGAACCGGCCGTCGCAGGAGCTGTCCGCGAACCCGCCCGTATCGACGGTGTACCAGCCCGCGTCGCCGTTCTCGAAGCGCCCGTACTCCGCGTAGTCGCCCGTCGTGCACCCCGGCCCGGCCCACTCCGTGAAGCGGTAGCGGCCGGTGTCGTCCGCCGGTGGCCGTGAGGCGTCGTCACCGGGCGGCCCGGCGTCCTCGGGCCCGATCCGGGTCGGTGCCCCGCCGCCGACCGGTGCCGGTACGGCCCCGGCCCGGCCCGTGGCCTCCGGGCGAACGCCTCCGGCCCCCGCGGCGATCAGGGACACGGCGGTGGCCAGACCGCCCACGGCCACCGCGACCCCCGCCGCCAGCAGCACCTTCCGTCTCCTCGGCAAGGTGGAGACCCGGCCCGTCAGCGTCTCCCGGGCGATCCAGGAACCGCTCCCGCGAGGCGAGCGTTCCGCGGAACCGCACCCGGGACAGACCATGCCCGGCAGCGGACCGATGTGTTCGCCGCCGCAATGTTGGCACCTCATGGCAGCACACCTTGCCAGTGCCGCCTGCCCAGGGGGAGGGTTCCCGCACTATTGACGCAGTTCCTCAGGACACGGGGTGCCCGGCTGCAGTTGGTACGGCGCGGCGAGGCGGTAGACGCCCGGGCGCGGCGCGAGGAGCTCGGTCCACTCGTCGCCGTCCCCGTCCTCGTCCACCTTGATCAGGCAGCCGTGGGCGTTCGTGAAGTCCTTGGGGGCGTCCCCGTCCTCCGCGGAGCGCTTCTTCGAGGCCTCCGTCTCCTGCGGGCGCTCCACGCTCTTCCCCTCGTCGTCCACGACGGCGAGCCAGCGCGAATAGGGGATCCGGATCAGGACCCGGCCCGCAGACCGCACGCGGATCGTCAGCTTGTCGTCGTCGGCCCGCTCCACCGTCGCGGGCGGATCGGCGAGCGGCACCGGGTCCAGGACCCTGAAGAGCTGCCAGTTGGCGTCGCTCCAGACCGCCTTCAGATAGGGCTGCCCCGCTTCGACGAGCGCGGCCTCCTGCTCGCCCCCGGAGTCCGGCTTCCCCGTCGGCAGCACCACGTAGTGCACAGCCCAGCGGTCCAGCCACGCACGGTAGTTCACCGCGTCGAGGGTGTCGTCGTAGAAGAGGGGGTTGCGCTTCATGTCGGCCTGCCGGTTCCAGCCGC
Organism: Streptomyces sp. NPDC102402; assembly: GCF_044765765.1. Lineage (NCBI taxonomy): Bacteria > Bacillati > Actinomycetota > Actinomycetes > Kitasatosporales > Streptomycetaceae > Streptomyces > Streptomyces sp. NPDC102402. The sequence goes on from NZ_JBIWKR010000016.1 coordinate 68,358, forward strand.
GGGCCAGGTTGACGTACGTGTCGAGCGCCGAGGCCTCCCGGTGGCTGCTGGGGGGCACCACCTCGACGCGTCCCTTCTCCGCGTCGACCTTCTGGAGCTGGTCGACCAGCGGGGCGAGTTCGCGGTTCCACGACGCGGTGGGGGCGGTACGGACGATGTCGTCGACCCCCTTGAAGCCGATCCAGAAGTTCAGCCCCGCGAAGACGATGACCAGCGCGTACCAGCGCCGGGTGCGCGGCGCCGTGTACGGCAGCGCGGCGAGCAGGACGACACCGGCGAACAGCATCGCCATGCGCGACACGTTCGAGCCGATCTGCGAGTCGACCACGTAGGTCAGCAGCGTCCCGGTGCCGTAGACCGCGGCGGCCGTGCGCACGGTGTGCCAGTCGCGTGGGACCAGGAAGAAGACGAAGACGGCGTACAGGAAGGGCAGCGAGAGGGTGCCGAGCGCCATCGGCTGCGTGCCGGAGAACGGGAACAGCCACGCGGAGAGCACCACCACCACGACGGGCGGCAGTCCGATCGCGTACGCCCCGGGCCGCCGTTTGTTCAGGAAGAGCGCCGCGGCGACGACCCCGAGGAACAGCCCGGCGACCGGGCTTCCCGCCGTCGCGAGACCGGCCAGCGGCGCGGCGACGACGGCCTTCGCCCACCGCTTGTACCGCCAGCGGTGCGGCCAGCAGAAGACGGCGGCGACGGCACCGAGCGCGAACATCATGCCGAGCCCGAACGTCACCCGGCCGGACAGGGCGTTGCACAGGTACGCGAAGACTCCGGCGAGCGCGCACGCCAGGGGGTTACGGACGGCGGGGACCCGCACCAGGATCAGGGCGGTGAGCGCCGATGACACCGTGCCGGCGATCATCATCGTCGTACGGACGCCGAGCACCGACATCAGGTAGGGCGACACGACGCTGTAGGAGACGGGGTGCATGCCCCCGTACCAGGCGAGGTTGTACGCCGTGCCGGGGTGACGGCCGACGAACTCGGACCAGGCGTCCTGGGCGGCGATGTCACCGCCGCTGTTCGCGAAGAAGAAGAACCAGAGCACGTGCACGGCGGCCGCGACCGCCGTCGTCAGCAGGACCGGGTGGCGCCGGAGGCGGCTGCGCAGCGAGCGGTCAGGGCCGTCCTCGCCCCCGGCGGACTGGGCCGGGATCCGCACGGACAGGCTCGCGGCGGGCGGCACGGGCGGGCTGTCGTTCACGGCGGGCGGGCTGTCGTTCACGGCGGGCGGGCTGTCGTCCGCCCGTGTCGGCTCAGCGGTGGTCACTGCGACTCTCCCCGTCCTTGCCCGGGCCTGCCGAACCTTCGGTCTGCTGCGACGGCCGCCTCATCCGTACCCGTAGGGACGCGTCCCGACGCCCGTCCGTTGCCTCGGGACGCTAGCACGCAGCGTTTTCCCCGCGCCGGTCCACCGGCGGACGGCTCCCCGGCCCCCGCGACGGCAGGGCGGCGGGGGCGGGGAGCCGTCCGGTCGCTCAGGTGATGCGGGTGAGCTTGTCGCCGAAGGCCGGTTCCGTCATCTCGCTCTGCAGGGCGACGGGGACCGAGACCTTCCCCGTTCCGGTACCGACGGTCACCTCGCCCACGACGGTGCCGGCAGCTGCCTGGTGCGCCGGGGTGGTGCCACGGTCGGTCAGTTCGAGATCGACCTCGAGCCCGCCCCAGCCGACGGCCTTCAGGTCCTTGGTCGCGACCAGGGGCGTCTGCCGGCCGAAGCCGTTGTCGACGTACCCGACGACCTGGCCCTTCTTGACGACGGTGGCGGAGTCGACGCCCTTCTGGGCGGCCTGGATCAGCCGGAAGCTGTTCTGGATGGCGCGCTCCAGCTTGGCGTACAGGGTGCCGTCGGTGTCGGCGCCCATCACCGCGCCGATGATCCGGCGGGACTTGCCGTCGACGACCGTGTCAGCCGTCCAGAGCAGGTTGCCGCCGGCCGGGGTCGACGATCCGGTCTTGATCCCGCTGACCCCGTCCTGCAGGAGGATGGTGTTGTTGTTGTAGATCTTGCCGACGCCCGGGATGTCCGCCTGCGGCATGTTGACGATCTCGCGGAAGATGTCGTTCTGCATGACCGCCTTGCCCAGGCTGATCTGGTCGGCGGGCGTGGACACGGTGGAGGACTTCAGCCCGCTCGGGTCCGTGTAGGTCGAGTTGGTCATCCCCAGGTCCTCGGCCGCCGCGTTCATCTTCTCGACGAAGGCCTTCTCCGTGGTGGCGTCCCAGCGGGCCAGCAGCCGTGCCACGTTGTTGCCCGACGGGATCATCAGCATCTGGAGCATCTGGCGCTCCGTGTACGTGTCGCCCTCCTTGATCCCGGCCATCGACTCGTCCGTGTTGGCGGCCTCCTCGGCCGCCTGACGGTCGACCTCGATCTTCTCGCCGGTCTCCTCACCGGTGATCGGATGGCTCTTGAGGATCACGTAGGCGGTCATCACCTTCGCCATGCTCGCGATCGGCGCGGACTTCTCCTTGCCGTACGAGCCGATGGTGCCGACCCCCTCGACCTCGACGGCGCCCTGCCCCTCCGCCGGCCACGGCATGTCCAGCTTGTCCCCTCCGAAGGTGTACGTCGGGGAGGCCGACAGCGTCAGCGTCGGATCGGGAAGCGGGCGCACAGCCTGCGCGATCGCAAAGACGATCAGGGCGAGCAGGACGAGCGGGGTCCAGATCTTGACCCGGCGGACGGCCGTGCGCACCGGGGTCTCCGGCGGCGGCGGGGTGTTCGTGAGCTCGGCCAGCAGGTCGAGCGGCGGCCTGGGCGGCATGGGCTGCTGCCGGGTCCGCTCGGCCTCCGCGAGTCCCGCCCCGGGGCTCGCGGGCGTCCCGGGCCCCGCGGTGACGTCGGGTGTGACGGTGGGGCCGACCACGGGCGCGGGGCGTACGTCGTCCGAGCGCAGCGGTACGAACTTGCTGGTCCGCTCGGCGGGGGCCTCGGCAGGCGCCTCGGCGGGGGCGCCGGACGCCTTCGCGGCCCAGGACGGCTTCCGCGCGGCCTCCGTCTGCTTCGGCGGGAGCTTCAGCGCTGTCGTCGGCTGGTCGACCTGATCGGTCCTCAGGGCCTTGAAGGCAGTGGTCGGATGATCGATTCCTCGCCCGTCACGCGCGGGCTCCGCGTCCTCGGCGTCCTCCGCGTCCTCGGCGCCCTCCGCGTCCTCGGCTTCCTGGACGGGGGAGGCTTCCTCGCGGGTCCTCGGGACGCGGGGAGCGCCCTCGGAGTTGCTCGCGGCGGGTGCGTCCGCCGACTCCGCCGATTCCCCCGACTCCCCCGACTCCTCGGAGCCGGCGCCGGTGCTGGCGTCGGACTCGGACTCGTTGCCGTTGTCGCCCCCGACCCCGACCCCGGCCCCGGTCTCGGTCTCGCCGTCGGCCGGGGTTCCCGCGTCGTCGCCGTCGGCCGGTCCACCGTCGTCCGTCGCCCCGTCGGCTTCCGCCGGGGCGACGGCGTCGGTCTCAGCGGCCTGCTCCTCGGCGGCGGGACCGTCGTCGGCGCTGCGGGCCTCGGCGTCCTCGCCCCCGTCCCCGTCCGGCTCCGGCTCCGGCTCCTCCGCACCGCTTCGACCTGCGGATTCGTCGTCCGGCCCGGTCGCCACCCAGGCCGCGACGGCAGCACGCAGCCGCGCGTCGGTAGGCGCCGGTTCGGCATCAGTGGCGGAATCAGTCGCGGAATCAGTCGCGGAATCGGGCGTGGAGGAACCGGAGCCGGACGAGCCCGAAGTGATTTCGGACCGCTCGTCGGTGTCGGCGTCGGCTTCTGTGTCCGAACCCGCTTCGGCTTCTGCTTCGGCTTCGGCTTCGGCATCCGAGCCAGATGCGGATGCGGCCGCGGCTTCGGAGGACGACGGCGAGGAAGCCTCAGGGGCCGCCGTGGCCGCTCCGGTCGCGTCCTGCGCGTCCGGGGCCCTCTCGGCCTCCCCGCGGGACGCAGAGGCCCCCTCAGGGCCCTCAGAGCCCTCTGCGGGGGCTGTGGCGCCCTCGGGGGCGTCGGCCTCTCCGGAGTCCGGGAGGCGGAAGACAGCCGTCTCCCGGTCCGTCGCGCCGCCGGTCGTCCCGTCCGCCGCACTCCCGTCGGCCCCGGCGCCCGGTTCACGGAAGACCGCGAGACGCGGATCGCGTTCCTCAGTCGTCCCCGACGACTTCCGCTGCTCCGACTTGTCGGGGGACTCGCCCGCCACCGATTACCTCCTTGATGCGCAGCGGGGCCGTGCCCGCACTGTCCGAACCATCTACCAGTGTCCTGTGTGAACCCTTGGCCGAACCGCTAGACGAGGACGACATACCTAACGGTTCCCTCACAAAGCACCCAGGCACCCTCGACAGACCAATGTGAGAGGGGTCACCCTGTCATGCATCCACGCGGGGAGGCATGGATGGGCAGGAGCCGTAGAACAATTCCGGAGGAGCTTCTGCTGCTCGCTCTGGACCCGACCACGGGTACCACAGCGCAGCCGCAGTCGCTCGACCTCGGCCTGGCCGGGGCACAGCTAGTAGAGCTGGCTCTGGCAGGACGGATAGCCCCTGACGGGGATCGTATAGCCGTGGTGATGCCACGGCCGACAGGAGATCCGACTCTGGACTCCGCACTGGAACTGCTGCGCCGTCGTGGCAGTCCGGTTCGGGCGGTCCACTGGATCGGCGGGCCCCGACTGGGACTCCGCCAGATCTACCTCGCTCATCTGGAGCGGTGCGGCATGGTTCACGCCGTGGCGGGCCAGATGTGCGGAGTGCTGCCGACGACTCGCTACCAGGCGACGGACACGGCGATCAGCCGGGACATCAGGTCCCGGCTGGACAGTGCGATCCGCACCGGCGTACCGCCGGACCCGCGGACCGCGGCGCTCGCCGCACTGGCCCACGCGGTCGGACTCGGCAAGCACCTGTACCCCGGGAACGAGGGGCGCTCATCGCGCTCCCGGCTCCGGGACCTGATCAGACACGACCCGATGGGCGGTCTCGTGGCGCATGCCGTGATGGACGTCCAGAACGGTGTGGCGGTCCAGCCACGCCGTAATCAGCAGACGGCAGGCGTCCCGTTGCAGCCGCAAGCGCCAGCGCGCCACGGCAGCATGGCGCACACCTCCGTCCACTGACAGCACGACCGCGCGGACACCTGCGCGGAGTACCGAGTACCGCCGCACCGACGTCCCCATGACCCGGTTCGGGAGCCGCACCAGGCGCGGGGCAGCCGGATCCACCGGCTGCCCCGCGCTTTTGCGTGCCGTCATCGCGTGTGGCCATTTCCCAGCGCGCCCGGGGGCTCGGGTGGCAATCTGCTGAGCAGTAGACACACACAGCTACATCAGCTGCATAGCCGGAGGTGCCGTTCCCCGTGCCGACCAACGTCAATCCCACCGTCAGGCGACGCCGGCTGGGCCAGGAACTGCGCCGTCTCCGCGAGATCAAGGGCATGACGGCGGAGGAGGTCGCGGAGCGGCTGCTCGTCTCACAGTCGAAGATCAGCCGCCTGGAGAACGGCCGCCGCTCCATCAGCCAGCGCGACGTGCGCGACCTCTGCGGGGTGTACGAGGTCGAGGACCACCGCATCGTCGACTCACTGATGCAGATGGCGAAGGACTCCCGCCAGCAGGGCTGGTGGCACGCCTTCGGTGACATCCCCTACAGCGTCTACATCGGGCTGGAGACCGACGCGGCCTCGCTCCGTGTCTACGAGTCACTGATCGTCCCCGGACTGCTGCAGACACGCGAGTACGCGCAAGCGGTGATCGAGGGGATGTGGCCCGAAGCCACACCCAGCGAGATCGACAAGCGCATCCAGATCCGTCTCAAGCGCCAGGACCGGCTGACCGATCCGGTCAATCCGCTGCGCTTCTGGGCGGTGATCGATGAGGCCCTGCTGCGTCGCATCGTCGGCAGCCCGCAGACGATGAACGCCCAGCTGCTCCACCTCGCCGAACTGAGCGAACTGCCGCACGTGACACTTCAGGTACTGCCCTACGACGTGGGCGCGCACCCGGGAATGTACGGAAAGTTCGCCATTCTGGAGTTCCACGAAGCGATGGACGCGAGCGTCGTGTACCTCGAAGGCGTCACCAGTGACCTGTACCTGGAGAAGGCCAATGACGTTCAGAGCTATGCCGTGATGTACGAGCATTTGCGAGCAAAGGCCCTGAGCGCGGAACAGTCACGCGACTTCATCCTCGCGGCGGCGGAGAACTGCCGCACCTGAGTAATTGACGAGTCGCACGAAAAACAAAAGACGGCAACATACACCTAAGTAACCAAACCCAGGAACCCCCCAAAGGAATCATTCACCCAGAAGGGTGAACGGAGCTCACCTTCGATGGTGTCGCAGCGTAGCGTCGCTCCTGGAGTCGCTGACTCCCAGCGACCGGGACCCGAGGCCCCACGGCCGACACAATCATCGGAGGCATGCTGATGGAGCATGGCAAGCTGACAGAATGGACCAAGTCATCCTATTCCGCCGTTAACGGGGATTGCGTCGAAATCAAGGCTGCGGGACGCGACACCGTCGCGGTGCGCGACTCCAAGGATCCGCACATCGGAATCCTCGATTTCGCGACGGAATCCTGGTCGGAATTCCTTGCGGATATCAGCCGAACGTCGCCCTTCCAGAACTGAAGCCGGCCGCAAGGCCTGCCCAGGCACCGTCAGCCACGCCCTCTCGACTGGTCCGCCGTCCTGGCCGAGAGGGTCGCTGCTCGTTCACGGGGACTCCAGCAGACTGCGCGTCTTCACCGTGACGGGGTGTTCCACACCCAGCACGCGCTCGCACAGGGGCATATTGAGGCGGGCCAGCGCCTGAGCCTCGGCCGTGCTGCCGGAAGCCGCGAGCGCAGCCGCCAGCCCGGCCCTGTTCGTGAGCAGATAGGGATGTTCCTGTCCCAGGGCCTGCTCCTGCCCGTTCACCGCGAACCTGGCGAACGAGATCGATTCCTCGTGCGCCCCGCGCTCGGCCAGGATCCAGCTGAGAAGAATCGCGGCCGAGAACGCCAACGGGTGTGCGGCACCCTGTACACGCTGCCGGTCCGCAAACGCCTGCCTCGCGATGGGCTCTGCTTGTTCGTGCCGGCCGAGGTGATGGAGCCCGAAGGCGAAATTGTGGTGACTCGTCACCGTCGCCAGGGAGTCAGGTCCCAGGAGCTCCTCACAGAGGGCCACCGTTTCCGCACCCACCCGGTCGAATTCCTCGACGTCACCGGAAAGGGCCACGTACTCGATCCGCAGCGCCCTGACGTAGAGCGTGTCCGGATGGTGCTCACCGAGAGCCCGGCCATGAACTTCCTGAGCCCTGTCGAGGACTGCGACACAATCCGCCACCCGCCCCAACTGGCCGAGTGGTTCGTGGAGGGAGAGAAAGCTCTCCAGTGTTTCGGGATGCTCCTCGCCGAAGACCCTTTCCCGACCGTCGAGAACCTGCCGGTGCATGGCCTCGGAATCCTCGAACCGCCCCAGCCTGAAGAGTGCCCGGGCAGCGTCGTTGCCGGCGGAGAGGGTGAGCGGATGGTCCGCCCCGAGATGGGTCTGCGCGACCTCGCGGGCCGCCAGGGCCGAATGAAGGGAGGCCTGGTAGTCGCCACCGTCGAACACGATCCGGTTCAGGTCGTTCACCACCCCGGTCACGCTCGTCGCGGTGGCGCGATCACGCACGAGCCGAAGCAACTTCGAGGCGTGGGGGACCAGGCCGCGGACACCGCGGTCCGCCGCGCGGCCGTCCTCCGTGGAGGGGATCCCCGCTCCGAGCAGGCGGGCGGCCCCCTCGATCAGCAGCGGCCACTGCTCCTGCGGAACCGCCGCCGCCACACTGTCGAGCAGGACGCCGTGCGTCTTGACGCAGCGCACCGTCTCGCCGCCCTCGTCCGCGTCGACCAGCGAGATCAGGGAGTGGTCCAGCAGCCCCCGGAGTGCGGTCTCGACCCGGTCGCAGGGCATGGGTGGCTCCAGCCCTTCGAGGGCGACGGCCCCCACCGACAGGGGCCGCAGCAGGGAGAGCGGCACCGGATCGGAACTCCAGCAGGACAACAGGCGGAGCAGGGACTCGCTTTCGGGCATGCCCGCGTCGGCCAGGGCGCCCAGGGAGATCTCCCACGTGCGCCCCACGAGGTGCCGGATGTCCCGCCCCGAGCCGCCCGGTACCGCGCCCCGGTCGATGAGCTCGGTGGGGTTCTCGTCCAGGTGTCGCCGATAGTCGCTCATGGACCAGCTCTCCAGAAGTTGCCGGGACAAGAAGGATCCGGCCAAGCTCAGGGCGAGTGGCAGGCATTCGAGCCGCCGCGCGACGGCTTCCGCCTCCTGGGCGCTGCCCGCCGCCGGAGCCAGGTCGTGCAGTACCAGCGCGGCGTCCTCCAGCGGGAGTACACCGACCTCGTGCAGTTCCGCCCCGTCCCATACGCGTCCGCCGCCCACGCGCGTGGTCACGACGACCGTCCCCCGCGAGCTGGACCTGAGCCACGCGCCTTCTTCCAGGGCCGCGGGATCGTCCGCGTTGTCCAGAACCAGGAACCACGGCTGTGCCGAGGCGTTCAGGTAGTGCCACACCAGGTCGGCCGCGGCCCGGCGCCCGTCGTGAGCGGCGACCAGTTCGGAGGTCTCCGCGCCGCGGTCCGCGGCCACGGCGAGCATTCCTGAACGGAGCGTGGACCGCTCGGAGGCGTTGACCCACAGGCCTATGCGCTCCCCGTCGCGGTGGACGGTGGTGAAGAGGGAGTGCGCCACGGCGGTCTTTCCGCAGCCGCCCATGCCGTGCAGGACATGGATCCCCCCGGTCTCGTCCCGGGCCGCATCCGTCAGCCTGGCCATCAGCGCGGTCCGGTCCCTGAGAACCCGCGGGGCCCTGCCCACCAGCGGGGTGCGCACGGAGTCCGGGGCCGGCCGGCCGAACGCGCCTCCGCCCTGCGGCCGTACCACGGTGCGCCGCGGGGGTGGGGCGAACAGGGAGGCACCGTGGTCGGGTGCCTGGTGGTAGTGGTTCTCGGTGACGTACTGATCGCCGGCCGTCTGGTAGACGCGGCCGCTGCCGGACGCCGTGGCCCGCACCCGGTACTCCGGGCCGGTCTCGCTCACCGTTCGTGGATGTGCTGGTCGCGCCCCGCCTGGTACACGCGTCCGCTTCCGGATGCTTCGGCACGCATCTGCACACCCGGGGAGGACTGGCCGGCCTCCGGATCGAGTTCGGCCAGGACCCGGCGCAGATCCGCGGCGACATCGGGCCTTTCGCTGAGCAGCCGTCGCACCCGGCCCGCCCACGCGGCCCGCAGTTCCTGCTCGGTCAGGTCGTCGCCGGACTCCCGCGCAGCGAGCAGATCGTCCCGGCTCGCTTCGAGTTCGCCCTGCACGCCTTCGGCGCGGGCAGGGCTGGCCCGTTGCCACAGGGAGACGATGCCGTCCCGGGTCCTCTCCCACGCGTCGGTGGCCATGAGCGTCACCACGGATGCCCCTGCGGCCCGGGCCAGTTCGATCAACTGCGCGTCCATTCACGCCCCCACCTCGGTCGGCACCCGGTCAGCACCTGGATCAGGGCCACCAGCCTATGTGCGCCGGATTGTCGCTGTCAGGTGGAACGCGCGCCATGCGGACGAGGAAGTGGGAGCCGCGGTCGTCCCGAAGTGCCCTGCCGGCACAGGATCAGAGGGAGGTTCGACGGCCGGCCGTGACGGCCGGACCGTGTGTGGCGGTGCGGAGCACCTGGGGGACGTGGTGCGGAGCACCCCTGGGGCGCCGTGCGCCGGTGCTCCGGAGCCGGGCCTGCCGGACTGGTTCAGCCTTCCCCCTTCTCCGGCCGCACGGGACCCGCATCCCGTGCGGTCGTTCTGCGTTCTCGGGCGTTCCTGCCTTGCGTCGATCTCTGCACAGCCTGACGAAGTGCCCGCTCATCGTGTGGCCGTGGTCACGTCCACGACAACGCCTCGCAAGGTCAAGAACAAGTAAAATCGTTCGCCTTGCTGATTCGCGTTCACATCTCTGACCAAGAAAACCTTGACCGAGGACCCGGACAGGCGGTTCAATCCCCCAAGTCCCCGTTCCCGCACGGGGGCACCGCTGAACGGCCGTACTGACGAAGTGCGTTCCCGTTCACAAGGCGGACCCCTGGAGGGGGCACATGAACAGTCTCGACTGGGCCGTGCTCATCGGATACTTCGGTGTGATGGTCGCGATCGGACTCTGGTCGCACAAGCGCGTGGACAATGTCAGCGACTTCTTCACCGCCGGCGGCAAGATGCCGTGGTGGCTCTCGGGCATCTCGCACCACATGTCCGGCTACAGCGCGGTGATGTTCACCGGCTACGCGGGTATCGCGTACCAGTACGGCGTCACGTCCTTCGTGACCTGGTCGCTGCCGATCGCCATCGGCATCGGCATCGGCGCGAAGCTCTTCGCGCCCCGGCTCAACCGGCTGCGCTCGCGGCTGCACGTGGCGTCGCCGCTGGAGTACCTGAAGGACCGCTACAACGTTCCGACCCAGCAGGCCCTGGCCTGGTCCGGACTGCTGCTGAAGATCGTGGACGTCGGCGCCAAGTGGGCGGCCATCGCCACCCTGCTCTCCGTCTTCACGGGCATCACCCTCACCCAGGGCATCTTCATCACCGGCATCATCACGGCCGTCTACTGCACCGTCGGCGGGTTGTGGGCCGACGCGCTCACCGAACTCGGGCAGTTCATCATCCAGCTGTTCGCCGGCCTGGCGATGCTGGTGATCGTCATGAGCAAGCTCGGTGGCTTCAGCTCGCTGTGGACGGTCTGGGACAAGCTGCCCGAGGGACACACGGATCCCACGGCCGGCCCGTACACGGTGACCTTCCTGCTGGCGTACCTCTTCATCAAGACCTTCGAGTACAACGGCGGCATGTGGAACCAGGCGCAGCGCTACATGGCGACGGACTCCGCGCGCTCCGCGACCCGTTCGGCCCGGCTGTCGGCCGTGCTGTGGCTGGTCTGGCCCGTCGTGCTCTTCTTCCCGATGTGGGTGGCCCCGCTGCTCGTCGAGGCCAAGAAGCCGGACGCCTCGGACAGTTACGCCCTGATGACCGAGCAGCTGCTGCCGCACGGTCTCCTGGGCCTGGTCGTCGTCGGGTTCTTCTCGCACACCATGGCCATGTGCTCCTCCGACGCCAACGCGATCTCGGCGGTCTTCACCCGGGACATCGCGCCGGTCTTCTCCAAGGCGGCCCGCACCTGGAGCAACCGCAGCGGTCTGATGGCCGCACGGCTGTCCACACTCGCCTTCCTCGGCCTGTCGATGGCGCTGGCGACCCAGATCAACTCGCCGACGTTCAAGGACATCATCTCGGTCGTCATCAAGTGGGTGGCCGGTCTGATGGGCCCGATCGCGATCCCGTTCATGCTGGGCCTGCTGCGCAGGTTCCGCCGGTCCGGCCCGACCGCGGCGCTCACCAGCTGGGCGGCGGGGCTGCTCGCCTTCTTCTTCACCAACTACAACCTCGACGGCTCGGTGAAGACGGATGTCGCCCTGCAGTACCAGGTGGCGCTCCCGCTCGCGATCTCGCTGGTGCTCTACATCGTCATCGGCTTCATCAAGCCCGAGGACACCCCGGAGCGCGACGCGCTCATCGAGCAGATCAACACGGACGGCCAAGGGCCCGTCGGCGCCGCCGCGGCGGCCGTTCCCCAGCAGAAGCCCGGCCCCGAGAACACCGGGGTCCCGGAGAGCGTGAAGGACTGACGTCCCGCGGCCGCGGGGCACATGAACGGTGGGCGGGCGCGGCGGCGTCCGCCCACCTCCGTGCTGCGCCGTCTCCCGCGAGCCCGGGGTTCAGTCCCGCGGATAGCGCGCCAGCCAGCCGGGGGCGACCGCCGACGGACTGTGCAGGGCCGGGCCCTGGGTCATCTCCATCGCGAAGTCGTCGGAGAGTTCGAGGAGGGTCGGACGCCCCTCCAGTTCCGCCAGCCAGGCCGGGGGCAGCGCCGTCTCGCCGTGCAGCGCCCCGAGCAGGGCCCCGCAGACGGCCCCCGTCGCCGCGGACGGCCCGGAGTGGTTCACGGCGAGCCGCAGCCCGTGGCGTACGTCCTCGCCGACCAGGGCGCAGTACAGCGCCACGGCGAGGACCTCCTCCGCCGAGTCCGTGTCGCCGAGCGCCTCGATGAGGGCGGGACCGGGTATCCCCTGCCGTACGGAGCCGAGGGCCTGCCGGAGGGCGTCGGTGATCTGCTCGCTGCCCGGACGTTCGGCGAGCAGGGCGAGAGCGTGCTGGACCGCGCCGTCCAGGGTCTCGCCCCGGGCGAGCCCGTGCACCATGAGGGCGAAGGCCCCGGCCGCCAGTTGGGCGGTGGCGTGCCCATGGGTGTGGGCGGCGCACTCGACGGCCAGCTGGAGGACGAGCTGGGGCTCCCACCCGACGAGCAGACCGAAGGGGGCGGAGCGGGTGAGGGCGGCCGAATCCCGTGCGGCGGGGTTCTTGGGCACGGCCAGGGTGCCCATGGTGTCGTCACCGAAGCCGACGAGGCACTCGCGGGTGGGCGCGCGGCGCGTGTACAGCCACTCCTCCCTGGCCAGCCAGCCGTTGTCCTTACGGCGTTCGTCGGGCCCCCAGGCGCTCTGGGTGGCCGCCCAGCGCAGATGGGCCCGGTGCACGTCGGTGGGCGGGTGCCAGGCGCCGGTGTCGCGTCGGACCTGGGCCCGGATCAGGCCGTCGACGGTGAACAGGGTGAGCTGGGTGACGGCGGTGACCGCGCCCCGTCTCCCCTGTACGGGGACGAAGTCGGCCACGCCGTCGACGCCGTGGGCCGCGCGGATCGCCTCCAGGGTGAGTCCCGAGACCCCGGCCCCCAGTGCGTCCCCGATGGCGCCGCCGAGCAGGGATCCCCGTACCCGGCTCCGGAAGTCCTGCTGCTGGGCACGGCCCCAGACAGCTGTGGTCCCTGTGCTCACCGTGCCCCTTCCGTCCGGCCTGCCGCCTGCGACCGCGCAAGCACTGTAATCGAACAGGAAGGAGCGGTTCAGAGACGGAACGGAATGTACTGACTGGTGCGCGAGAGCACGCGTGCGCGGCATTCCTCATGGTTTCCGGCCCGTGCACGCCTGCGGCCGGGAGGTCTCTTCCGGCATGGTTTCCGGCCCGTGCGCACCCGCGGCCGGGAGGTCTCTCCCGGCCGCGCCGGCGGGCCGGTCAGCCGAACATGCCGGGCCGGTAGTCCCCCGCGGGCTGCTGGACGATGACGTTCAGACGGTTGTACGCGTTGATGACGGCGATCAGGGCCACCAGGGCGAGGAGCTGGTCCTCGTCGTAGTGCCCGGCGGCGTTCGCCCACACGTCGTCCGGCACACCGCCGGCCGCGTCGGCGATGCGGGTGCCCTGCTCCGCCAGTTCCAGGGCGGCCCGCTCGGCGTCCGTGAAGACGGTGGACTCGCGCCACGCGGCGATCAGGTTGAGCCGGAGCGCCGTCTCGCCCGCCTCCGTGGCCTCCTTGGTGTGCATGTCGACGCAGAAGCCGCATCCGTTGATCTGGCTGGCCCGGATCTTGACCAGCTCCTGTGTCGCGGCGGGCAGCCCCGAGTCGGTGACGACCTTCCCGGCCGAGTTGATGTGCCTGAGGAAACCGGCGGCGGCCTTGTTGCCGAAGAGGTCGAGGCGAGCGTTCATGGTGTGCTCCTGAGCTGTCGCTGATGCTTACACCCCCTCGACGGACCGGCCCCGGCGGATGTGACACGGCGGCGTGTGACCTGCGCCTCATCCCGGCCGTCACGCGTCACTCCCCGGCGTCCAGGGCCGGATAGTCCGTGTATCCCGTCTCCCCGCCCACGTACATCAGGTAGGCGTCCCTGACCTGGTTCACCGCAGCGCCCGTACGCATCCGGCGGATCAGGTCGGGGTTGGCGAGGAAGGGTCGCCCGAGCGCGATCACGTCGGCTCCGGCGGCCAGCAGCCGATCGGCCTGGGCGTGGCCGCCGTCGTCCGGGATGCGGTCGGCGGGCAGCACGGGGTTGGCGACGAGGGTGCCGGGCCAGTCCTTCCGGATCCGCTGGAAGACGGCGTCCTCGGGGTCGGCGTGCACCACGTGCAGATATGCCAGGCCCCTCCCCGCGAGGGCCGCGAGGAGCGCCGGGTAGATCTCCTCGGTGTCACCCTCCTCGATTCCGTTGACCGTGTTGCCCGGCGAGACACGCAGCCCCACCCGCTCGGGGCCGATCTCCGCCGCCACGGCTTCGGTCACCTCCACGACGAAGCGGACGCGGTGCGCCACGGACCCCCCGTAGGCGTCGGTCCGCCGGTTGGTTCCCTGGGCCAGGAACTGGTGGAGGAGGTGGCCGTTGGCGCTGTGCACCTCGACGCCCTCGAAACCGGCGTCGACGGCGTTGCGGGCCGCGGATGCGAAGTCGGCCACGGTGGAGGCGATGTCCTCGGCGGTCATCTCCCTGGGAACGACCGAGGGCACCCGCCCGGCCGGGGTGTGGATCGTCTCCGGCAGCGCGATCGGCGAGGGGGCGACGGGTGTCAGCCCGCTGGTGTCCGGATGGCCGGCCCGCCCGCCGTGCTGGATCTGGAGGAACATCCGCCCGCCCTCCGCGCGGACCGCGTCGGTGACCATGCGCCACCCCGCGACGTGCGCCGGGCTGTGGATCGCGGTGATGTTCGGGTACGTCTGACCCACGGCGTTCGGTGTGGACGCCTCCGCGATGATCAGCCCCGCCGATGCGCGCTGCGCGTAGTACGTGGCCATGAGGGGGGTAGGAACGCCTTCGGCCGTGGCACGGTTCCGGGTCAGCGGCGCCATCACGAGGCGGTGGGGAAGCGTGAGGGGGCCGAGCGCGACGGGCTCGAAGAGGTTCCGTGAGGAAGTGGCTGTGTTCGTCATGCCGGAACGGTAAGAATTGACACCGGTGTCAGGTTCAAGTCCCGGAGGCGAGGAATCCCATGCGGATCGGCGAACTGGCCCGGCGTACGGCCGTGAGCGAGCGCTCCCTGCGTTACTACGAGACCCAGGGCCTGCTGACGGCCGGCCGCACCCCCGGCGGCCACCGGGACTACCCCGAGGGCGCCGTCGACCGCGTGATCCGCATCCAGGAGTTCTACGCGGCCGGGCTGTGCAGCTCGAAGATCGCCGAACTGCTGCCCTGCGTACGGGACACGGACGGCGGCCCCTCCGCGATCGCCACCCCGCGGCTGGTCAGCGACCTGTCCGAGGAGCGCGACCGCATCGACCGGAAGATCGAGGAGCTGCGGCGCTCCCGGGACGTGCTGGACGACGTGATCGCGACGGCGGCGGGCGACAGCGAGGACTGACGCGCCGCCCTTCGGCCGCGCCCGGAGTCCCGCCGTGCCCGAGCCGGCCGTCCCGGCCCCCGCTCCAGGGGGCGGGCCGGCGGACCCCGTACGCCGGCCGGAAGCGCCTCAGCCCTCCAGTACCGGAAGCAGCTCCGGCAGGTGGCCGTCCGAGGCCGCCGCGGCCGTGACCCGCTCGGCCGGGACCTCGCCGTAGAGCGTCGTGCGCGGCTTCGCGGGGCGCCCCGCGAGGTCGGCGATGGCGACGAGGTCCTGGATCGAGCGGTACGAGCCGTAACTCGACCCCGCCATACGGGAGATGGTCTCCTCCATCAGGGTCCCGCCGAGGTCGTTGGCGCCCGAGCGGAGCATCTCGGCGGCGCCCTCCGCCCCGAGCTTGACCCAGCTGGTCTGGATGTTGGTGATGTGCGGATGGAGCAGCAGCCGGGCCATCGCGGTGACGGCCCGGTTGTCGCGGTCGGTGGGACCGGGACGCGCGATGCCGGCCAGGTAGACGGGGGCGTTGGTGTGGATGAAGGGGAGTGTGACGAACTCCGTGAAGCCGCCGGTCTCCTGCTGGAGGCGGGCCAGCGTCCTGAAGTGGCCGAGCCAGTGACGGGGCTGGTCGACATGGCCGTACATCATCGTGGAGGAGGAGCGCAGGCCCGTCTCGTGGGCCGTCCTGACGACCTCCAGCCAGGTGGCCGTCGGCAGCTTCCCCTTGGTGAGGATCCAGCGGACCTCGTCGTCGAGGATCTCCGCCGCGGTGCCGGGGATCGAGTCCAGCCCGGCCTCCTTGGCGGAGGCCAGCCAGTCGCGGATGGACATCCCCGTGCGGGTCGCGCCGTTGACGACCTCCATCGGCGAGAAGGCGTGGACGTGCATGCCCGGGACGCGTTCCTTCACGGCCCGCGCGATGTCGAAGTAGGCGGTGCCGGGCAGGTCGGGGTGGATGCCGCCCTGCATGCAGACCTCGACCGCTCCGACGTCCCAGGCCTGCGCCGCACGGTCGGCGACCTGGTCCAGGGAGAGGGTGTAGGCGTCGGCGTCCGTACGTCGCTGGGCGAAGGCGCAGAAGCGGCAGCCGGTGTAGCAGACGTTGGTGAAGTTGATGTTCCTGGTGACGATGTAGGTCACGTCGTCACCGACCACGTCGCGGCGCAGGGTGTCCGCGATCCGGCACAGCTCGTCCAGTGCGGGGCCGTCGGCGTGGAGCAGGGCGAGGGCCTGTTCGTCGGTGAGCTTGGTGGGGTCGTCGGCGGCCTGGCTCAGGGCCTGGCGCACGTCGGCGTCGATCCTGGAGGGGACCATGCCGGGGGCGGCGGCCTCGCGCAGGGCCTCCCAGTCGCCGTAGACCTCGTCGAAGTCGTCGCGGCGGTCGCCGGTGCGGCCCTCGGTGTCGATGGTGCGGTGCAGGTCGGTGCGGCCGGAGGCGTTGAAGCCCTCGTCGGGCTCCTGCCAGGGCAGCCCCGCCGGGATCGCGCCCTCCTTCGCGAGGCCCGTCTCCGGATCGGCGAGCGCCCGGACGTGCGGGAGGAGGCGCGGGTCGAGCCAGGGCTCGCCCCGCTGGATGAACTCCGGGTAGATGGTGAGCCGTTCGCGCAGCTGGAAGCCGGACTCCGCGGTGCGGGCGGCGAGTTCGTCGATGTGCGGCCAGGGGCGCTCGGGGTTCACATGGTCCGGGGTGAGAGGTGAGACGCCGCCCCAGTCATCGATGCCCGCGCCGATCAGCAGGGAGTACTCGGCGTCGACGAGATTCGGCGGGGCCTGGATGCGGGCCGAGGGGCCGAGGATGTGGCGCGCCACGGCGATCGTGGCGGCCAGCTCCTCCAGCTCCGCGTCCGGCATCCCGCGCATCGCGGTGTCGGGCTTGGCACGGAAGTTCTGGATGATGACTTCCTGGATGCCGTGGTAGGCCCGTGCGGTCCTGCGCAACTCGAAGAGGGAGTCGGCCCGCTCGTCGTACGACTCGCCGATCCCGATCAGGATGCCGGTGGTGAACGGCACGTTGGACCGGCCGGCGTCCTCGAGCACCCGCAGCCGGACGGCCGGCTCCTTGTCCGGGGAGCCGTGGTGCGGTCCGCCCTTCTCGGACCAGAGCCGGGTCGCCGTGGTCTCCAGCATCATGCCCATGGACGGGGCGACCGGCTTCAGCCTCTGCAGGTCCGTCCACGTCATCACACCCGGGTTCAGGTGCGGCAGCAGTCCCGTCTCCTCCAGCACCCGGACCGCCATGGCCCGGACGTACGCCAGGGTGTCGTCGTACCCCTCGGCCTCCAGCCACTCCCGCGCCTCGGGCCATCGGTCCTCGGGCCGGTCGCCGAGCGTGAACAGGGCTTCCTTGCAGCCCATTTCAGCACCCCTGCGGGCGATGTCGAGGACCTCGTCCGGGGACAGGAACATCCCGTGCCCCGCCTTGCGGAGCTTCCCCGGCACGGTGACGAAGGTGCAGTAGTGGCAGGTGTCACGGCAGAGCCGGGTCAGCGGGATGAAGACCTTGCGGGAGTACGTGATCACTCCTGGCCTGCCGGCCGCGTCGAGCCCCGCGTCCCGCACCCGGGCGGCGGACGCGGCGAGACCGGTCAGGTCGTCCCCCCGCGCCTGGAGCAGGACGGCGGCCTCGGCCACGTCGAGGGCGACACCGTCGCGGGCTCGCCGGAGGGCGCGCCGCATGGCGTTGGTCGTGGGGCGCTGAGGATCGGTCATGATCCGAGCATACGAGCGCACCACTTCTTGAGGACCAGGACCTCTGTTCCGGGTGACCACCCGCTCCGCACTGAAGTCTTGGCCGTTATGTCCCACTTGCCCCGTA
Organism: Streptomyces sp. NPDC102402; assembly: GCF_044765765.1. NCBI lineage: Bacteria > Bacillati > Actinomycetota > Actinomycetes > Kitasatosporales > Streptomycetaceae > Streptomyces > Streptomyces sp. NPDC102402. The sequence goes on from NZ_JBIWKR010000016.1 coordinate 86,370, forward strand.
GGCTCGGAGGGTGATGAAAACGATCGTCTTCGACATCGGAGAAACCCTCGTCCGCGACGACCGCCACTGGGCCTCGTGGGCCGACTGGCTCGGTGTCCCGCCGCACACCGTCAGCGCGCTGGTCGGAGCCGCGGTCGCCCAGGGCCGCGACAGCACCGACGCGCTGCGCATCCTGCGCCCGGGTATGGACGTCACCGAGGCGTACCACGCCCGCGCGGCGGCCGGCCGCCGCGAGCATCTGGACGAGACCGATCTCTACCCCGATGTACGCCCCGCCCTGGCCGAGTTGCGCGCGCTCGGGATGCGGGTCGTCGTCGCGGGAGACCGGACGGCCCGCGCCGGAGACCTGCTGCGGGCGCTGGACCTGCCGGCGGACCTGGTGGTCACGTCGGAGGAGTGGGGCGTCTCCAAACCGGACAGGGAGTTCTTCGCCCGCGTACTGGAGGTGTCGGGCGCCGCACCGGAGGCCACCGTGTACGTGGGCGACCATCCGGCCGACGACCTGTTCCCGGCGAAGTCCTCGGGGCTGCGTACGGTCCACATCCGCCGCGGCCCGTACGGCCACTGGTGGGCGGACCACCCGGACGTCATGGAGACGGCCGACTGGCGCGTCGGCGCCCTGACCGAGCTCCCGGCGCTGCTGGGCGGGGCCGGGCGGCCGGACGGCGGTACGGCCCGCCGGCCGGAGCGCCCGGGAACCGAACCGCCGGACGCCGCCCGGGCCGGAGCGGCACCGGTGGAGGCGGGCAGCGCGGGAACACCGGAGGCCGACCCGGCGGGAAGCGTGACCGACGGGGCCGGCCGTGACCCGGGTGTGATCACCAGCGCGTAACCTCCCACCGGTCGAAGGACGACGGGACGCACAGGCGGGGGAAGCCGATGGGGTACGGGCGGGCCGCGATACCGGCGCTGGCCGGGGGGCTGCTGGTCACAGCGCTGCTCTGGTGGGCGGGGGCGAGTGACGAGGTGCTGCGGCTGCAGGGCAGCACCCGGGTGTTCGGGCCGGAGGGCGTCGGCGACCTGCAGCGCTGGCTGGCCCCCTGGTCGTACGACACCGCGGAGTGGGTCCGGGTCCGGGTGGAACCGCCGGGCGGGGGCACGGGTGACGGCGGCCGCTACCTGTCGCTGTACTCGACCGCGATGCAGATCCGGTTCTTCGCGGTGTTCGCCTTCTTCGTGCCCGGCGCACTGCTCCTCGTCCGCAGGCTTCCTCCGGTCAACGGCCGGGTGCCGGCGGCATTGCTCGCGCTGTGGGCGTGGGGCGTGGTGGCCGGAACGCTGGCCGTGGCCGTCTCCGCGCCGTGGATGGTCGCCGCCGCCGGGCGGGGGAGCTACCGCTTCCTGCCGGCGCTGTCGGGTCTGATGTCGGCGGGACGGCAGATCCTGGTTCCGGCGGCCCTCCTCGCGGCGGTGGTGACCGTGCTCGTGGCCCGGGCGACCGCGCAGGGCGCCGGCGCGCTGCCGCGCAGGGAGGCCCCGGCCCGCGCCGCCCGCGCGGCGGCCACCGTCGGGGCCGCGGTCGTCGCGCTGTCGCTGGTGGTCCTCTCCTACGACCGGGTCGCGGCGGAGATCCAGGGGGTCACCGTGTCCGGGGGCCTGCTCTCCGAACCGGGCGACCTGCTGCGCCAATGGCTGCTGCTCGGCGGCTGGTCGGGCCCCGCGGGCACGTCGTACGGCCACTGGCTGCTGTACCGCGCCGCGGACGTCCTGCTGCTGGCCGTGGTGTGGTGCGGCCTGCGATGGCTGCCCGGACTGCTGACCCGGGTGTCCGTCCACGCGATGGCGGCCTGCGGTGTCTGTGTCACGGTCATCGGGCTCCTGGTGAGCCAACTGCTGCACGCCGTGGTCGAGATGACCGGCTCCTACGGCCTGGCCTACGGGCCGCTGCGGGTGTTCGCGAACCTCGGGAACGGCGTCCCGGCCGCGCTGGTCTGGGGGACGCTGGCGGGGTGCGCGGCGGTCGTGACGTACCGGCTGTGCGGTGGCGGCCGCACGCACACCCCGGGCACGGACACCCCGGGCACGGACACCACGGGCACGCAAGCCCCGGACGTCCCGCCGCCGCCCCCGTACCCGCCCGCGGCAGCACCGGAGCCCACCGCCACCTGACCGCCGGACCGTGAGGGCTCCGGTACGCACCGGAGCCGTGACGCGTGTGACCGGTGGCCTGTGCCGATGCGGTTGCCCGGTGCCGGCCGGCTCACACCGGAGGTCGCTCCGCCGTGTCCTCGGCCCGCACCCTGATCCCGGCCTCGCCGCGCCGCGCCCCGCCCGCTGGACCGGGCGGACGGACGGAACGACCGCATCGGCCTGCGGCGGCCCCCCGGGAACGAGGGGCTACTTGCCCAGCACCGCCTTCATCACGTTCCTCGCGATGGGGCCGCCGAGGCCACCGCCCGAGATGTCCGAGCGGGAGATGTCCATCGCCGTCGGGTCGATGAAGACGGCGACCGCCACCGAGCGCCCGTCGGAGTTCTTGCCGTAGGAGACGAACCAGCCGTACGGCACTTCCTTGCTCACGTCGTTGCCGCGCTGTGCCGTACCCGTCTTGCCGCCCACCGTCACACCGTCGATCAGGGCGCGCCGGGCGCTGCCCTCCTTGGCGGTGAACTCCATCATCTCCTGGACCTTCTTCGCCGTCTCCTCCGAGACCGCCTGGCTCATGAGCCGCGGCTCGTGCTTCTCCAGGATGGAGACGTCCGGCCCCCTCAGCTCGTCCACGATGTAGGGCTGCATCAGCTTGCCGTCGTTGGCGAGGGCCGCCGTGACCATCGCCATCTGCATCGGGGTGCTGGTGAGGCTGCCCTGTCCCATGCCGGTGAGGGCGGTGCCGGGCTTGTCCAGCTCCTCGGGGTAGAGGCTCTTCGTCGCGAGCAGGTCCCCGAAGGCCTCGGAGTAGACGTCCTCGTTGAAGCCGAACTTCTCGGCCGTCTCACGCATCCCCTCGTCGCCGACCTTGAGGGCGGCGTCCAGGAACACGTTGTTGCAGGAGTACTGCATGGCCGTCTTCATCGACGCCTTGTCACACGTCCCGTCGCCCGCCTCGCTGCTGATCGTGCTCGACGACAGCGGCAGTTTGTACGGGGAGGCGGCGTCGGTCCGGGCGTCGACGTCTGTGACGACACCGTGCTCCAGGGCGGCGGCGGCCGTCAGGATCTTGAAGGTGGACCCCGGCGGGAAGGTCTCGCGCAGCGGACGGTTGGCGAGCGGCTTGCCCTTGTCGTCGACCAGCGACTTGAACTTGTCGCCCTCCTTGAAGGAGTTGCCGGCGAAGACCGAGGGGTCGTACGAGGGGGTCGAGACCAGAGCGAGCACCTTGCCGGTCGCCGGTTCGAGGGCGACGACCGCTCCCCGGGCGTCGAGGTCGGTCAGGCCCTTGTAGGCCGTCTCCTGAGCCTTCGGGTCGATGGTCGTGACCACGTCGCCGCCGCGCCGGGGCTCACCGGTCAGGATGTCCTTGGCCTGCTGGAACGCGAACCGCTCGTCCTCGCCGCTGAGGATCTTGTCGTACGTGTTCTCCAGGAGGGACATGCCCTGCGCCTGGGAGGCGAAGCCGGTGACGGGGGCGTACATCGGGCCCTGCTTGAAGGTGCGCTGGTACTTGAAGTCGGTCCCCTCGACCTCCTTCGACCCCGTGATCGCCTTGCCGCCCACGATGATGTCCCCTCGCGGGGTGGCGAACTGGGTGATCTTGACCCGGCGGTTGTGCTCGTGGGTGGCCAGCTCCTCGCTCTTGGCGTACTGAAGCCAGTTGGCCCTGATCAGCAGAGCCAGCATCAGCAGCCCGCAGAAGATGGCTATGTGCCGCAACGGCCTGTTCATCGTGCTCCCGCTCCCAGGCAGCCGGGTACACACGCACGCGGGCCGCACCATCGATGTCCGGAGGTGATAGATGCGATTTTAGCGTCGGCGGTTCCACCGGACGATCACCTCGGGCGGTCTTCCGGCCACATACCCCTCACAAGTACGCCGCGAACGCGTCCAGTGCGCGCAGCACCTCGGGTTCTTCCGCCGGGGGCAGTTGCAGGACGACCTCGTCGATGCCCAGGTCCGCGAAGTGCGCGAGCTTCCCCGGAGCGGGCCGGACGGCGTAGGGCACCACCTGGAGCTGCTCCGGGTCACGGCCCGCCTCCTCCCAGGCAGTACGCAGCTTGGGCACGGACTCCGACAGGCCGCGCCCGCCGATCGGCAGCCAGCCGTCCGCCTCGCGGGCGATCTGCGCGAACAGTCGCGGTCCGGCGGCCCCGCCGAGCAGGGTGCGCGGGCCGTTCACCGGGCCGCGCGCCTTCTGCACCGGCTTCGGATAGGCGTGACTCGCCCTGACGGAGCCGAACTCACCTTCGTAAGCGGTCGGTTCGTCCGCCCACAGGGCGCGCATCAGGGCCAGCCGGTCGCTGCCGAGCGCACGCCGGGTCGACCACTCCACGCCGTGGTCGGCGGCCTCTTCCACGTTCCAGCCGAAGCCGACGCCGAGCGTGAGGCGGCCGCCCGAGAGGTGGTCCAGTGTGGCGGCCTGCTTCGCCAGGCCGATGGGGTCGTGCTGGGCGATCAGCGTGATCCCGGTCCCCAGGGCCAGCCGTTCGGTGACGGCCGCGGCCTGTCCCAGCGCGACGAAGGGGTCGAGGGTGCGGCCGTATTCGGCCGGCAGATCGCCGCCCACGGGGTACGGGGTGTCCCTGCTGACGGGAATGTGGGTGTGCTCCGGCAGATAGAGACCGGCGAATCCCCTCTGCTCCAGCTCGCGAGCGAGCCGGACGGGCGTGACCGTCTCGTCGGTGAGGAAGATCGTTGTGGCGATCCGCATGCGAGGCACCTCCGTCGTCGTCCGTGACGACTCCAAGGTATGCGCCGGAACCGGCCCGCGACCCCACCGCGCACCCCGTCGACCCTCTCGGACGCGACCGCCGTGGGATTCCCGCCGGGAACGGGCAAGTCAGTAACCTGAGTTCGATTCTGTCCGGTCCGTCGCGGGAGGCTTTCACGGGTCACGGCCGGGAAGGCGTCGCCCTCGGGCGCGCGGACTGATCCGGCCCTCGGGCGCGCGGACTGATCCGGCCCTCGCGCCGGGCTGCCGGCGCGAGGGCCGGCCGCTCAGTCCGCGACCACGAACGCCGGGGTCTCCTTCGTCAGCACCTCGCCCCGGAAGAACGCCGGGCCCCGGCGCCGCATGGCCTCCATCAGCACCACACCGAGCAGCAGCAGCCCGACGCCGATGACGAAGACGGAGCCGATTCCGAACACGGAGGAACCGGAGCCGTACGCCGGGTCCCACATGTCGTACAGGGTCTTGCCGAAGACCGCGGCGAGCAGGACGCCCCCGACGAGGGGGAACAGGCCCTTGAAGACCAGGTCGCGGGCGGACCGGGTGAGTTCGGCGCGGAAGTACCAGGCGCAGGCGAAGGCGGTCAGTGCGTAGTAGAAGCAGATCATCAGACCGAGCGCGTAGATCGTGTCGACCAGCACGTGCTCGCTGACCAGGGTCATGACCGTGTAGAACACGCCGGTGGCGACGCCCGCCACGACCGTGGCCCGCCCCGGAGTGCGGAAACGCGGGTGGACACGGGCGTAGGAGGCGGGCAGCGCCTCGTACGACGCCATCGCCAGGACCGTGCGCGCCACCGGGATGAAGGTGGTCTGCAGGCTCGCGGCGGCGGATGCCAGTACCGCGAGGAAGAGCAGGATGCCGAGGCCGGGGCCCATGACCGGGCCGGCCAGGGCGGCGAAGACGTTGTCGGAGGTGTCCGGGTCGGCGAGGCCCAGCCCCGAGGAGCCGGTACCGACGGCCATCTGCGCGGCGATGCCGGTGGCGAGGTAGGAGCCCACCAGGACGACCATCGCGACGAGGGCGGCGCGTCCGGGCGTCTTCTCGGCCCCGACGGTCTCCTCGTTGGCGGTGAGGCAGGTGTCCCAGCCCCAGAACATGAAGATCGAGAGGGACAGCCCGGCAGTGAAGGCGCCGAAGGACCGCACCGCGAACGGGTTCAGCCACGACCAGGAGAAGTCCGTCGAGGTCGCCGCGAAGTCGCCGCTGCCCGCCTTCTGCACGGCCATCACGACGAACACCGCGAGGACCACCAGCTGGAGCGCCACGAGGGTGTACTGGATGCCCTTGGTGGCCGTCATCCCCCGGTAGCTGATCGCCGTCGCGGCGGCGATCAGGAGGAGGCACGTGAGGATGTGCACCGGCTTGCTGTCGTCCAGGGCGGCCACCGGGTCGCTGCCGGTGATCTCGCCGGCCAGCAGCCAGAAGTAGGAGGTGGCGACCCCGGCGAGATTCGACAGGACGATGATCGTGGCGATCACCAGACCCCAGCCGCACATCCACCCCAGGCGCGGACCGAAGGCCTTCACCGTCCAGGTGAACGAGGTTCCGCAGTCCGGCACGGCCTTGTTGAGTTCCCGGTACGCGAAGGCGACCAGCAGCATCGGGAGGAACCCGGCCAGGAACACGGCGGGCATCTGCGCGCCGACCTCCCCGGCGGTCGATCCGAGGGTGGAGGTCAGGCAGTACACCGGGGCGACGGTGGAGATGCCGAGGACGGCGCTCCCCATCAGGCCGACGGAATTCCCGCCGAGGCCCTTCTCGCGTACACCGCCGTCGGCCGGGGCACCTCCCCGTACCGTGTCTCCGGCCTGTGGCCGCGCGTCCAGCTCAGTCATGGAGAGGACGCTATGCGCTGCGATATCCATATCCGGAAGGTGAGACTCCCACGTCTCACCCTTGACTCTCCATGAGACAAGCGCAGTTGACCGGGTACATCAAAGGCCCCGAACGCGTCGAGCCTTTCGATCGATGCCCAGGAGTGGAGCGGGAACGTATACGAGAACCGCACCCCTGTCCGTTTTGTTGTGGTTCAAAAATTTCCCGCACCCCCTGTCGGCGCCCCTCGGCCCGGACGGTCTCCGCCCGGCGGGACGGCCACCGCGCGGTCCGGGCCCCAAGGGCGCCACAGGTCCGGCTACTTGCGGTAGAGCTCCTCGATCTCCGCGTCGAAGTCCCGCGTGATCGCGTCCCGCTTCAGCTTGAGCGACGGGGTGAGGTGCCCGCTCTCCTCCGTGAAGTCCACCGGAAGGACGGTGAACTTGCGGATCGACTCGGCGCGCGAGACGAGCCTGTTGGCCTCGTCCACCGCGCGCTGCAGGGCGGCGCGCAGTTCCTCGTCGTGGACGAGTTCCCGTATCGGGACGCCCTCCTTCTTCCGCATCCTGCGCCAGTGCGCGAGACCGTCCGCCTCGAGCGTGATCAGGGCGCTGATGAAGGACCGGTTGTCGCCGACGACCATGCACTGGCTGATCAGCGGATGGGCACGCAGCCAGTCCTCCAGCGGGGCGGGGGTGACGTTCTTGCCGCCGGACGTGATGATGATGTCCTTCTTGCGGCCGGTGATCGTGAGGTAGCCGTCCTCGTCCAGGGCCCCCAGGTCACCCGTGGGGAACCAGCCGCCCTCCAGGTACGGCGTGGCCTCACCGCGCTCGGTGTCCCAGTACCCCTGGAAGACCTGCCCGCCGCTGAGCAGCACCTCCCCGTCGTCCGCGATCCGCACGGCGGTGCCCGGCAGCGGCCAGCCCACCGTGCCCAGGCGGGGCTTGAGGGGCGGGGTGACCGTGGCGGCGGCCGTGGTCTCGGTCAGGCCGTAGCCCTCGAAGATCTGGATGCCGGCGCCCGCGTAGAACGCCGCGAGCCGGCGCCCCAGCGGGGAGCCCCCGCAGATCGCGTACTCGACGTGTCCGCCCAGCGCGGCACGTATGCGGCGGTAGACCAGCGGGTCGTACAGGGCGCGGGCGGCACGCAGCCCCAGGCCCGGCCCGGGGCCCGTGCCGTGCTCGGCGGCCTCGACCGCCTCGCCGTAGCGCCGGGCGATCCGGGCGGCGCGGTCGAAGGAGGAGACGCGGCCCATCTTCTCGGCGGTGGCACGGCCGGTGTTGTGGACCTTCTCCAGTACGTACGGGATGGCCAGCAGGAACGACGGCTTGAAACCGGCGAGATCGGCGAGCAGGTCCTCGGTCTGGATGGACGGCGCGTGCCCGAGGCGCACCCGGGCGCGCAGGCAGCCGATCGCCACCATGCGGCCGAAGACATGCGAGAGGGGCAGGAAGAGGAGAGTGGAGGCGGGGTGTTTTGACACCGACTTGAAGACCGGGTGGAGCAGCTCGATGGCGTTGTCGACCTCGGCGAAGAAGTTCCCGTGGGTCAGGACACAGCCCTTGGGCCTGCCCGTGGTGCCCGAGGTGTAGATGAGGGTGGCGGGGCTGTCCGGTCCGAGGGCTGCGCGGCGGGCGGTGACCGCGGCGTCGGGCACGTCCTTGCCGAGCGACTTCAGCCGGCCGATCGCGCCCGTGCCGAACTGCCAGAGGTGGGCGAGGTCCCCGAGCTGCTGCCGCTCCTGACTGACCAGCCGTCCCTGCTCCTTCGTCTCGACGGCGCAGGCGACGGCTCCGGAGTCCTGGAGGATCCAGCGCGTCTGGAAGGCGGACGAGGTGGGGTAGACGGGCACGGTGACCAGCCCGGCCGCCCAGGACGCGAAGTCGAGCAGCGTCCACTCGTAGGTCGTACGCGCCATGATCGCGAGCCGGTCACCGCTCTGGAGGCCCTCGGCGATCAGCCCCTTGGCGACCGCGAGGACCTCCCCGGCGAACGCGGCGGCGGTCACGTCCTGCCAGCCGCCGTCCGTCTGCTTGCGGCTGAGGACCGCCTCTGACGGGGCCTGAAGAGCGTTGTCGAAGGGGATCTCCGCGAGCGAGCCGCGCAGGACGGTCGGCGCGAGCGGCGGTACGGAGACCTCCCGTACGGCACCGTCGGCCGCTCTGACCTTGGTCGGCTCGACCAGGACGGGGACGGCGGGGGCGGCGGATACGGCGGCGGGGGCTGGCGTGGACACGAGCGGCTCCTCGACGTGGGTCCGGCGCCGGGCCCCTTTCCCTGGGCCCGGCGCCGATGCGGCTGCTGGGTGCGCGGGGTCGTTCTCGTACGGACGGACGGGCGGGCGGGGGTGCCGCGGTGGCCGCGGGGCGAGTCCGGCGCGGCCCGGGGGTGTTCCAGGATGCAGGGGCCCTGTGGAGGTCAGGGCGTCCCCTCATGCGGGTCCCGTGTGGGTCAGGGGCGCTCCAGGACGGCGGTGACCCCCTGCCCGCCCGCGGCGCAGACCGAGATCAGGCCCCGGCCGGGCGCGCCCCGCTCCGCGAGCAGCGCGGCCAGGGTCGCCACGATCCGGGCGCCCGTCGCGGCGAAGGGATGACCGGTGGCGAGGGACGATCCGGCCACGTTCAGCTTGTCCCTGTCGACGGGGGCGAGGCCCTGCTTCTCCCATGCGGCCAGGGTGGCGAGCACCTGGGAGGCGAAGGCCTCGTGGATCTCGAAGAGGTCGAAGTCGCCGATGCCCAGCCCGGCACGCTCCAGCATCCGCGGCACGGCGTACGCGGGTGCCATCAGCAGTCCGTCCTCACCGCCCACGTAGTCCACGGCGGCCGTCTCGTACAGCGACAGGTAGGCCAGGGGCTCCAGACCATGGGCCTCGGCCCACTCCTCGCTCGCCAGCAGCACGGTGGCCGCACCGTCGGTGAGCGGCGTCGAATTGCCCGCGGTCATCGTCGCGTCGGGGTGGCCGGCGCCGAACACCGGCTTCAGTGTGGCGAGCTTCTCCACCGTGGAGCCGGGGCGCAGATTCTGGTCCCGGTCCAGACCGAGGTACGGGACCACGAGGTCGTCCAGGAAGCCCCGGTCGTACGCGGCCGCGAGCCGCTGGTGGCTGGTGGCGGCCAGCAGGTCCTGGTCCTCGCGGGTCACGCCCCACTTCCGGGCGGTGACCGCCGCGTGCTCGCCCATGGAGAGGCCGGTACGCGGCTCGGCGTTGCGCGGGATGTCCGGGACGAGGTGGCGGGGCCGGACGGCGGCCAGCGCCTTGACCCGGGCGCCCGCCGACTTGGCGCGGCGCGCCTCCAGCAGGATCCTGCGGAGCCGGTCGTTGACGCCGAGCGGCGCGTCGCTCGTGGTGTCCGCGCCGCCCGCGACGGCCGAGTCGACCGCGCCGAGCGCGATCTTGTTGGCCGCGGCGACGACGGCCTGGAGGCCGGTGCCGCACGCCTGCTGGATGTCGTAGGCGGGCGTGCGCGGGTCCAGGGCGGAGCCCAGGACCGTCTCGCGCGCCAGGTTGAAGTCCCGGCTGTGCTTGAGGACCGCACCGGCGACGAACTCGCCGACCTGCTCTCCTCGCAGGCCGAAGCGCTCGACCAGTCCGTCCAGCGCGGCGGTCAGCAGGTCCTGGTTGGACGCCTGCGCGTAGGGGCCGTCGGATCGGGCGAACGGAATGCGACTGCCACCGATGACCGCGACACGGCGCGGCTGCGGAAGTGCGAGGGGAATCAACTGGACCAACTCATCTCGACAACTCCTGACCCTTGAGTAACCTTACTCTGGAGTAAATCTACGACCGAGCAGGAGTCCAGACAATGGCCGACCGCTATCTGCACGTCACCGGCACGGCACCCGGCCGCTTCCTGACCCGCAGGCTCGGCCTGCCGCAGCCCGCACGGCTGCGTCGCTGGACACTCGAAACGCCCTCACTCGACGGCCCGTTGCTCCACCTCACCGCGGGCAGCTCCCCCCACACCGAGGCGCTCGGCCCGGTACTCGCCGCGAGCGGCCTCGACGTGACCGGCCAGGCGGAACACCCGGCCGCGATCGTCCTGGACGCCACCGGCGTGACCACGGCCGCCGGGCTCGCCGGCGTGCACGCCGCGCTCCACCCCGTCGTACGGTCGCTCACCGTGGGGGGCCGCGTCGTCGTCCTCGGCACCACCCCGTCCCCCGACGACCACCACCAGGCAGCGGCCCAGCAGGCCCTCGAAGGCTTCGTACGCTCGCTCGGCAAGGAGATCGGCAAGGGCGCCACCGTGCAGCTGCTGCGGCTCGCCCCCGGTGCGAGCGCCGCCTCGGCCGAGTCCACGCTCCGCTTCCTGCTGTCCCCCCGCTCCGCCTACGTCAGCGGCCAGGTCGTCGGACTCACCGCCGACGACCCCGGCACGGTGGCCGACTGGGACGCCCCGCTCGCCGGGCGCACCGCGCTCGTCACCGGTGCCGCCCGCGGCATCGGCGCGTCCGTCGCGTCCGTCCTCGCCAGGGACGGCGCCCGGGTGATCTGCCTGGACGTCCCGCAGGCCCAGGAGGAGCTCGTCCGCACCGCCGACCGGCTCGGCGCCGGGGCCCTGCCGCTGGACATCACCGCGCCCGACGCCGCGGACCTGATCGCCGCCGCCGTCCCCGACGGCCTCGACATCCTGGTCCACAACGCGGGCATCACCCGTGACCGCCGGCTCGCCAACATGCCGGCCGACCGGTGGGCCTCCGTCATCGACGTCAACCTGGACAGCGTCCTGCGCACCACGGACGCCCTCATCGGGTCGGGCACCCTGCGCCGCGGGGGCCGGATCGTCGCCACCGCGTCCATCGCGGGGATCGCCGGCAACAACGGCCAGACCAACTACGCGGCCAGCAAGGCGGGCATCATCGGCCTCGTCCGCTCCCTGGCCCCGCGCGCCGCCGCCGAGCACGGCATCACCGTCAACGCCGTCGCCCCCGGCTTCATCGAGACGAAGATGACGGCCGCGGTGCCCCTCTTCATCCGGGAGGCCGGCCGCCGCATGAACTCGCTTTCCCAGGGGGGCCTGCCGGTCGACGTCGCCGAGACCACCGCCTGGTTCGCCCAGCCCGCCTCGGGCGCCGTGAACGGCCAGATCGTCCGGGTCTGCGGCCAGAGCCTGCTGGGGGCCTGACCATGACAGGCCTGACCTTCTCCCTCGTTCGCGGAGCCGTCACCTCACCGCTCAAGCGGGCCGGGCGTCCCGGCGCCACGCTGCCGGCCGGCCGCGAGGTGCGCCCGCCCGCCCGCGTCGCCCCCGGGCCCCTGGCCGCGTACAGCAGGGTCTGCGGCTTCGCCGAGTCGGGCCCGCTGCCGCTCACCTACCCGCACGTACTGGGCTTCCCCCTGGCCATGCGGCTCATGACGGGCCGCGACTTCCCCCTGCCGGTGCTCGGACTGGTCCACACGTGGATCGAGATCACCGGACACCGCGCCCTGCACCCGACGGACGCGCTCGAACTCACGGTGCGCGCCGCCGAACTGACGCCCCACCGGCGGGGCACCGAGGTCACGATGGTGACCGAGGCGCGGCTCGCGGGCGAGCTCGTCTGGGAATCCCGCAGCGGCTACCTCTCGCGCCACGCGAGCGGTACGAGCGGTACGGCCGGTACGAGCAGTACGGCCGGTACGAGCAGTACGAGCGGTACGGCCGGTGGAAGCGGTGAAGCAGGTACGAGCGGTGGGAGCGGTGAGGCCCCGTCCGCACCCGGCCGGGCTGCCCATCCGGAGCTGCCCGCGGTCGCCGAATGGCGGCTCCCCACCGACCTGGGGCGGCGCTACGGCGCCGCGTCGGGCGACCGCAACCCGATCCACCTGTACCCCGCGACGGCACGGCTCTTCGGCTTCCCCCGGCACCTCGCGCACGGCATGTGGACCGTCGCCCGCTGTCTGGCGGAGGCCGGGGGCGAGACCGGCGCGCCGGGCCGCATCCGGTCCGTGCGGGCGGACTTCAGGGCGCCCGTCCTGCTGCCCGCCACCGTCACGTACGCGACCGACGGCACCGCCTTCCAGATGCGCGGCGCCGGCCGCGTCCACCTCACCGGCACCATGACCCGGGAGCGCTGAGCGGGGCGGGCTCACTGCCCCCGGGACTGCCAGCCGCGCCCGTGCATGAGGTTCTCCAGGCCCGCCCACGAGAAGTTCATCAGGGTGGAGGCGGCCTCCTTCGCGGAGACACCGGGGGTGACGTTCGCCCACCCGGCGAGCGCCTCCGCCGCCCCCACCAGCGCCTGCGCGAGCCCCGCCACATCGCGGTCGGGCAGCGCGGGATCGCTGTGCGCCTCACGCGCCGCCGCCCCGATCAGACCCGTCACGAACGCAACGATCTCCTTCCGCAGCGCCCCCACCTCACTGACGAACGGCTCCCCGTGCGAGCTCGCCTGCTGGTGCAGCACGGCCCAGCCGTCCGGGTTCTCCGCGGTGTGCGTGAAGAACGCCCTCAGCCCCGACCACAGTTGGGCGTCGGCCGGAATACCCGGCTCCACTCCCGCCTGCACAGCCTCCACCAGTGCTTTCGCCTCACGACGGATGCATGCGGTGAAGAGCTCCTCCTTGGAGTTCAGATAGAGGTAGACCAAGGGCTTGGACACCCCGGCCAGTTCCGCGATCTCGTCCATCGAGGCGGCCCGGTAACCACGCTGGGCGAACGTCCGCACGGCGGCGTCCATCATCTGCTGCTCACGCACCGCGCGCGGCATCCGTTTGCTCTTCACTGCACTCACGTCAGACATCCCTCCCGCCCCCACGGCACTACTCCTCGGTAAGAGTACGGCGCGCCCCTGCCCCCGTCGTACGGAGAGGACGCGACCTGGCCACGATGGCCGGTAGTCGCCCACTACCTCAGCGGTACCCGTGTGTACGTCTCCGGTAGCCCACGGGATCACGCCTGAGGCCGACGACCGGCCGGAGCCCGCCGCCTACTGTCGCTCACATGACGATCAGACTCCGCAGACGGACCGCTGTCGCCGCCCTCGCCACCCTGGCGATGCTGGCCGCGCCCGCAGCCACCGCCCAGGCCTTATCCGGCCCCGCGCCGGCCTCCACCACGCGCGAACTGCCCCGCCCGACCGGCCCGTACCCCGTGGGCGTCGAGGTCCTCCACCTCACCGACCACGACCGCGCCGACCCCTGGGTCCCCGAGGCCGGGGACCGCGAGCTGATGGTGTCGGTCCACTACCCGGCCCGGCCGGCGGGCCCGGGGGCCACCGCCCCCTACATCAGCACGGAGGAGGCCGAGGTCATCCTGGCGCGCCTCCAGCTGGGCGATGACGCACCGGCCCGGCTCAGCTCGCTCGCGACCCACTCGCGGACGGCGGCGAAGACCGCCCGGGGCCGGTTCCCCCTGGTGCTGCTCTCCCCCGGATTCGGAAACCCCCGGGCCACGCTGACGTCCCTCGCGGAGGACCTGGCGAGCCGCGGCTACGTCGTGGCGAGCGTCGACCACGCCTACGAGGCCATCGGGGCGGCCTTCCCCGGTGGGCGGATCCTGGAGTGCGCGGCCTGCGACGCGGCCGAGACGGCGCCGGACGACGCAGCCGAGCGCGAGGTGCTGGAGAGTGTGGCGACCGGACGCGCCGCGGACCTCTCCTTCGTGCTCGACCGGCTGACCGGCCCCCGTCCCGCCTGGACGGGCTCACGCGTGATCGACCGGCGCCGGGTCGCCGCCGCCGGCCACTCCATCGGCGGCAGCGCCGCCGCCTCGACGATGCTCGCCGACCGCCGCGTCGACGCGGGGATCAACATGGACGGCACCTTCTTCGAGGAGGTTCCCGCGTCCGGCCTCGGTGAGCGTCCCTTCATGATGCTGGGGACCACGTCCTTCCACTCACCCGGCGGCGAGGACGGATCCTGGGACCGGGGCTGGCGGCACCTGGACGGCTGGAAGCGCTGGCTCGGCGTCGAGGGCTCCGGCCACTCCAGCTTCACGGACATACCCGTCCTGGAGGAGCGGCTGGGGGTGACGCTGGACCCCACGGTCACGATCTCCACCGACCGGCAGGTCCGCATCACCCGCGCCTACGTCGCCGCCTTCCTCGACCAGCACCTGCGCGGACACCACCGCCCCCTGCTCGACGGCCCCGCCCCCGGAAACCCGGAGGTCGTCTTCAACAGCCCCTGACCCCGGCCCCGCACACGGGAGCGCCCCCGGCCTCGTACGGCCGGGGGCGCTCTCCTGTGCACGGGTTCCGTCAGACGGTGACGGGCACGCCCGCCGTCTTCGCGCCCTCGGGCCCGGTCTCGGACTCGGACTCCGAGACCGGCGAGGCCGAAGCCGAGTTGTACATGTCGTGGTCGAGGATCTTCTCGCGGGCCGAGACGATCACCGGGACCAGAGCCTGTCCCGCCACGTTCGTCGCCGTCCTCATCATGTCCAGGATCGGGTCGATGGCGAGGAGCAGGCCCACGCCCTCCAGCGGGAGGCCCAGGGTCGACAGGGTGAGGGTCAGCATGACCGTGGCGCCGGTGAGGCCGGCGGTGGCCGCCGAGCCGATGACCGAGACGAACGCGATCAGGATGTAGTCACCGATGCCCAGCTGGACGTCGAAGATCTGCGCGATGAAGATCGCCGCCAGCGCCGGGTAGATCGCGGCGCAGCCGTCCATCTTGGTCGTGGCGCCGAACGGGACGGCGAAGGAGGCGTACTCCTTCGGGACGCCGAGGCGCTCGGTGACCTGCTGGGTGACCGGCATGGTGCCGACCGAGGAGCGGGAGACGAAGGCCAGCTGGATCGCGGGCCAGGCGCCCTTGAAGAACTGCAGCGGGCTGACCTTGGCGACCGTGGCGAGCAGCAGCGGGTAGACGCCGAACATCACCAGGGCGCAGCCGATGTAGACGTCGGCGGTGAAGGTCGCGTACTTGCCGATCAGGTCCCAGCCGTAGTCGGCGATCGCGTAGCCGATGAGGCCGACGGTGCCGATCGGGGCGAGGCGGATGACCCACCACAGAGCCTTCTGGAGGAGCTCCAGGATCGACTCGCTGAGGGCGAGGATCGGCTTGGCCTTCTCGCCGAGCTGGAGCGCGGCGATGCCGGCGACGGCCGCCATGAAGACGATCTGCAGGACGTTCAGCTCGGTGAACGGCGTGATGACGTCGGTGGGGATGATGCCGGTGAGGAAGTCGATCCAGGAGCCGGCGCTCTCGGGCTTGGCGCCGTCCTTCGGGGTGAGGTCGGTGCCGGCGCCCGGGTTGGTGATCAGGCCGATCGCGAGGCCGATGGCGACGGCGATCAGCGAGGTGATCATGAACCAGAGCAGCGTGCGGGTGGCCAGCCTGGCGGCGTTGTTGACCTTGCGCAGGTTGGTGATCGACACCAGGATCGCAAAGAAGACGAGGGGCGCGACGGCCAGCTTGAGCAGCTGGACGAAGATGCCGCCGACCTTGTCGAGGGTGGTGACGAGCCAGCTGACGTCCTGGCTGCGGGCGAGCCAGCCGAGCAGGACACCGAGGACCAGACCCGCGACTATCTGTATCCAGAAGGGGATGCTGGGCAGGCGGAAGCCGGAACCGGACGGCTTACCGGTTTCGGTCTCGGCGGTGGGCGCGGAATTCGCGGACACGGACACACTCCAGATGTGACGCATCGGGACGTACGAGGACAGACGTACGGTCGTGCGGTCTAACAGGGGGACGGGGGTGCGGCGCCCGCGCCAGGGGCGGCGCCGCTGCATGATGCCGGTTCAGACGTTGCGGCAACAGACCGCGGACATACAGCGGCAGAGATCGACGTGCAGGCGCACCACGAGCGTGACGCCCAAGGCGTGGTGGGTGCGCGCAACTGTCGTCATGCCGAATACGTTAACACTGCATCTTTGAGAACCTCAAAGGTCCACTTCTTGATCATTTTTGCCACCGCCCCCCGGACATGCCGAAACCCCGGTACGGGAGCGGCTGCTCCGGTCCGGGGCTTGGTCCGTGCGGGGTGCGGGTGTGAGGAACCTTACGCGGCGCCTACTGGGTGAGGCTGTCCTCGCGGGTGCGGTTCGCCTCGAGCCTGGCCTTCGTGCGGTCGACCGACGAGACGAGCTGCTCGGACATCTCGTCGCGCTGCTTGCGCAGCAGGACGAAGCTCAGCGGCGCGGAGAGCACCAGGCCGAGGAGGAGGACCCAGACGACGTTGGAGCCGCCGACACCCGAGGGCAGCACGCCGAAGTGGACCGCCACACCGGAGACGAAGAAGCAGCCGACGAAGATCAGCAGGCGCATCGCGGTGTACCGGATCGTTGCGCTCGGCTTGACAGCGGACACGGCTGGCCTTCTCTCTACGTCCGACGTTCCTGCGGTCGTGCAGTCTGGATCCTGCCCGACCAGTGAAGCATGCCCCGAATTCGATCAGTTCGCAGGGTTCCCCGCAGGGGCCGCGCCCGCTTCTACCGGAAGAGCGGCAGCAGCATGATGATGTCGTCGCGGTAGTCGTCCTCGGCGACCCGGATGGCGTCCGGGACCCGGCCCACCTCCTTGTATCCGCAGGAGGCGTAGAAGCGGTCGGCGCCGGTGCCGCCGCGGCAGGTGAGCCGGATGGCGCGGATGCCCTCGATCCCCTGGGCGGCGTCGGCCGTGGCCGCCATCAGGTCGCGGCCGTAGCCCTTGCCCTGGTGGCGCGGATGGACCATCACCGTGTAGGCCCCGATCCAGTGGCGCATGAGCCGGTGGGTGTTGTGGATGAGGAAGGCGGTGGCCGCCACCGCGCCGTCCCCGTCCCGGCCGACGATCAGGTGGGTGCGGCCCTCGACGATCCCGGCGAGGTGCTTGACCAGCTCCGGCCTGACCTCGTCGCCGGTGACGGGCGGGACGAAGCCGACGGCTCCACCGGCGTTGCTGACGTCGACCCAGAGCGCGGTGATGCCGTCCCGCAGAGCTCGGTCGAATGCGGGATCCACTTCAAAAGTAAGCGCCATAATCGAAGATTAACCCTTACGAAGAAGGCCCTTCAAACCTGTCCACCACGCGAGAAAGCCCCGGCCGGGGGACGTCAGGCCAGGGCTTTCACACAGCGGGCGCCCGGAACACCGCGACGGGCGCGGGGCGTCGGGCGGACGCGGGGCCTCAGACGCGCATCGGCTGCGGCGTCTCGCGCCGGCCGGCGTCGGGGCCGGGGTACTCGCGCAGGATCTCGTACCGGGTGTTGCGCTCCACGGGCCTGAAGCCCGCGTCGCGGATGAGGTCCAGCAGGTCCTCACGGCCGAGCTTGTTCGGGGTGCCGTAGTCGTCCGCGTCGTGCGTGATCTTGTATTCGACGACCGATCCGTCCATGTCGTCCGCACCGTGCTGGAGGGCGAGCTGCGCCGTCTGCACTCCGTGCATCACCCAGAACACCTTGACGTGCGGGACGTTGTCGAAGAGCAGCCGGGAGACCGCGAAGGTCTTGAGCGCCTCCGCGCCGGTCGCCATCGACGTCCGCGCCTGGAGGGTGTTGCGGACCTTGCCGTCCTTCATGTCCACGAAGTCGTGCTGGTAGCGCAGCGGGATGAAGACCTGGAAGCCGCCGGTCTCGTCCTGCATCTCCCGCAGCCGCAGCACGTGGTCGACGCGGTGACGGGGCTCCTCGATGTGCCCGTACAGCATCGTCGCGGGGGTCTTGAGACCCTTCTCGTGCGCGAGCCGGTGGATGCGCGACCAGTCTTCCCAGTGGGTGTTGTGGTCGACGATGTGCTGGCGGACCTCCCAGTCGAAGATCTCCGCGCCGCCGCCGGTCAGCGACTCCAGACCGGCCTCGATCAGCTCGTCGAGGATCTCGGAGGCCGAGAGTCCCGAGATCGTCTCGAAGTGGTGGATCTCCGTGGCCGTGAACGCCTTGAGCGCGACCTCCGGCAGGGCTTCCTTGAGCGCGCTGAGGGAGCGCGGGTAGTAGCGCCACGGAAGGGTGGGGTGCAGCCCGTTGACGATGTGCAGCTCGGTGAGGTTCTCGCCGCGCATCGCCTGCGCGAGGCGGACGGCCTCCTCGATGCGCATCGTGTACGCGTCCTTCTCGCCCGGCTTGCGCTGGAACGAGCAGTAGGCACAGGACGCGGTGCACACGTTGGTCATGTTGAGGTGACGGTTGACGTTGAAGTGGACGACGTCGCCGTTCTTCCTCGTACGCACCTCGTGGGCGAGCCCGCCGAGCCACGCCAGGTCGTCGGACTCGTAGAGCGCGATCCCGTCCTCGCGGGTCAGCCGCTCGCCGGCCCGGACCTTCTCCTCCAGCTCGCGCTTGAGTCCAGCGTCCACTAGGGCGCCTCCCATATCTCTACGTAACAGACTCCCGCCACCGTACTCCCCCGCCTTCCGGGCCCCGGCACCCCCGTCCCCGCCCGACGGCTACTCCTCGTCGGGAAGTTCCCCCACCCGGTTCTCCCACTTGGTGGAGAGCACGACGGTCGTACGGGTCCGCGAGACGCCCTTGGTGCCGCTGAGCCTGCGGATCGTCTTCTCCAGACCGTCCACGTCGCCGACCCGCACCTTGAGCATGTACGAGTCGTCGCCGGCGATGAACCAGCAGTCCTCGATCTCGGCGAGGTCCTTCAGCCGGTGGGCGACGTCCTGGTGGTCGGCGGCGTCGGAGAGCGAGATGCCGATCAGCGCGGTGACGCCGAGTCCCAGCGACGCGGAGTCCACGGTCGCGCGGTAACCGGTGATGACACCGGCGGTTTCCAGCCGGTTGATGCGGTCGGTGACGCTGGGCCCGGAGAGCCCCACGAGCCGTCCCAGCTCGGCGTACGAGGCCCTGCCGTTCTCTCTGAGGGCCTGGATGAGCTGCCTGTCCACCGCGTCCATATGACTGAAACCTTCCATTGTTCAGCAGTACCGCGAGCTTACGTGTAGAATTTAAGGCACAACAGGGGTTACACCCTGCGAATCTTTCTCATCATCCATGAAATGCTTTCGAATCTTCAGGAGTGAACAACACCGTGTACTCGATCGAGATGGCCTACGCCCGGATGCGCGAGCTGCAGGACCTGGCCAACCGCTCGCGTGCCCACCAGCCCGCCGCCGCCCTCCGCGTCGACCGGGCCCGCGCCCCGCGTCCCGGCCGGAAGAAGCGCTGACCCCGCGAGGTCAGTCCCGGGCGGCACCACCGAGCTCCCCTTCCCAGCGGCGGTACAGCTGGTGCGGCACTCCCGCCGCGTCCAGCACCCGCCCGGCGACGAAGTCCACCAGATCCTGGATGTGCGTCGCCCCCGCGTAGAACGCCGGAGAGGCGGGCAGCACCACGGCGCCCGCCTCGTCCAGCGCGACCATCTGCTTCAGGGTCTGGCCACTGAGCGGTGTCTCGCGCACGGCCACGACCAGCTTCCGCCGCTCCTTGAGCGTCACGCTCGCGGCCCGCTGGAGCAGGTCCTTCGAAAGGCCCAGCGCCACCCCGGCCACGCACGCCGTCGACGCCGGGACGATCAGCATCCCCTTCGCCGGGTACGACCCCGAGGACGGACCGGCCGCCAGATCGCCGGCCGCCCAGTGGCGTACGCCCCCGATGTCCGGCCGGAAGGTGTCCGGCCTGCCGTCAGCGCCCCGCGCCAGCCAGCTCCGCAGGTCCTCCCGCCAGTGGGCGTCGCGGAAGGCGATCCCCGTCTCGTCCAGGAGCGTCAGCCGCGAGGCGCGGCTGACCACCAGGTCGACGCACTCCCCGGCGGCCAGCAGCCCGCGCAGCACCGAGGCCGCGAAGGGCGTGCCCGATGCACCCGATACCCCCACAATCCAAGGCCTGCGCTGCTGCTGACTGTCTGAAGTCCCGGCTCTCACACCTCCGAGCCTATCCGGCGCCCCGCTCCAGGAACTGAGCCAGGGGCTCCGCACGTTGCACCCGATGAGGGAACAGCCATGGACAGGGGGTGACCATGACGGTCACACGCACGAGCGCCACCGCGCGGGCCGTCACGGCCGGCGGGGTCATGATCGCCTGGATCGCCCTGCTGTGGCTGCTGGAAGGCGTCGACATGGTGACGGGCAACTCCCTCGACACCTATGGCGTCAGCCCGCGCGAGCCCTCGGAGCTGGCGGACGTCGTGCCGTCCGCGTTCCTGCACAGCGGCTGGGAGCACGTGGCCTCCAACACCGTCCCCCTGCTGGTGCTCGGCTTCATCGCCGCCCTCGGCGGGATACGCAGGCTCGCCGCCGTGGTCCTCGTGGTGATCGTGACGTCCGGCCTCGGCGTCTGGCTCACCGCGCCCCCGAACACGGTGACGCTCGGCGCGTCCGGCGTGGTCTTCGGGCTATTCGGCTACCTGCTGGTCCGCGGCTTCGTGGACCGGCGCCCCCTGGACGTCGTCGTCGGCGTGGCCGTCGCCGCGGTCTACGGCTCCCTGCTCTGGGGCGTGCTGCCGACCGACTCGGGCATCAGCTGGCAGGGCCATCTCTTCGGGCTCGTGGGCGGGGTGGTGGCGGCGTTCGCCTTCCGCCGCCCCCGCCGCCCCCAGGGTCCGAAGGGCTACGTCACGGTGTGAGGCCCCGCACCAGCAGGTCGAGGAGCGCACAGGCGAAGAGCGCGATCCCGATGAAGCCGTTGACCGAGAAGAAGGCCCTGTTCAGCCTGGACAGGTCGTGCGGCCGCACGACCCGGTGCTCGTACACGAAGGCCACGGCGACGATCGCCATACCGATCCAGTAGAAGATCTCCGCGTCCGTCGCCAGCCCGAACCACACCAGCAGTCCGGTCGTCACGACGTGGCAGACCCGCGCGCCCCAGAGCGCGGCCGGGATCCCGAACCGGGCCGGGAAGGAGAGCACCCCGTGGGCCCGGTCGGCCCGGACGTCCTGACAGGCGAAGATCAGGTCGAAGCCGCCGATCCAGATGCCGACGGCCAGCCCCAGGATCACCGCGTCCCACGACCAGCTGCCGGTCACGGCCAGCCAGGCGCCGATCGGGCCGATGGCCTGGGCGAGCCCCAGGATCGCGTGCGGGAAGTTCGTGAACCGCTTGCCGTACGGGTAGACGACCATCGGCACGACGGCGACCGGCGCGAGGACCAGACAGAGCGGGTTCAGCAGCGCGGCTGCCGCCAGGAAGACGACGACGGCCACGATCGCGCCGGTCCACGCCGACTTCACCGTGACCGCGCCGGTCACCAGCTCCCTGCCCTCCGTACGCGGATTGCGGGCGTCGATCTCCCGGTCGATGATCCGGTTGGCGGCCATCGCGAACGTCCGCAGCCCGACCATCGCGACGGTCACGAGCAGCAGGGTGCCCCAGTGGATGTTCTCGTCCAGCTGGAACATCGCGGTCAGCGCGGCGATGTACGCGAAGGGCAACGCGAAGACCGAGTGCTCGATCATCACCAGCCGCAGGAACGCGCGGGGTTTGCTGCGCGGCTGCGGGACAGCCGCGGCCGAGGCCGATGCGCTCACAGGCCGTACTCCTTCCACCGGCGGTCGACCTTCGCCGCCGTCTCCGGGTCGGACTCGACCATCTCCGGCCAGCCCCCGTCCCGCGTGTACCCCTCCTCGGGCAGCTTGCGCGTCGCGTCGATGCCCGCCTTCCCGCCCCAGAACTGCTGGTAGGAGGCATGGTCGAGGTGGTCCACGGGCCCCTCGGTGACCGTCAGGTCCCGGGCGTAGTCGGTGTTCCCGAGCGCGCGCCAGGCGACCTCGTGCAGGTCGTGGACGTCGCAGTCGGAGTCCACGACCACGATCAGCTTGGTCAGCGACATCATGTGCGCGCCCCAGATGGCGCTCATGACCTTCTGGGCGTGCTTCGGGTACTTCTTGTCGATCGACACGATCGCGCAGTTGTGGAAGCCGCCCGCCTCGGGCAGGTGGTAGTCCACGATGTCGGGCACGATGATCTTGAGCAGGGGCAGGAAGAACCGCTCGGTCGCCCGTCCCAGCGGACCGTCCTCGGTGGGCGGCCGGCCCACCACGATCGACTGCAGCAGCGGACGCTTCCGCATCGTCACGCAGTCGATCCTCAGCGCGGGGAACGGCTCCTGCGGGGTGTAGAAGCCGGTGTGGTCGCCGAACGGCCCCTCGGGCAGCATCTCGCCCGGTTCCAGCCAGCCCTCGATGACGACCTCGGCCTGGGCCGGGACCTGGAGCGGGACCGTCTTGCAGTCGACCATCTCGATCCGCTTGCCCTGGACGAAGCCGGCGAAGAGGTACTCGTCGATGTCCCCGGGCAGGGGCGCGGTGGAGGCGTAGGTGACCGCGGGCGGGGCACCGAACGCGATGGCGACGGGCAGCTTCTCACCGCGCCTGGCGGCGACCTGGTAGTGGTTGCGGCTGTCCTTGTGGATCTGCCAGTGCATGCCGATGGTGCGCTTGTCGTGGCGCTGCAGCCGGTAGAGCCCGAGGTTGCGGATCCCCGTCTCGGGGTCCTTGGTGTGGGTGAGGCCCAGGTTGAAGAAGGAGCCGCCGTCCTCGGGCCAGGTGAAGAGCGCGGGCAGCTGGTCGAGGTCCACGTCGTCGCCGGTCAGGACGACCTCCTGGACCGGGGCGCTCTCGGACTTCACCTTCTTCGGCGGGAGGTGGGTCACCGCGCCGAGCTTCCCGAACGCCTCGCGGATGCCGACGAACCCCTGCGGGAGTTCCGGCTTGAGGAGACCGCCGATCCTGTCGCTGATCTCGGCGTAGGACTTCAGTCCGAGCGCCTTGAGGAGCCGCCGGTCGGTCCCGAAGACATTCATGGCCAGGGGCATGGACGCCCCCTTGACGTTCTCGAAGAGCAGAGCGGGCCCGCCCGCCTTGTTCACCCGGTCGACGATCTCGCCGACCTCCAGATACGGGTCGACCTCGGCCTTGATGCGCTTGAGATCGCCCTCGCGCTCCAGAGCTCGGAGCAGGGAGCGAAGATCGTCGTAAGCCATACGGTCAAGTATCGGACACCCGCTACCCTGGGCCCGACAGCGGGGGCGGTCCGTGCGCCTCCTCACCTCACCTCGGGGGATCTTGCACGATGCTCAGGGCCCTGATCTTTCTCCTGCCGCTGGCGCTGACGATCTTCGCGTTCATCGACTGCCTGAACACCCCCGAGGACGAGGCGAAGCACCTGCCGAAGGTGGCCTGGGTCTTCATCATCCTGCTGTTCTGGATCGTCGGCCCGGTCGTCTGGCTGGTCGCGGGCAAGGTGCGTACCGCGCCTGCCGAGGGCCGGGCGTCCTCGGAGTGGCCCCGCAGGCGCCGCACCACGTGGGTGGCGCCCGACGACAACCCGGACTTCCTCAAGTCGCTGAAGGACGAGAGCGGCAAGGACGAGGGCGAGAAGCAGGAGTCCCGCCTCGAGGACTGGGAGGCGGACCTGCGCCGCCGCGAGGAGGAGATCAAGCGCCGGGAGTCCGGTGCCGGGCCCGAGGACCAGGCTCCGCCGGCGTCCCCCTGAGCCGGCCCCGTCGCCTCTGGGCTGCGCGGCCCGCCCGCGAGGCCGCGGGGGTCAGGACAGCAGGCGCCCCAGCCGGTCGAGCAGGGGCAGCAGCGCGGTGCGCTCCTCGGGGGTGAGGGCTTCCAGCGCGCCGTGCACCACCCTCATCTCGGCGCGGATGCGCCGCGCCAGTTCCGTGCCCTCCTCCGTGCGGGAGGCCACCTTGGAGCGGCGGTCGCCGGGCGCGGGCGTACGCGTCACCAGGCCGCGGGCCTCCATACGGCCGATGAGGCCGGTGGCGTTGGACGCGTCGCACACCAGATGACCGGCGAGCACGCTCATGGGCATGGGCTCGGTGAGGGCGATCAGCGCACGGGCCTGCGAGGTGCTGAGACCGTGGCGGCCCGCGACGGCGGTGAGGTCGTCGTGGTGACCGCGGACGACGACGGCGAGGGGTTCCAGAAGTTCGTCCGGCGTAGGGACGGCGCGGGGTGCCGGTTCCTTCGTCATGGTCGGTCATCCTTCGATCGGCAGGCGTGGTCCACAGGCCGGACCAGGTCCGCCACGCACCCGCATTCATTTGACATGCTCAACTTTGGCCCGTTACATGAACGGTATTGCTTGAGCATATCAAGCTTCATGTCCACGCGTCGTACGTCTCGCGTCTCGTAGGGAGCACCCCCCATGACCTCCGTACTCTTCGTCCTCACCGGTGCCGACCACTGGACCCTCAACGACGGCACCGCCCATCCCACGGGCTTCTGGGCGGAGGAGCTCGCGGCCCCGCACCGCGTCTTCGCCCAGGCCGGCTTCGACATCACCGTCGCCACCCCGGGCGGCGTCGCGCCCACCGTGGACGCCGGCAGCCTCGCCGCCGAGGCCAACGGGGGCCAGGAGCAGGCCGACGCCGTCGCCTCCTACCTCGCCTCGATCGACGAGACGCTCCGCATCCCCGCCCGGCTCGAGGACGTGGTCCCCACCTCGTACGACATCGTCTTCTACCCCGGCGGCCACGGCCCCATGGAGGACCTGGCCGTCAACGAGGCGTCCGGACGCCTGCTCACCGCCGCGCTGGACTCCGGCACCCAGGTGGGCGTCCTGTGCCACGCGCCCGCCGCCCTGCTGCCCGCCCGCCGCGAGGACGGCAGCTGGCCGTTCGCCGGCTACCGGATGACGGGCTTCAGTAACGCCGAGGAGACCCAGGCCGGCTTCGCCGCCAAGGCGCCCTGGCTGCTGGAGAGCCGCCTCACCGAGCTCGGCGCCGACTACGCCGCGGCCGAGCCGTGGGCGGTGCACACCGTGCACGACCGCAACCTGCACACCGGCCAGAACCCCGCCTCCTCCGAGCAGCTCGCCCGCGAGATCCTGGAGGCCCTGTGAGCACCGCCGCACCCGTGCGGGAGACCCCCGCCGACGTCGTCGCGCGCCTCCGCGCGGCCTTCCGCACCGGCCGCACGCGCGACCTCGCATGGCGGACCGACCGGCTGACCCGGCTCCGCGCACTGCTCACCGAGCGGGGCGACGAGCTGGCCGAGGCGCTCACCGCCGACCTCGGCAAGAGCCGCAAGGAGGCCTACCGGACCGAGATCGACTTCACGGTCCGCGAGATCGACCACACCCTGGAGCACCTGGCGGACTGGCTGCGCCCCGAGCCGGCCCCCGTCCCGGCGGCCCTGGCGAAGGCCACCGCGAGCACCGTGCAGGACCCGCTCGGCGTCGTCCTCGTCATCGCGCCCTGGAACTACCCGGTGCAGCTCCTGCTCGCACCGGTCGCGGGAGCACTCGCCGCCGGCAACACCGTCGTGGCGAAGCCGAGCGAGCTGGCGCCCGCCACCTCGGCCGCCCTGGCCCGGCTGCTGCCCGAGTACCTGGACGGCGACACGGTCACCGTGGTGGAGGGCGGGATCCCGGAGACCACCGCGCTGCTCGCCGAGCGCTTCGACCACATCTTCTACACCGGCAACGGCACGGTCGGCCGCATCGTGATGACGGCCGCCGCCCGGCACCTCACCCCGGTCACCCTGGAACTGGGCGGGAAGTCGCCCGTGTTCGTCGACCGTGACACGGACCTGAGGACGGTGGCCGCCCGGCTCGCCGCGGGGAAGTTCCTCAACGCCGGCCAGACGTGCGTCGCCCCCGACTACGTCCTGACCGACCCGGAGACGGCGCCGGCCCTGGCCGACGCGCTCGCCGCCGCGGTCGAGTCCCTCTTCGGGCCGGACGCGGCGGCCCACCCGGAGTACGGCCGGATCGTGAACGAGCGTCACTTCGACCGGCTCGTGGCGCTTCTCGGCTCCGGCCGCACGGTGACGGGCGGCAGCCACGACCGCTCCACGAAGTACATCGCGCCGACCGTGCTCGCCGACGTGGCGCCCGACTCACCCGTGATGAGCGAGGAGATCTTCGGCCCCGTGCTGCCGATCGTGACGGTCGGCGGCCTCGACGAGGCCATCGGCTTCATCAACGACCGGGACAAGCCGCTGGCCCTGTACGCGTTCACCACCTCCCCCGCCGTACGGGAACGGCTGCTGGCCGAGACCTCGTCCGGAGGGGTGGGCCTCGGGCTGCCGCTGGCCCACCTGACCGTGTCGGACCTGCCGTTCGGCGGCGTCGGCGAGAGCGGCATGGGCAACTACCACGGCCGGTACTCCCTGGAGACGTTCAGCCACCGCAAGGCGGTCCTGGACACCCCGCTGGCCTGACGGGCGCGGGCGGCCTGGACGCTCCGCGGCTCACCGCCGCCCCCGAAGAGGCCGGACCGGCCCTCGCCGCGGGGGCGGCACCGGTCCCGTCGGGGGCGGCATCTCGTCCAGCGACGGGGCGGCACCTCGTCCAGCGACGGGGGCGGCACCTCGTCCAGCGACGGCCCAGGGCCGAGGGCCCTGGGAGCCCCTGGGAGCCCGGCCGCCGCGCCGATCGTCCGAAAACCTGCACTCTCCTCCAACTCCCCTTCGATACCCTTGTGTTGACGGAGTGGCGGGGCGGACGTCGGTGCTGGGGGGTGCTGTGGAGCGAGAGCTGTACGGGCGCGAGGCGATCTTCGGTGACGACGGACTTGCGGCACGCCTGACCGGCCTCACTCCGCACGGCTCCCGCAGGGTCGTCTGCGAACACCGCGACGACCCGCCGGTCGCCGTGCTGACCGGCGGCCGGGGCATGGGCAAGACGGCCGTGCTCAAGCAGCTCCGCCATCTGTACCGGGAGATCACCCCGATCGCCCTCGTGGACTGCGAGGCCGTGCTGCCGCCCGCCGACCCCGGCCCCGGCTGGACCCCGGTGACAGCGGTGCTGCCGGAACTGGCCACCCAGCTCACCGCGCGGGTGCACGCGGCCCGCCCCGTGCAGTTCCCCCGGCTGAGCCTGGGCCTGGTGGCCGTGGCCTCGGTGTCCTGGCGGCAGGAGGACGAATCGCGTGCCCAGCGCGATCTGCAGTCGCTCGGCCCGGTACTGGCCACGCTGGACTCACGGAGCGACGCCGCGACGGGCTGGGTCACCAAGGTGCTGACGAAACTGGCGGCGGCGGCTTTCGACTCCGTGGCGCCCGTGGCCGGCCTGGTCGCCGAGGCGACCGTGGAGACGGTCCTGGAGGAGACGTTCAGCCGGTCCCAGAGGCGTTCGGCCCAGTGGTACGGCACCTACGCGCACGCGGGCGGCAACGGACGCGTCGGCCTGCGGCAGCTCGCGGTCGACTTCGAGCGCGGCGGGGACCTGCGCCGCCGCGCCGAGGACCGCCTGGTGCTCGCCCTGGTCGCGGATCTCGTGCAGGCCTACCGAGGGGTGGCGCGCGGTGCCCGGCGGGGCCGTCCGGTCCTGCTCCTCGACAACGCGCACACGGCGCTCGGCCGGCATCTGGTCGAGCCACTGCTGCGGCGGCGCACGGACGGTGAGCGGGACCAGATCGCGGTCTTCGCGTCCTCCCGGGTCCGGGACCACGCGGGGCTGAGCCACGCGGTCCGCCGACGGCTGCCCGAGGTGGCGCACGCGTCGCACTGGGCGCGGGGCACGGAGGTGACCTCCGGGATCCTGGCCGTCGGCCTCACCTCCCTGGACGCGGCCCATGTGCGGTCGGCGCTCGACCGGCACGATCCGCGGGGCCGCACCCCCGCCGGACTGGCGCGCGGGGTGCACCGGCTGACGGGCGGCCGCCCGCTCGGGGTGGAACTGCTGGCACAGGCCGCGGGCCAGGCGCCGGACCCCGGATCCCTGGTGCCGGGGGCGCTGCTGGACAGCACGGTGGCACTGCGGGAGGACCGGTCGCCGGTGCGGGTCGCCGAGGAGCTGCTGGAAAGGCTGCTGCCCGGGCAGCGACTGGATGTACTGAGCGTGCTGGCCGCCGCGCACGGCGAGGGCTCGGCCCGGCTGCTGGCCACCACACGGCTGCGCGGGCAGTCGCTGGACGGCGATGTGGCCCTGCGGGTGCGGGACCTGCTGCGCGCGGAGGACTGGCAGGTGGGACCGGAGCACTTCGTCGCCGACCCGCTGCTGCGGGCCCTGCTGCTCCACCGGCTGCGCTTCCAGGACGACGACCCGCCGTACTACGCGGTGTGGCGCGCGGTGCACGAGACGCTCCGTTCGGCGTACGCGGCGGCCGGTGGCAGTGGGCCGCACCGGCTGTACCAGGACATGGTGCTGGGCGGGACGGAGGCCTGCGTGACGCAACTGCGCGTGCAGTTCGCGCACCCGGACGTGACGCAGTGGATCGACGCCCTGCGGTTCATCGCCTCGGCGCCCTTCCCCCGCCCGCCGGGCGGCACCGGCCCCGATCCACGACGGGCCGTCGCACTCGGCCGCGCCGTGACGACCGACGAGGAACGGGCCGCGCTCGCCGGGCTCGACGAGCGGGCGGCCGAACTCCACCTGCAGCTGAGGCGGTTGCTCCACGCCGTATGGCTGCTGTCCGATCCACTGGCCCTGCCGGACGAAGAGGTGATCGACAAGATGGCGCACGAACTGCGGCAGTTGTCCGGCAGGCATCCGACGGGACACGCGGAGCTCTGGGACGCGGCCACGCACTGGCCCCGCGACCTCCGGGACTGGCGGGCGCTCTCCATGCCGCCCGGCGAACCCGGACCGGACGGAAGCGGACCGTACGGCCGCCGGGCCGGTGGTCCCGATGCGTAACCCGCTGCGCTACCGGCTGTGGTGGACCACTCGGCAGAAGATCCTCACGTCGGTCGTGGTGGGCGCCCTGCTGGTCACGGCCGGCTGGTACGGCGTGGACCGGCTCACCACACCCGAGGACCGCTCCTGCGCCGCGGGCGTCGCACGGCCCGAGGGCAGCGACGAGTGCATCGGGGTGTCCGGAACCGGCTACGACTTCGGACGCTCCCAGCTGACGGCCGTCGCCGCGGCGATCGGCCGGGAGAACAAGTCGCTGAAGGCGGACAGCTATGTGACGGTGGCCCTGCTGCTCCCGCTGACCTCGACCGAGTCGTCCATGCGGACGAAGGTGCTGCACGAGCTCCAGGGGGCGTACGCCGCCCAGTACGCGGCCAACCACGACGCGAACGGAAAGGTTCCGCACATCCGCGTGGTCCTCGCCAACACCGGCACCAACAGCGTGCGGTGGCAGCCGGTGGTGGACCGGCTGAAGAAGATGACGGACGCCCCTGACCGGCTGCGCGCGGTGTCGGGCGTCGCGATCAGCAGCACCCATACCAAGGAGGCGGTGAAGGCGCTGACCGGCGCCGGGATTCCGGTCGTGGGCTCCACGATCACCGCTGACGACATCGCCAACGGGCCGGGGCCCGATGACAATCCGTTCCCCGGGCTGGCCCGGGTCTCGCCGACCAACAACGACGAGGCACGCGCCCTCACCTCGATCGGCGGGGTGCGGGCGGACAAGGCGCTGCTGGTGCAGGACACCCGGAAGGGCGACCACTACACGGACACCCTGAAGTCGGCGTTCAACACCCTGCTGGAGGGCTCCCGGTACGAGCCGCAGCTCTTCACCTCGCGTGAGGACCCGAACGACGAGGGGTTCACGGCCAACACCTTCGAGCAGATCACTCACCTGATCTGTGACACGGACGCGGAGACGGTGTACTTCGCCGGCCGCCATGTGCAGTTGCGCCAGTTCATCAACGCCCTGGGTGCGCGCGGCTGTCAGAACCGGGCCTTCCTCGTCCTCACCGGCGACGAGGGCTCGTACCTCGGGAGCGACAAGAAGCTCGACCGGGACGCGCTGCGGCGCAAGGTGACCGTCCGCTACGCCGCACTGGCGCACCCGGACACCTGGCCCGCGACGGCGGCGGCGACGAAGAAGGAGAAGGGCGGAGAGCTCACGGGGGGTTCGGAGAAGGACTACCAGGCGTTCACCGATCTGCTGGCCAGGCTGGAGAAGAAGCCGGCCGGGCCCATCGGGCCGACAGCGAAGGACGACCTGACGGACGGCCAGGTGATCATCGCCCATGACGCGATGACCCTGGCGGTGGCTGCGGTCCGGCGGGCGACGGACGGGAAGCAGTTGCCGGCCCTGGAGGAGGTCGGCACCCAGTGGCCCCTGACGAAGGGTTCCCAACAGCGGGTGAACGGGGCCAGCGGCTGGATCTGCCTGGACAACCACGGCAACCCGCACAACAAGGCGGTGCCGCTGGTGGAGCTGGCGGCCGACCCGCCCCACCAGCGGTTCGCGGCGCTGGCCTGGCCGGAGGGGAAGCCGCCGGAGTCGACGTGCCTGACGCCGTCCTCGTAACCGTGACCCGGACACGGCGACTGCCCGCGCCCCGGTCGGGGGCACGGGCAGTCGTGGTCGGCCCGCGGGCTCAGACCCCCGCGTAGGAGTGCTTGCCGGTGACGAAGATGTTCACGCCGTAGTAGTTGAAGAGCCAGCACCCGAAGGCGATCAGCGCCAGGTAGGCCGCCTTGCGTCCCTTCCAGCCGGCCGTCGCGCGGGCGTGCAGGTAGCAGGCGTAGGCGACCCAGGTGATGAAGGACCAGACCTCCTTGGGGTCCCAGCCCCAGTAGCGGCCCCAGGCGTCGCCCGCCCAGATCGCGCCCGCGATGATCGTGAACGTCCACAGCGGGAAGACGGCGGCGTTGATGCGGTACGAGAAGGTGTCCAGGGTCTTCGCGGCGGGCAGCCGCTCCAGGACCGAGGTGGCGAACTTCCCGGGCGTGCCACCGTTCGCGATCTTGTTCTCGTAGCTGTCGCGGAACAGGTAGAGCAGCGTGCCGACGGCGCCGAGGTAGAAGACCGCGCCGCAGATGATGGCGGTGGAGACGTGGATCCACAGCCAGTAGGAGTGCAGCGCGGGGACGAGCTGGTCGCTGTCGGTGTAGAGCGTGGTGGTCGCGATGCCGAGGTCCAGCAGGACCGTGGTGACCAGCAGCAGGCCGATCCAGCGGACGTTCTTCCGCAGCGCCAGGAGGATCAGGTAGGCCCCGACCGCCACCGTGGAGAAGGTGATCGAGAACTCGTACATGTTGCCCCAGGGGGCCCGCTGCACCGACAGGGCGCGCGCGACGACTCCGCCCGCCTGGACGGCGAAGGCGACGACGGTCAGGGAGACCGCGATCCGCCCCCAGAGGTCGCCCTTGAAGGTGCCGCCCGCGGCGCCGGGGCCGTCGGGGACGTCCCGGGTCCCCGCCGCCGAGCGCGTGACGACCTGGGGGCGCTCCAGCACGGCGGTGCTGCCGCCCTTCTGCGCGACCCGCACCTCCACCGCGGCGTCGGAGCCCGTACCGGTCAGCGCGGCGGCCGTGCGGCCGACCTTGCTGCGGCTGCCGAACACCCACTCCGCGATGTGTGCGAAGAAGGCCAGGGTGTAGACGGCCATCGACGAATAGATCAGCACATTGCTGGTGTGTGCCAGGTTCTCGTTGGTTGCGGCGGCGAGATTCACTTCTCAGCCCCTTCGGCAGGTGCTTCGGCAGGTTGTCCGGGCTCGGTCTCGGGCGCGGGGTCAGGTGCGGGGTCGGGCGCGGTGGGCGCCACGGTGTGGAGCGCGACGGCCAGGTCGCCCAGCTCCTCGGGCAGCTTCGCGGACTCGCTGCGGCCCAGGCCCGCCATCTCGACGACGGTGACGCCGTCCGCGCCGCGCACGGCCCGGACCCACACCCGGCGGCGCTGGATGAACAGCGACCCGGCGAGCCCGAAGATGGCCGCGATCGCGCCGCCCAGCGCCCAGCCGGCGGCGGGCTGACGGGAGATCTGGAAGCTCGCCCACTCCTCGACGCTCTCGAAGGTGATCGAGCCCGCGCCGTCGGGGAGCTTCATGGTCTCGCCGGGGCGCAGCCGCTTCTTGAGCTTGTCGCCGTTGCCGTCCTTGAATTCCTTCATCTTGGACGTGTCGAGCTGGTAGACGTTCTGCGGCAGTCCGGAGTCGACGCCGAGGCTGCCGTAGTAGCCGTTGAGCGCGAGGACCGGGTAGTCGGCTCCGGGGTACTGGGAGAACATCGTGCCCTGGCCGTCACCGGCGAACGTCGGGACGAAGAAGGCCTGGAAGCCGAGCTGTTCCTTCTTGCCGGCGGCGTCCTTGTATCCGTCCATCACCTTGATGGCGCCGGTCGAGGTGACGTTGTTGTCGATGGGCAGCAGGGGCACGGCGGTCCGGTAGACCTCCTTGCCCTTGCCGTCCTTGACGGAGATGACCGGCGCGTAGCCGTGGGCGTTGAGGTAGACCTTGGTCCCGTCGACGACGAGCGGCTTGTTCACCTCGATGACCTTCTTCTTCGGCGCACCGTCCGCGCCCTCGGAGTACGTCACCCGGGCTTCGTAGGTCCGGGGGGTGCCCCGCTGCGGCCCGTTGCGCTCGTACGTGCCGACGAAGTCCTCCAGGTCGAAGCTGAAGGGCGCGAGGTCGTCGTTGTCGAAGAGCGAGCCGGACTTGAAGTCGTCGTACTGGGTGATCGTGTTGGCGAAGCCGTCGCCCTCGACGATCAGCTTGCCGCCCTCGGACTTGAAGAGCTGCCCGCCGGCGAACGCGACGAGCATGACGATCAGCGCGATGTGGAAGAGCAGGTTCCCGGTCTCGCGCAGATAGCCCTTCTCGGCGGCGACCGCGTCACCGGCCGTGTGCGAGCGGAAGCGCCGCTTGCGCAGGATGCGCAGGGCGGCCTCGCGGACCTCCTCGGGCTCGGCACCGGTGCGCCAGGTCGTGTAGGCGGGCAGCCTGGTCAGCGTCTTCGGTGCGCCCGGCGGGCGGCCGCGCAGCTGGCCGACGAACTGGCCGGTGCGCGGGACGATGCAGCCGATCAGCGAGACGAACAGCAGGATGTAGATCGCGGAGAACCACACGGAGCTGTAGACGTCGAAGAACTGCAGCTTCTCGTAGACCGGGGAGACCACGGTGTGGGCGTCCTTGAAGGTCTGCACCTTCAGCTCGTCCACGCTGTTCTGCGGGATCAGCGAGCCGGGGATCGCGCCGAGCGACAGCAGGAAGAGCAGGATCAGGGCGACCCGCATCGAGGTGAGCTGCCGCCAGAACCACCGGGCCCAGCCGATGACACCCATCGCGGGCACGGAGGACGCGGACTCCTCGCGCGGGGCGGTGGAGAGCTGTTCCCCGGCCTGGCCGAGGTCGCGCTCCTCCGTGGTGTTCGTGTTGCTCATGGACTCAGATCCCTACAGTGAAGCCGTTGGACCAGCTCTGTGTCTGCTGGATGAGCGCGTCCCAGGCGCCCGTCAGCAGGAGCAGCCCGGTCACGATCATCATGCCGCCGCCGATCCGCATGACCCATGCGTAGTGGCGCTTGACCCAGCCGAACGCGCCGAGTGCCCGGCGGAAGGCGATCGCCGCCAGGACGAAGGGGACGCCGAGGCCGAGACAGTACGCCACGGACAGGATCGCCCCGCGGCCCGCGGTCGCCTGGTCGAAGGCGAGCGTGTTGACGGAGGCGAGCGTGGGGCCGAGACAGGGTGTCCAGCCGACACCGAAGAGCGCGCCGAGCAGGGGCGCCCCTGCCAGCCCGGTCACCGGCCGTTTGTGGATGCGGAACTCGCGCTGCGTCATCCAGGGCATGAGGCCCATGAAGAAGATCCCCATGAGGATCATCAGGCCGCCGAGGACCTTGGACAGGGTGCCGCTGTACTCCTGGAGGGTCCCGCCGAAGAAGCCGAAGAGGGCGCCGCCGGACACGAACACGGCGGTGAAGCCCAGGACGAAGAGGGAGGCCCCCGCGACGGTCCTGCCGCGTCGGGCCTCCGCCAGGTCGGTGCCGCTGACCCCGGTGACGTAGCTGAGGTAGCCGGGGACCAGGGGCAGGACGCACGGGGAGAAGAAGGAGACGAGTCCGCCGAGCAGCGCGATGGGCAGCGCCACTATGAGGGCTCCGCTGAGGACCGTCTCGTTGCTCGCGGCGAGTTCCAGCACCGCGGTCACTTCTCGGCGACCAGCGGGTCGATCATCTCGCGCAGCTTGTCCGCGTCGAGCGCCGCGAGCGAGCGGGAGGCGAGCTTCCCGTCACGGTCTATCACCACGGTGGAGGGGATGGCCTGCGGGTTGAGCGTGCCCTTGGGGAAGCGCAGGAGCAGCTTGCCGGTCGGGTCGTAGAGGCTCGGGTAGGTGACACCGAAGTCCTCCTCGAAGCTGATGGCGAGGCTCTTCTGGCTGTCCCGGGTGTTCACGCCGACGAACTGGACACCGTCGCCCTTCGTCTCCTGGGCGACCTTCTCGAAGTGCTTGGCCTCGGCGCGGCAGGGGCCGCACCACGATCCCCAGAAGTTCAGGACGACGACCTTGCCCTTGTAGTCGGCGACGTCGAGGTTCTCGCCGTCCAGGGTCGCGCCGTCGAGCTTCGGTGCCTCGGTGCGCTCGCCCTTGGCGACGGTGGAGATGCCACCGCTGCCGGTCACGAAGTTCGTGTTGCCGCCGCCGCCCGCCTTGGTGCCGTCACCACTGCACGCGGACAGGGTCAGGGCACCGGCCACTGCCGTGGCGGCGAGCAGGGTGAAGCGGCGTCGGGGTGCGCGGCCAGAGCTCATGTGAAAAGTTTCGCATGGCAGTTCCGGGGATCTTGCGCACCCCCCTCGGTGCCCGTAAAGCCCCTTGTCAGGCCTGTTTAAAGAAGGCGTTCCAGCCGCCGTCTGGAGCTTGACCGACCTGGAGCGTACGAAGCTTCGCGAGCACGGCCGGATCCTGTACGTCGAGCCAGTCGGCGAACTGCCGGAAGGAGACGAGGCGCACATCCGGCTTGCCCGCGATGTGTTTGAGCGCGTCCTCCACGGCGTCCATATAGATGCCGCCGTTCCACTCCTCGAAGTGGTTACCGATGTAGAAGGGCGCGCGGTTCGTCTCGTAGGCGCGGTCGAATCCGGCGATGTACGCCTGGGTGGCCTGGGTGCGCCACCCCGGATAACGCGAGGGCATCCCGTTGGTCGAGTTCTTCGACTGGTTGGCGAGGATGTTGTAGTCCATCGAGAGGACTTCGAAGGTATGGCCGGGGAACGGAATTCCCTGGAGCGGCAGGTCCCAGACGCCCTGGCGCTTCTCGGGCCACATCTGGGTGCCGCCGGGTGAGCTCGCGTCATAGCGCCAGCCCAGCTGTTTCGCCGTAGGGAGGAGATTGTCCTGGCCGAGCAGGCAGGGCGTACGGCCTCCGACGAGTTCCTTGCGGTAGTCGAAGGGCAGCGGGTCGAGATCCTGCCAGCCGGTGTTCGTCCGCCATTCGGTGACGAACGAGACCGCCTGGTCGATCTCGCTCTGCCATTGCGCGGGCGTCCAGTCGCCGACCGATCCGGAACCACCGCAGAAGTGCCCGTTGAAGTGGGTTCCGATCTCATGGCCGTCGAGCCATGCCTGGCGGACGTACTTCAGGGTCTGCTTGACGTGGTCGTCGGTGAGATAGCCGATGTCCGAGGCGCCCCGGGGGTTGTTGGGCGGCCGGTAGAGGGACTTCTTCGACTCGGGCAGCACATAGAGCCCGGAGAGGAAGAAGGTCATCGCCGCGTCGTGTTCCTCGGCGAGTTCGAGGAATCGCGGGAAGAGCCCGTTGCCGACCTCGCCCGCCCCGTCCCAGGAAAAGATCACGAACTGCGGCGGTGTCTGTCCGGCTTCGAGCGGGACCGGGGCGGTCGGCTGATTCGGCTGCTTTCCGGTGTCGGCCGTGGAGCCGTCACCGATCAGCCTGACCTGTTTTCCTGGAGGGCCTCCGCCGTTCCCGTGTGTCCCTTTACCGCCGTGGGACCCTTTCTCGGGCTCCTGGCGACCACCGCTGGAAGAACCGAGGGAGCCGCAGCCCGTCATCGACAGTGCGGCTGCGGCTCCGAGTCCGGCCCCCAGCAGGCCCCTCCGGTTGATTTCACGCATAGCGTCCCCATCTGCGGTCGTATTACCTCAAGGCCATACAAACTGGCGATGGCTTAGATGAGGAATGCAACACGTCGGTTCCGCCGATAATCATAAAAGTTGTCACGTGAACGGACCCTTACAGGTACTGCACATGACATACAGACCGGCGGTACGCGCGGGGCAGGGGCCTCTACGCCCCGAACGCCTTGGACTTCCCCTTCACCGGCTTCGCGCCCGCGAGCAGATGCGCCGGCACCAGGTCCCGGGCCGGCTCCGTGTAACCGACGGAGACGATCGTGTCGCCCTGGTACGTGAAGCTCGTCAGCGAGGCCAGGGTGCACTCCCGCTTGCGCGGGTCGTGCCACAGCCTGCGCCGCTCCACGAAGCTCCGCACGATCCAGATCGGCAGCTGGTGGCTGACACAGACCGCCTCGTGCCCGCGGGCCGCGTCACGCGCCGCGTCCAGGGCGCCCATCATCCGTACGACCTGCTCGACGTACGGCTCGCCCCAGGACGGCTTGAACGGGTTGGTCAGGTGCTTCCAGTTCCCGGGCTTGCGCAGCGCGCCGTCACCGACCCCGAAGGTCTTCCCCTCGAAGACGTTGGCGGCCTCGATGAGCCGCCCGTCGGTGGCCAGCTCCACGCTGTGGGACTTGGCGATGGGAGTGGCCGTCTCCTGGGCGCGCTCCAGCGGGGAGGCGACGACGTGGGTGATGTCGCGCTTCTCCAGGTGCTCCGCGACCCGGTCGGCCATCCGGCGGCCGAGGTCGGAGAGGCTGTAACCGGCACGGCGCCCGTAGAGGACACCGTCCGGGTTGTGCACCTCTCCGTGGCGCATCAGGTGGACGACGGTGATGTCCTTGTCGCTGTGCTCGCTCATGCGGTGGCCTCCGATGCGGCGCGGGCGGCGGCGGGCAGCGCCGCGGCGATCCGCTCGAGAGCCCGCGCGTCGTGTGCGGTGGACACGAACCAGGACTCGAAGGCGGACGGCGGCAGATACACGCCCTGCTCCAGCATCGAGTGGAAGAACGCGGTGAAGCGGAAGGCCTCCTGCTTCTTCGCGTCCTCGTAGTTCCGTACCGGCTCGTCGGTGAAGAAGACGGAGAACATGTTGCTCGCCGCCGACACCGTGTGCGCGACGCCCTCCTTGGTGAACGCCTCGCCGACCAGGGAGCGCAGCTCCGCGGAGACCGCGTCGACCTTCGCGTACGCCGCGTCGTCGAGCAGCCGCAGCTGGGCGAGGCCCGCGGCGGTGGCGACGGGGTTCCCCGAGAGGGTGCCCGCCTGGTAGACGGGGCCGGCCGGGGCCAGGTGGGCCATCACGTCGGCACGGCCGCCGAAGGCCGCGGCCGGGAAGCCGCCGCCCATGACCTTGCCGAAGGTCATCAGGTCGGGCCGCACCCCGTCGATGCCGTACCAGCCGGCCTTCGACGTACGGAAGCCGGTCATCACCTCGTCGGAGATGTACAGCGCGCCGTTGGCCGCGCAGATCTCCTTCAGGCCGGCGTTGAAGCCGTCCAGCGGCGGCACGACGCCCATGTTGCCCGGGGAGGCCTCGGTGATCACACAGGCGATCTCGCCCGGCTGCGCGGCGAAGGCCGCGCGCACGGCGTCCAGGTCGTTGTACGGCAGCACGATCGTGTCGCCCGCCTGGGCACCGGTCACGCCGGGCGTGTCGGGAAGGCCGAAGGTGGCGACCCCGGAGCCGGCCGCGGCCAGCAGGGCGTCGACGTGGCCGTGGTAGCACCCGGCGAACTTCACGACCTTGGCACGCCCGGTGAATCCGCGGGCGAGCCGGATCGCGGACATGGTCGCCTCGGTGCCGGACGACACGAGCCGCACCTGCTCCACGGGCTCGATCCGGGCGACGATCTCCTCGGCGAGCGCGACCTCGCCCTCACCCGGCGTACCGAACGAGGTACCCCGGGCCACCGCGTCCTGGACGGCCGCGATGACCTCGGGGTGCGCGTGGCCGAGGATCATCGGCCCCCACGAACACACGAGGTCGACGTACTCACGGCCGTCGGCGTCGGTGAGGTACGGACCCGTACCGGACACCATGAACCGGGGCGTACCGCCCACAGCCCGGAAGGCACGCACGGGGGAGTTCACGCCGCCGGGCGTCACGAGGGACGCACGGTCGAAAAGCGTCTGCGAAACTGGGGCTTCGTATGAATACGCCACTTTGGTCCTGATCTGCGATTCGGGGTTCGGGGGGCCTGGCCGGAATTCCCGGCCGCCGGTGAGCAGGGAGCGCGCTCTCCCCGTATGAGGCTCGTACAACGAAAGGGCGTCAGTCTCCTCGCGTCTGCGAAACTGGGGCGTCATAGGGAAAGCTCACACATGCCATGGTGTCAGAGGCGTCGACGGTCTTGCGGACAGGTGTTTCACCGCACGCCCGTGGGGGAGGTCACTGACGATGATCGGGTTGCGCGGCGGGGCTGTGTCTCCTAAGAAGTAGTCGGGTGGATGAGATATGCATCGCGGTGGCGGAGTGGGCGAAGGGACCGACGACCTGGGGCCCGAGCCTGCCCGGCGAGGGCGGCACCGGCGTGAGGCCGAGCGAGTACGGGACGACCGGGCCGAGCGGGTGCGGGACGACCGGGCGGATGGTGCCGATGGTTCCGGGAGCAGGAGCAGTGGACGGGTGGGGGTGACCTACAAGTACTTCGGTGCCCCTGACGGGGCCACCGCCGCGCGCGTGCCCATCTCCATGCGTCCTGAGGAGCTGGGCGGCGACGAGCTGGGCATGGGCGGCATGTTCAGCAAGATCAAGCCCGAGACGGTGGCGGCCATGGTCCTCACCGGGATACAGGGCATACCCCTGCACAAGGTCCCCCCGCTGGAGCTGGTCGTGCTCCACCCCGACTACGCGGTGGTCAAGCTGCCGATGACCGTGGTCGACCCGCTGCGGGACGTCGGCGAGGAATCGGTCGGTGCGGCGGCCTTCATCTGGTCCACGGTCCCGGACCGCGGCGGCCCGCGGGACGCCTTCAACGTCTACCAACTGCTCCACGAGTGGCAGGACTTCTCGCACCGGCTGCACGACGCGGGACACCAGGCGTACTGCCTGGTGTGGCCCTGATCCGGAGGCCCGGCAAGGGCGAAAGGGCAGGCGGGCTCCACACCTCAGCGCCGGTGTAGCACCATATGGCGCATGACGGCGGATGAACTGCGTGTGGTCGTGGAGGCCACGGACGACGGTGTCGTCCTGGTCCGTGTCCGGGGGAGCCTGGACGGATGGTCCGGCCCTTCCGGGCTGGTCGAGGCGCTGGAGGAGGCCGCCGGGCGTGGCGGGCGGCTGACCGTGGCCGATCTGTCCCTGCTGGAGTTCGCCGACTCGACGGGGCTGCACGCCTTGCTGAACGCCCAGCGCCGCCACGACGAGGCCGGGGTGCGGCTGGTTCTGGCCGGGCCACTGGGAACGGGTGTGCGCCGGCTCTTCGAGGTCTCGGGCACGCTCG
Source organism: Streptomyces sp. NPDC102402 (assembly GCF_044765765.1). Classification (NCBI taxonomy): domain Bacteria; kingdom Bacillati; phylum Actinomycetota; class Actinomycetes; order Kitasatosporales; family Streptomycetaceae; genus Streptomyces; species Streptomyces sp. NPDC102402. The sequence continues at coordinate 125,965 of NZ_JBIWKR010000016.1, forward strand.
GCGCCTTCACGTTCGCCGACACGGTGGACGCGGCGCTCTCATGCTGACCGGCCGCGGGCCGCGCCGGCCGGCAGCCGGTGCCCCGTCGGCGCGTGTGATCCGGGCCCGGTCGGGCAGGCGCAGAAGGTAATGGACGGGGAACGAGAAGTGCTGTGGGACGGCGTGCGTCCGGCCGATGGGCCGGTGGAGGCCGCCGGCCCGTACGCCATGAAGCGACCGGAGGACGCCGGTCACCTGCCCGGCGTTCCGAGGAACGCGGCCGCCGCGCGGGACGTCGTCACCCGGCTCCTGGAAGCAGAGTTCTGCGGGCTGGCCGGGGAAGGGCCGGCCGATGTCGTCGTCGCCGACGCCCTGCTCGTGACCTCGGAGCTGGTGACGAACGCCGTCCGGCACGGCGGCGGCCTCACCGGGTTCACGGCGGAGATCACCGACGACGGCCTCCTCCTCACCGTCGCCGATGCCAGTACGCGGGCGCCGGTCACGGCGGAGCGTGCCCCGGGCGTCGTCACGGTGGGCGGGTACGGCTGGCTGCTGGTGCGCAGGCTGGCGAAGCGGGTGTCCGTCACGTATCTCCCCGGTGGCAAGCACATCGTCGCGCTGGTCGCCCTCGCCTGAGCGGCGCCCGGCCGGCAGCTCCGTCCCCGCCCGGCCCTGCTCACCCGCGGACCGTTGGCATAATTTCCCGCATGGTCCGCGAGCCCCTCGACAACTCCTCACCGGCCGGCACGCCCGTGGTGGCGTCCGAAGGCGAGATCGGCGGCTGCTGGACGGTCCGGGCCCGGGGTGACATCGACTCGGACAGCGTCGATCCGCTCTTCATCGCGCTGTGGCAGGCCGTGGCCGGGCACGAGGTCGTCGTGCTGGAGGCGTCCGCGGTGACCTTCGCGGACTCGTCCTTCCTCAGCCTTCTCATCGAGGTGCACCAGCGGACGGATCTGCGCATCGCCGCACCTGGACCGGCCCTGACGCGGCTCCTGCGGACCGCGGGTCTCGACCAGGTGCTCCGGATCCATCCGTCGCTCGACGCCGCCCTCGGCAGGCCGCCGAGGGCCTCCTGACCGCCGGTCAGCCGCTCCTGACCGCCGGTCAGCCACTCCAGACCACTGCTCCTGACCACTGCCGGGCCCTCCGGCCGTCGTCGGGGCGCGGTCGCCTCAGCCGGAAGGCGCCGACGGCGGCACGGCCTGGTGCCGGGCTGCGCCGGGCGGCGGCCCGTCCTCGGCCTGCTCGGCCTGCCGTTCCTCCCCGTCGAGGACGAAGAGCTCTCCGGTCCCGGTGACGTCCAGGATCTTGCGGAGGAAGCCGGGCGGGTTCTCCAGGTGCAGTGCCACTCCCTGGGACGTCGTGGCGCGGTGGATCAGCAGCAGGCTGGAGAGACCCGTCGAGTCGCACAGCCGCAGCCGTTCGCAGTCCAGGAAGAGATCGCGCGGGCCGGGGCGGCCGGCGAGGCACTCCCGGGCCCGTTCCACGAGCTGATCGCCGGTGTCGTAGTCCAGGTCGCCGACGAGACGCAGGCGTACGGCACCGGGAACGGATTCGGCCGCCAGCGTGAGCGGCGGACCGGGGAACTCGGTCATTCCTGGCCTCCGGGGTGGTGGCCGGCCGCCGCCAGGTGGGCGTCCAGGACGGTGCGCGCCCCCTTGAGCAGCCGGGTGGACCGGGGAAAGTCCTTGAGCTCCGCCCCCAGGACGTCGAGAACCGGCAGCAAGGACACGGCCGGGACCCGCCGGGCCTCGAGGATGCCCGCGGTCCAGGAGAGGAAGTCCGTGAAGAGCTCTTCGTCGTCCGTGTAGAGGGCCACACCCAGGTATTCGACGATGTGGGCGATGTCCTGCGCCGTGTGCTCGCGTTGCTGCTCGGTGTAGCCCGCTGCCTGGGGGAAGCGGCTCTCGAGCTGGGCCAGCACCGCCCGCACGAGCTGCGGCCTGCTGCGGACGACGAGGGTGTACTCCTGGTCGGCGAGGTGCGGCAGGCCGTCCGTCCGGTGCCCGCCTGCGGACCGCACGGGATCGGGGATGCCCTCGGCGATGCGGCTCGCCGCGGCACGCGCGTCGGGTGCCCAGGCGTCGGCACCGAGCAGGCGTGCGTACCTGCCGTCGGGACCGAACGCCGCCCCGCCCGCCAGGACCGGTACTCCCGCGGCCTGGCACGCGGTGATCGCCGCGTGCGCGGTGGGCAGCCGGGTGGGGATCGAGGAGGACAGCGCGACCAGGTCGGCGCCGTGGCTGTGCAGGTGCCCGATGAGGTGCGGCGTGGGCACCTGGGCCCCGAGGAAGTCGACCTGCCACCCGCGCAGGGTGAGCACCTCGGCCAGGAGACGGGCAGGCAGCACGTGCCACTCCTGGTCCACGCAGGCCACGATGACCCGGCCCAGTCGCGGCGGGGTGCGCACGGCGGGGTGGTGGGCGAGCGCGGCGATGACCCGCTCGGCGATGGCACTGGCCGCGTGCTCCTGCGCCACGCCGAGGCGGTTGGCCGCCCACTCGGTGCCGACCCGTGCCTGCACGGGTGCGATGACGTCCAGCAGCGCGGTCTCCGGGTCGACTCCGTCGTCCAGGGCTCTGAAGACCACGGCTGCGGCGGCGTGTTCGTCACGCTCGGTCACCGCGTCCCACAGCTGGTCCCGCAGACCACGGATCCGGGGCGCGGCGAGGGTGTCTGTACTCATGCGGTGTACCTGCCCCGGGTGTGGCCGTCCACCGCACTCAGATGTGTGGTCAAGGGGGCGGTGATCGCGACGAGCGCCATGTCGTCGTGCCTGCCGTCGTGCAGCCACTGGGACGCGAGCATCTGGACGCGCTCGACCACGGCGGTGCCCGGCATGCCCGCGCACTCCGCCACGGCCCTCATCAGCCGTTCCTCGCCGAACATCTCGTCGCCGAGAGGGCCTCCGCGGGCCTCGGTGACGCCGTCGGTGTAGAGCAGGCACGTCTCCCCGGGGAGGAGGTCGGTCTCCGCGGTGCGGGTCTCGATGTGGGGCAGCGCCCCGACCAGGGTCCCCCGGGTGTCGATCTCCTCGACCCGGCCGTCGTTGCGGATCACCAGCGGGGCGGGATGGCCGGCCGACGTGAGACGCAGGCGCACCCGGCTCTGCTCGCGCCGGACCGAGGCCAGCACCAGCGTCGCGAAGCGGGTGTGGTGCGAGTTGAGGAGCGCCCCGTTGAGCAGCCGCAGCATCCGTTGGTGGTCGCCCGCCATCGGCGTCAGTGCCTGGAGCGTGTTGCGGATCTTGCCGGTGAGGACGGCCGCGTCCAGGCCCTTCCCGCACACGTCGCCGAGGACCGCCAGGGACGCGTCCCCGGCCGCGCTGCCCGGGTGCACGTCGTAGAAGTCGCCGCCCACCCGGTCCTGCGCGGCGGCGGGCTGGTAGCCACCGGCGAACTCGACCCCGTTCACCCGTTCCAGCGTGGGCGGCAGCAGATCCCGCATCAGGGTCCGGGTGATGTCGCTCTGCTCGGCGTACAGCCGCGCGGCGGACAGCGCGGCGCCGGCCCGCGCGGCGAACAGCCGGGCGAAGACCTCCTCGTTCTCGCTGAACTCCGTGGAACCCGTGCCGCGCAGCAGCACCAGGACGCCCGCCGGGACGCCGTGGCCCGGAAGCGGGGTGACCGCGGCCGACCCGACGGTGTCGCTGAAGCCCTCCGGCAGGAGCCAGCCCGGCAGTGAGGCGGGGTCGATCCACCGGGAGGGGACGGGCGGGAAGCCCTGCAACGCCTCGCTCAGCCCGGGGACCTGGGCGGGGTCCGCCGTCACCGTGGTGCGCACCGCGGCCCCGCCGTCGACGGCGTACGCCAGGGGCAGCTTCCGCCCCGACGCGGGCAGGAGGACGACGGCGGCCTCCGCGAGGTACCGGGAGGCGAGTTGGGCGGTGGCCCGCATGCAGCGGTCGGTGTTCAGCGAGGACAGGAGGGTGTTCGACGCCTCGGCGAGGAATTCGGTCCGCTCCCGCTCCGTGGCGAGTTCCTCCTCCACGCGTCGCCGGCCGGTGTCGTCGACCAGCCACCAGACCGTGTCGCCGTCCCGGTGCGGGATCGGATGCGCCTCGAAGCTCCGCGCACCGATCTGCCCCCGGAACGCGGGGCGGAGCGCCGCTTCCCCCGGACCGGCGAGGGAGGCCGTCGACTCCTGGTGGGCACGTGCCAGCCAGGCGGGCACCGACTCCGGCAGGGTGGCCCCAGGCCTCACGCCGGCCAGGAGCGAGTCGGCGGCGGGGTTCAGGTCGACGACCGTTCCGGCCCTGTCGACGACGATCGCGGGACACGGGGCTGTCGCCCACAGGCCGGACGTGAACTGTCGGTGCTTTGTCGTGGCGATGTCTTCCTTCGGAGGAGCCATGAGGGGGGACCCGCCGGGAGCGAGTCGCACCACCTTCCAACTGGACGAAAGTTACTTTCCCTTCGGCAACCATTGCCCAGTCGAGGAGGGAATGGCAACCCACCCCCCTCGGTTCAGGGCGGCGCGGAGGGCGCTGCGTCCGCCTTTCCCGGAGAGGAAATTCACAGGCGGCGCACCTCGGCCGCCCCCGCCGAGCCGGCCGCCGAGAGAGCCGTGGAGGTCGGCACTCCGCTTGCTGAGCCCGTTGATCTCGACGCTCTGCCCCGCTGTTCGTACTTCGGGGTGACGGCGTCCGGCGTCGCCACCGCGGACGCGTCCCAGATGTGCGCGGCGCTCGGGTCGATGACGGCCTCGCCCGCATCGCCCGGTAGTCGAACCGGCCGACGAGGTCGTGGGACGAGGCGAGGAAGAGCTCGCCGAAGAGGGAGCGGACGACCCGGCCGCGCTCCCGGTCGGTGACCGGCGTGACATCGGGGAGGTGCGCGATCCGCCGTGTGAGGACGACCATCGCTGTGACCGACCCCACGACGACGCCGACGGCAAGGCTCTCCGTGACGACGACGCAGATCACTGTGATCACCATCACGGTGATCTCAGTGGCGGGCGTCCTCTTCAGCGTCCTGGGCGCGATGGAGTGCCAGTCGAAGGTCGCGCGTCCGAACAGGTCGCGAAAGTACGGGCCCGGCCGGCACGGGCCGAGGAGTTCGCCCTGACCCCGCGCACGCGCGCCTGGACCGTGCCGGGCCGCCGGAGGAAGGCTGACGCCGGGGGCGCGGGGCGGCCGGTGGCGCACCGGCCGGGGGCTCGGCGTACCGGCCCGGGGATTGGGGCGTACCGGACCGGGGGCGGGGGGCGGCCGGTGGCGTACCGGCCCGGGGGCTCGGCGCGTGACAGCTCCTGGGCGCGGCGCGGCTGTTGGGGGCACGTCCCGGACTCGGGCCCTGAGGACGGTCCTCCCGCGGAAGCGCCGCTCTCAGGCAGCTGCGGTGATCATTCTTCGGCCATTCATTGGCCGAAGAATGATCTCCAGCCACACCGTCGGGGCTGCCGATGCAAGGGGCACGAGGAGCACGCCCCCGAGGAGGCCCGGCATGGACGACCTGCTGCTGACCCTGACCGTTCCGGCCGTCGTCGTCGCGAGCGGGGTGTACGCCGTCTGCGACTGCCGGCGCCTGCGCCGGTACCCGCCGTCGCCGTACACCCGCCGGGCGGCCCGGCTCGCCGCTCGTGAGGCGGTGGCCCTCGCCGAGGCCGTCGTCGACAGCGCCTACGCCGCCCTCGGCAGGCTCTACGCCGTCCCGGCCACCCCGCTCCCCGCCGGGCACACGGCCGTCAGCGGCGCGCCGGACTCCAGCCCGGATCGCGGCCCGTCACGGCCAGCACCCGCTCGAAAGCCGTAGCGCCGGGCGCCACGGGGAACGGCTCGCCGAACACCTTCATCTCCCGCGCCTGCGGAGCCATCGCTTCGAGCCCCGGCCCCAGCTCCGCCACCACGGCAGGGTCCGGCTCGAACCCCTGGCCCGTCGCCCTGGCCAGGTCCCAGGCGTGCACGGTCAGGTCCCCCAGCACCATGAGCCCCACCGTCCTGGCCGGCATCCCCATCTTTCCGGGGGTTCCCTCCTCCGCTCCCGGCTCGGCCCATGCCTTCACCAACAGCGCCGTCGCGTCGTCGAACCGGCCGCGCCAGTCCCCCGTGACGACGTCATCCGTCCGGCTGAAATCGGTCGAGCCCTTGACCGCGAGGGCCTGGAAATTCTCGATCACGACGAAGAGATGGTTCAGCAGTGCCCGGACGTCGTACTCGCCGCAGGGCGTGGGCCCCGCCAACTGGCCGTCGTCGATGCCCCGCACGACGGGGTCCGCCTGTGCGGCTGCCTTCTCGAGGAGTTCACTGATCGTCTTCATGCCTTCGACGATCCACCCGGCCGGGCGCGACGTCTTGAAGAAACACGACAGCGCGGCCGGTCGCCCGACCTAGGATCCGGCCATGGCCGGACCAGGACGCGATACACGGGGCATCGTCGACGCCCCCGACCTGTTCACCCACGTCCGCTTCCGTCTCCGCGACCCCGCCCCGGCGCTGCGGCCCCATCTGGAGCACTACTGGCTGATCGACTGGGACCTCTCGGAGCCCTACACCTCGCACGTGGTGCCGCACCCGAGCGTCCATCTGGTCTTCCAGCGAACGGAGTCGGACAGCGAGACGGAACGCGCGGACTCCGCCGAGGTCTACGGCGTCGTGCGGGGACTGTTCAGCCGGCGGCTGGAGGGCAGCGGGCGGGTGTGCGGCGTGAAGTTCCGGCCCGGCGCCTTCCGTCCGTTCGCCCCGGGCCGGCCCGTGTCGGAGTGGACGGGGCGCCGGGTCCGCGCGGACGAGGCGCTGGCAGCCCCCGTGCACGGGCCCCCGGCCTCCGCGGCGGCGCGGGCCGTACTCGGTCCGGCCGACGAGGACGCCCGGGTCGCGGCCCTGGACGCGTATCTGCTCCCGCTCCTGCCCCCGCCGGACGCGGGGGCGGAGCTCGCGACGGAGCTCGCCGAGCTCGTCCGCACGGACCGCTCGCTGCTGCGGGTGGACGCCCTCGCCCGGGCCGGGGGCATGTCCGTACGCTCGCTGCAGCGGCTCTTCTCCACCTATGTGGGGGTCGGGCCCAAGTGGGTCATCCTCCGCCACCGCATCCACGAGGCACTGCAGCGAGCCGGGGCGGACCCGGAACCCGACTGGGCGCGACTCGCCGCCGATCTCGGCTACAGCGATCAGGCGCACCTGGTCAGGGACTTCACGGCCACGGTGGGCGTGCCTCCGGCCGCCTTCACGCAGCGATGACACCCACGGCCGGAAACCTCTCGCTGGCGTGCCCCGCGCAATGGCATCCTGACCAGGTGAACGGACCCGAGATCACCCTCGAAGTAGCTCCGGAACTGCGGCTCTTCGTCGCCCACGACCGCCGGCTGGGGCGCACGACCGTCACCACGGACGGCTCGTCGACCCTCGGACACGTCGTGGAGTCGCTCGGCATCCCGCTCACCGAGGCCGGGCAGCTCGTCGTCGACGGCCGTCCCGTGCCCGTGTCCCACATCCCCGGCGCGGGCGAAGTGGTCGAGGTACGCGCGGTACGACGCCCCCAGCAGGTGCCTGGCGCCCCGCTGCGCTTCCTGCTCGACGTCCATCTGGGCACGCTCGCCCGGCGGTTGCGGCTCCTGGGCGTGGACGCCGCGTACGAGAGCGAGGACATCGGCGACCCCGCGCTCGCCACGCTCTCGGCGGAGCAGCGGCGCGTGATGCTCTCCCGGGACCGCGGGCTGCTCCGGCGCAGGGAGATCTGGGCGGGGGCGTACGTCTACAGCGACCGGCCCGAGGAGCAGCTCCGCGACATCCTGGGCCGCTTCGCCCCCGCACTCGCGCCGTGGACCCGCTGCACCGCCTGTAACGGGCAGCTCGCGGAGGCGGACAAGGACTCCGTGAGCGGCCGCCTGGAGCAGGGCACGCAGGCGTCCTACGACGTGTTCGCGCAGTGCGCCGCCTGCGGCCGGGTGTACTGGCGGGGCGCCCACCACGCCCACCTCGAAGCGATCGTGGCCGAAGCAGTACGTGAATTCGGCGGGGCGGGGAGCCAGGCGCCTACCGCCTGAGAAGCCGCGCCCACCGCCTCGGAAGCCGCGCGTTCCGGCGGGGGGGCCGGGGGTGCCGGCGGTCCGGCGACCGCTGCCCGCCCTCAGGGCCGCTCGGCCGTCAGATAGCGCTGGACCGTGGGTGCGAGCCAGCCGACGATCTCCTCCCGGGACATCGTGACAGCGGGCTCGAACCGCAGGACGTACCGCGCGAGCGCCATACCCAGGATCTGCGACGCGACGAGCGCCGCACGGCGGGGCGCGTCGGCGGGATCGGGACAGACACCGGCCGTGACCGGCCCGAGCTGCTCGGCGAAGACGGCCCGCATCCTCTCGGCCCCCGCCTCGTTGGTGACCCCGACCCTGAGCAGGCCCGTCAGCACGTCGTCCTGCTCCCAGCGGTCCAGGAAGTGCCCGACGAGCACCGCGCCCACGTGCTTGCCGGGGAGCGCCCCCAGGGCGGGCAGCCGCAGGTCGAACGCGGAGGCGGCGGCGAACAGCCCCTCCTTGGATCCGTAGTAGCGCATCACCATGGACGGGTCGATGTTCGCGTCGCGGGCGATGGCCCTGATGGTGGCGCGCTCGTACCCGTCGGCGGCGAACCGCTCTCGCGCGGCTTCGAGGATCGCCGCCTTGGTGGCGTCCGAGCGGCGGGGGGCGGAGGGAGCGCTCGCTGTCATGCCAACAACTGTAGGCCAACATCCGTTGACAAGCCAGGCACGCCCGCCTACCTTTGCCAACAAGCGTTGACCAACAAGCGTTGGCATGTCTCACTCGGAGGCCGCAATGACCGGCACGTCCAGCACCGAATCCAGCCGCTCCGTCCCCACTGACGTCGTGGTCGTGGGCGCGGGCCCCACCGGCCTGCTCCTGGCGGGCGACCTCGCCGCCCAAGGCCTGTCGGTCACCCTCGTCGAGCGCCGCCCGCACGAGGCGGGCACCCTGACGCGCGCCTTCGCCGTGCACGCACGCACCCTGGAGCTGCTCGACACCCGGGGTCTCGCCGACGCGCTGATCGCGACCGGCACCCCGCTCACCCGGATGAGCCTCTTCAGCCGGCTCTCGCTCGACCTGACCCGGCTGCGGAGCCGCTTCCCCTTCCTCCTCATCACCCCGCAGTACGAGGTGGAGCACCTGCTGAGGGACCGCGCGCTCAAGGCGGGCGTGGACTTCCGGTACGGGACCGAGCTGCTCGGCCTGAGCCAGTCCGCCGCGGACGGCACGGTCACCGCCGGGATACGCGACAGCGACGGGACCCGCTCCACCATCGAGGCCCGCTACCTCGTGGGGACCGACGGGGTGCGCAGCTCCGTCCGCGAGGCCCTCGGGCTGCCCTTCCCGGGCGAGTCCGTGATCAGGTCCATCGTCCTGGCGGACGTCCGCCTCACCGAGCCGCCCTCCTCGCTCCTCAGGGTCGGCGGCGCGGGCGACGCGTTCGCCTTCATCGCCCCCTTCGGCGACGGCTGGTACCGCGTCATGGGCTGGAACCGCACCCACCAGGCCGAGGACGGCGACCCGGTGGAGCTCGACGAGCTGCGCGAGATCGCCCGCACCGCGCTCGGCACCGACCACGGCATGCACGACGCCCGCTGGATCTCGCGCTTCCACAGCGACGAGCGCCAGGTGCCCGCCTACCGCACCGGCCGGGTCTTCCTCGCCGGAGACGCCGCCCATGTCCACTCCCCCGCGGGCGGCCAGGGCATGAACACCGGACTCCAGGACGCGGCGAACCTCTCCTGGAAGCTGGCCGCGGTCCTGCGGGGGCACTCCGCCCGCCCCGAAGCGCTGCTCGACAGTTACCACGCCGAGAGGCATCCGGTCGGCTCCCAGGTCCTGCGTGCCAGCGGCGCCCTCATCCGCCTGGCCATGGCCAGGACCCCGTTGCAGCGGCTCGCACGGGCGACTGTCACCCGTGCCCTGTCCGCAGTGCGGCCGGCCTCGGACAAGGTCATGGGGAGGATCTCCGGAGTGGGGATCTCCTACCCCGCGCCGAAGGGCAGCCACCGCCTCACAGGCACCCGCGCCCCCGACCTGCGACTGGCCGAAGGGCGCCTGCTGGAGCTCCTGCGCGAGGGATCCCCCGTCCTGGTCACACCGCCGCACGGCCCCGCCCCCACCGGGCCGTCCCCTCTCGTCCACGCGCACTGGACGGGGGACCGCGCGACCACCCTGCTCATACGCCCCGACGGCTACATCGCCTGGGCGGGCGAGCACGCCGACCCCGGCGCCCTGCGGACGGCGCTCGGCGGCTGACCCGCCCGGCCGGGCGCCTCGGCCGCCTCGGAAGACGTAGGCGTCACCCGTCGGAAGGGTCAGCACCTCATGCGCAGGGTTCTGCCGGTTGCGAGCGCTCGCACCGCCGTTCCACACGGTGCCCGCCATGTCCGCCCGCCCACGAGCTCGGCCGGCCGGCCCACGAGGCGCAGGTCAAGGGCGCCGCTCGTCCCCGGCACCCGCGTCCCGCCCCGCATGACACGCTGGCCCCATGCTCGTCGCCCGTTCCGTAGCCCTCTTCGTCGTCGCCGCGCTCTTCGAGATCGGGGGCGCGTGGCTCGTCTGGCAAGGGGTGCGTGAGCATCGCGGCTGGATCTGGATCGGCGCGGGCGTCATCGCCCTCGGCGCCTACGGATTCGTGGCCACGCTCCAGCCGGACGGGGACTTCGGCCGCATCCTCGCGGCGTACGGCGGAGTGTTCGTCGCCGGTTCGATCGCCTGGGGCATGGTCGCCGACGGCTACCGCCCGGACCGCTGGGACGTGACCGGCGCGCTGGTCTGCCTGGCCGGCATGGCGCTGATCATGTACGCCCCCCGCGACCACTGAACCCGCCCCCGGACCACCCGCCTATCCTGGCCCCGTACCGATCAGCTGTCCGAGGAGTTCGCATGGCCGCCACCCCCATCGCCGTCATCACCGGTGCGAGCAGCGGCATCGGCGCCGCGACCGCCAGGCAGCTGGCCGCCGCCGGATACCGCGTGGTGCTCACCGCACGCCGCAAGGACCGTATAGAGGACCTGGCCGCCGAGCTCACCGCAGCGGGCCACCAGGCGACGGCGTACACCCTGGACGTCACCGACCGTGCTGCGGTCGACGAGTTCGCCACCGCGTTCCGGTCCCTGGCCGTCCTGGTCAACAACGCGGGCGGCGCGCTGGGCGCCGACCCCGTCGCCACGGGCGACCCCGCCGACTGGCGTCAGATGTACGAGACCAATGTCATCGGCACGCTCAACGTCACCCAGGCGCTGCTGCCCGCCCTCACCGCTAGCGGCGACGGCACGGTCGTGATCCTCTCCTCGACGGCCGGCCTCTCGACGTACGAGGGCGGGGGCGGTTACGTCGCCGCGAAGCACGGCGAGCACGTCCTCGCGGAGACCCTCCGGCTGGAGATCGTCGGCTCACCGGTCCGCGTGATCGAGGTCGCGCCCGGCATGGTCAAGACCGAGGAGTTCGCCACCACCCGCTTCCGCGGCGACGCCGAAAAGGCCGCCAAGGTCTACGCGGGCGTCGACGCCCCGCTCTCCGCCGACGACGTGGCCGACACGATCACCTGGGCCGTCACCCGCCCCAGCCACGTCAACATCGACCTGCTGGTCGTCCGCCCGCGGGCCCAGGCCTCCAACTCCAAGGTCCACCGCACGCTCTGAAGCCGACGGCCGAATGACTCCCGGCTCCCGGCTCCCGGCTCCCGGCTGAGACGAGCCCCGGATCCCGTCCCGCAGGGGTCCGGGGCTCGCGTGCGTGCGGACACGGCCGCCCCGGCTGCCTCTCCCCCCGGCGCCGCCTCTCAGGGCGGACCGCGTCGGCCGATCGGCCGCGCATGCCTCGCGCGCCGTAGTGGAGCGCTGTGTTGTGGACACAGGTGCGTGCCGAGGTCCGGGTGGTCGGCCGGCTCGGCCGCTCAGTCACCGAGAGAGGCCGGAACATGCCTGTACACCCCCTGCGCGGATTCATAGTGGGCCGACGGCGTCAGGCCGCTGTCATCGCCGCGGTGATGTCCTGCTCGACCGCACTGACCGGGCAGGGACCGGTCGCGGCCGACGCTGCGCCCACACCCGCTGTGCCTGCCCCACAGCTGGAATGGAGACCCTGCATCCAGGGCAGTCCGTTCGACTGCGCCACCGCGAAGGTGCCCCTGGACTACGCGGCCCCGGGCGGCCGCAGCATCGATCTGGCCGTCGTCAGACGGAAGGCGACCGGCCCCGGACAGCGCGTCGGAACCCTGTTCTTCAACCCCGGTGGCCCCGGTGGGCCCGGGACGGTCCAGATGCCGCAGAACTACGAGTTCTTCCCCCGCGAGGTCCGGGAGCGGTTCGACATCGTCAGCTGGGACCCCCGCGGAATCGGCAGCAGCACCGCCGTGAACTGCTTCACGAGCCCGCAGGAAGCCGCCGGCTGGAACGCGAGCAAGCCCGTGGGCTTCCCGGTGGGCGAGAAGGAGCAGAAGGACTTCACCGCCGCGTACGCGGATCTGGTACGCCGCTGCGAGAAGAAGGACCCCGAGCTCCTGCGTCACGTGTCGACCGCCGACACCGCCCGCGACCTCGATCAGCTCCGCCGCTCGGTGGGCGAGCCGCAGCTCAACTACTACGGGATCTCCTACGGCACGATCCTGGGTGCCACCTACGCCAACCTCTTCCCCGGCAAGGTCCGGGCCATGACCCTCGACAGCAACATCGGCCCCCGGGCCTGGACGAACCACGCGTCCGACGACGCACGGCTCACGACGTTCCTCCGCGTCGGCTCGGACCGGAGCGCGGCGGCGACACTCGACACGTTTCTCGACCTGTGCGGTTCCACCACCACCGCCCGTTGCGGCTTCTCCGCCGGTACCCCGAAGGCGACCCGGGACAAGTTCGACCGGCTGACCGAGCGGCTGCGGAAGGAGCCCGTGGACACGTGGACGTATGCCCGTACGGTCGCCGACACGGTGAACAGCCTCTACCTCGTCAGCGGGTGGGCCGACCTCGCCGGCCGGCTTCAGGAGCTGTGGCAGGGGGGCGCGCCGGAGCCCTCGCCCTTCCCGCCCGCACCGCCGGTCCCCGATCCGAATCCGTACCTGGGCGAGGAGCAGGCGGCGGCCGTGCTCTGCGGCGACAGCCCCAATCCGCGTGACGCTGGTGCCTACCCCTCCCTGGAAGAGGCCTCGGCCGCCCGCGCGGGCGACGCCGGGCGCTTCTGGACCTGGGCGACCGCCGGGTGCACCACCTGGCCCGCCTCCCCCGACCGCTACACCGGCCCGTGGGACCGACGGACCGCGAACCCCGTCCTGGTCGTCGGCACCACCTACGACCCCTCCACCGCCTACCCGAACTCGCGGGCCATGGTCGAGGAGCTCGCCGACGCCCGCCTGCTCACCAACGAGGGATACGGACACACCGCGCTGCTCAATCCCAGCAGCTGCGTCCAGGACCACGAGAGCCGTTACTTCGTCGACGGAGTCCTCCCGCCGACCGGAACGACGTGCCGGCAGGACACCCCGCCCTTCACCGCCCCCAAGCCGAGCGGTGGTGTCGCCACCGGCGGCGGCGCCATGGCCTCCGGCCTCTCCTGAGAGCGGCCGGGGGCCCCTCCGCACAGCCGCAGGCCCCGGACCGCGATCGGTCCAGGGCCTGCCGCTCCCCCGAGGCTGCCGGGCCTCAGCCCTTCACGCACACCAGCTGCTTGAGCTTCGCGACGACCTCGACCAGGTCGCGCTGCTGGTCGATGACCTGCTCGATCGGCTTGTACGCCGCCGGGATCTCGTCCACCACACCGGAGTCCTTGCGGCACTCCACGCCCCGCGTCTGGTCCTCCAGGTCCTGCGTCGAGAACTTCCGCTTGGCCGCGTTCCGGCTCATCCGCCTGCCCGCGCCGTGCGAGGCGGAGTTGAACGACTTGGTGTTCCCGAGGCCCTTCACGATGTACGAGCCGGTCCCCATGGACCCGGGGATGATCCCGAACTCCCCGGAGCCCGCGCGGATCGCACCCTTACGGGTGACCAGCAGGTCCATGCCGTCGTACCGCTCCTCCGCCACGTAGTTGTGGTGGCAGGAGATGACGGGCTCGAAGGTGACCCGGGCCTTTTTGAACTCCTTCCGGACCACGTCCTGGAAGAGGCCCATCATGATCGAGCGGTTGTACTTGGCGTACTCCTGCGCCCAGAACAAGTCGTTCCGGTAGGCCGCCATCTGCGGGGTGTCGGCGATGAAGACCGCCAGGTCACGGTCGACCAGGCCCTGGTTGTGCGGAAGCTTCTGGGCCTGCCCGATGTGGAAGTCGGCGAGCTCCTTGCCGATGTTCCGGGACCCGGAGTGCAGCATCAGCCATACCGCCCCGGCCTCATCGAGACAGAACTCGATGAAGTGGTTGCCCGAGCCGAGCGTTCCCATCTGCTTCGTGGCGCGCTCCTGACGGAATTTGACCGCCTCGGCAATCCCGTCGAAACGGGACCAGAAGTCGTCCCAGCCGCTGGTCGGGAAACCGTGGAGCTTCCCCGGGTCGACCGTGTCGTCGTGCATCCCCCGGCCCACCGGAATGGCCTGCTCGATCTTCGACCGGAGTCGCGAGAGGTCCCCCGGCAGGTCGTTGGCCGTGAGCGACGTCTTCACCGCCGACATCCCGCAGCCGATGTCCACGCCCACCGCGGCCGGGCAGACCGCACCGTGCATCGCGATCACCGAACCGACGGTCGCACCCTTGCCGTAGTGGACGTCCGGCATGACGGCGAGACCCTTGATCCAGGGCAGCGTGGACACGTTCCGCAGCTGCTGCATCGCGCCGTGCTCGACCGACGCCGGATCCGCCCACATACGGATGGGAACCTGCGCACCCGGCACCTCTACATACGACATAACCCCTCGATTCCCCCGAAAAACACTGAAAGCGCAAAACCGGTACCGAGGTCGGCATAAAGGTCGGCCGACCGGCATTCACAGCGGCGCGTGCGATACACATTGTGTCCATCGGCCGCCATCGAGCGGCAACCCGTTTTCGTACCGAAGGGAGCCTGGGACCGTGCGACACATGGCGTACGTACCCGGCGTCGCGCTTCTCGTGGCGCTCGTCGCCGGCTGCAGCGCCGGCTCCGACGCCGACGACCCCGCCGCCGACAGCAAGCCCGGCAGCCCGACGGTCACGGCCGCGCCTCCCGGGAAGTACCGGACGCTGCCCGAATCCTGCCGTGCCGTACCCCGCTCCACCCTCAAGGACCTGCTGCCGGGCGCCGCCGAGCTGCCCGAGGAGCAGCAGGAGAAGGTGTACGAGGGCACGGCGACCGTCACCTACGACACCGACCGCAAGGTCGGCTGCCGCTGGAAGTCGGACGCCCCTGACGCCTCCCGGAACCTGTCCATCGACTTCGAGCGCGTCGTGTCGTACGACCCCGCGGTGAGCGACGACGACCGCGCCAGGGACGTGTACGCGAAGAAGGAGGAGGCCGCCGACCTCCCGACGTCGGGGGGTGTCACCCCCAGCGAGAAGCCCACCGGCTCGTCCTCCGCGTCGCCGGACGGCACACCCTCCGGCTCACCCGGCGGCACACCCTCCGGCTCACCCGGCGGCACACCGTCCGGCTCACCCGGCGGCACGTCCTCCGGCGCCCCCTCCGACGGCGCCACCGGCTCCGGCCCCGACGAGGACCTCCGGCCGCGGCTGCTCGACGAACTCGGCGACGCCGCGTTCCTGGACGACGTGCTCACCCGGGCGGGTTCCACCGCGCAGCACCGCACCGTGAGCGTGGTATTCCGCACATCGAACGTCATCGTGACCGTCGTCTACACCGCGCAGCCCGCCCTCGTCACCTCCGTTCCCGACAGCAGGGAACTGCAGGAGAAGGCCCAGGCCCTGGCACGGAAACTGGACGAGACCCTCAGCGCGTAACCGTTCGCCCGCGGCCCTCGGCGGGGCCTCCCGGCACACCCCGGGCCACCGGCCGGAGGCGGCATCCGGCCGCGGTCCGTCGTACCGTGTCCCCCGGCCCGCGTACCGGACGGTGATGCACGACGGTGTCGCACCGCGACGTACGACCCGCTGTCCCGACCGACCGATGCGACCGCCCGACCGACGTACGACCCGCTGTCCCGACCGCCCGCACGACCGACACCGCCGTGCCGTCCGAGTGAAGGAACCATGCACCGATCAGCCCCGCGACTGTCCCGCATACTCGCCTGCGCCGCCGTACCGGTGATGCTCGTCGTCGCCGGCTGCTCGTCGGACTCCGGCGACGCGAAGGACTCGGGCTCCTCGTCCGCGCCGAGCACGAAGAAGGCCGAGCCGACCGTCGAGCCCGCGAAGTTCTCCGCGCTGCCCGACGCCTGCTCCTCGATCTCCAAGAAGACGATCGAGGACCTGGTCCCGAAGGCCAAGACCAAGGGCGGCACCCCTGACAAGTCCAGCGACACCGAGTCCCGCGGCGGCTGCGCCTGGAACGGCCTGGACGACAACGGCGTCAAGGGCTCGCAGTACCGCTGGCTCGACGTCGGCTTCACCCGCTTCGAGTCGGACCAGTCCCTGGGCAGCGGCGCCAAGCGCGCGACGGACGAGTACACGAAGCAGGTCGCCAAGGCACAGGCGACCGAGGGTGCCGAGAAGCCCTCCGCCAAGCCCGCCACCGGACTCGGTGAGCAGGCCACCTCCGTCACGTACGGCCTCAGCAAGTCGGACGAGGACTTCGAGTACGCGAGGATCGTCGCCCGCACCGGCAACGTCGTCGTCAGCGTCACCTACAACGGGGCCGGGTTCGCGGGAGCCAAGACGCCCTCCGCCGCCGACATCCTCAAGGGCGCGCAGAAGGCCGCCGAGGAAGCCGTCTCCGCGGTCGGCGCCGACGACGACGACGCGAAGGGGTCGACGGTCTCCCCGTCCCCCAAGTCGTCCTCCAAGACGACCGCCAAGCCGTCGGCGAAGACGGCTGACAAGCCGTCCACCAAGACGACGAGCAAGACGACGCGCAAGGCGACCGCCAAGACCGCCGGCTAGTCCGACGCCAAGTCGTGACCGGAACGGGCAGGAGCACGAACTGCCCTGCCCAGAGACGCCTTGACGAAGCCCGGTGCTCCCGCGAGTACCGGGCTTCGGCCCCTCCCCACGTAACACGCCCGCCCGGCATGTGCCAGGCTGTGCCCGCGCCGGATGCCGAAGTGGAGCCGGTTCGTCGAAGTCGGGAGGGGATCGCGGGTGGCCGCCATGCAGTTGACACGCACGCACCGCGTACTCATCGGGGTCGTCGTCGCCGGCGCCGTGCTCATCGCGGCGATCGGTTTCGCGGGCTCGTACGCCGCCGTACGTGAACTCGCCGAGGAGAAGGGCTTCGGGAAGTTCTCCCTCGTCTTCCCGATCGGCATCGACGCGGGGATCTGCGTCCTGCTCGCGCTGGACCTGCTGCTGACGTGGATGCGCATACCCTTCCCGCTGCTGCGCCAGACCGCGTGGCTGCTGACCGCGGCGACGATCGCCTTCAACGGCGCCGCCGCCTGGCCGGACCCGCTGGGCACCGGCATGCACGCGGTCATCCCCATCCTGTTCGTCGTCGCCGTCGAGGCCGCACGGCACGCCGTGGGCCGGATCGCGGACATCACCGCCGACAAGCACATGGAAGGCGTCCGCCTCACCCGCTGGCTGCTCTCCCCCGTCCCCACCTTCAAGCTGTGGCGCCGGATGAAGCTGTGGGAGCTGCGCAGTTACGAGCAGGTCATCAAGCTCGAACAGGACCGGCTGATCTACCAGGCCCGCCTCCAGGCCCGCTTCGGCCGCAACTGGCGCCGCAAGGCCCCCATCGAGTCGATGATGCCGCTGCGCCTGGCGAAGTACGGTGTCCCGCTCGCCGAGACCGCTCCGGCCGGCCTCGCCGCCGCAGGCATCGAACCGGCCCTCCTGCCGCCGGCCCCGGCCGCCGTGGAGGCCGAGCAGCAGCACCCCCAACTCCCGTACGCCCCGCGGACACAGGGCGGCCCGGAGCGCGACCTCCGGCAGGACCAGGCCCACCAGTACCCGCAGGACGAGTACGACCAGCAGGACCGGTTCGTCCAGCAGGACGAGTTCGAGCAGCAGTTCCCGCAGGAGGGCCCCGGCGCGCACGGCAGCCCGTGGTTCGCGGCGCCCAAGGACGAGGTGTACGACGGCGGGTACGACCCCGAGTACGACGAGGGCACGGATTCCAGCCCGGTGATGATCCCCTCGGGCCCCGGCCGGACCCGCCCGCTCGGCAACGTGGGCACGATCGGCACCTTCCCGCACCCGCGCGCCGCTGAGCCGGAGGCGGGACCGCTCCAGGAGC
Organism: Streptomyces sp. NPDC102402; assembly: GCF_044765765.1. Taxonomy (NCBI): domain Bacteria; kingdom Bacillati; phylum Actinomycetota; class Actinomycetes; order Kitasatosporales; family Streptomycetaceae; genus Streptomyces; species Streptomyces sp. NPDC102402. Next base: position 144,159 of record NZ_JBIWKR010000016.1, read on the forward strand.
ACCCCGAGCCGGTCCGACAGGACGCGGCCCAGCAGGAAGCCGACCCGGCCGAATGGGCCCAGACCGAGATCGAGTTCGGGGAGATCGCGTACGACGTGTTCACGGCGTACACGCATCAGCACCAGGACTACCCGAGCGCCGAGGTCCTCGACATCCACCTCTCGGACGGCCACAACGTCCGCCACCCGCACAGCGCCGCTCTGCTCCGCAAGCTGCTGCCCGGCTTCAAGCAGCGCTTCGACAACGAGATGGCCGCCGACCACATCGCGTAGAGGCGACGGCGGACATGAGGAACATGAGGACGGGCGGGCCGCTGAGCGGCCCGCCCGTCCTCATGTTCCGTGGTGCTAGGCGCCGAGCAGCGTCCGCACCCGGTCCGCCCCGACCGCGAGGAGCAGCGTGGGCAGGCGCGGCCCGGTGTCGCGGCCGACGAGCAGCCGGTACAGCAGGGCGAAGAAGGAGCGCTGGGCCGTCTTCAGCTCGGGCGTCGGCTTGGCGTCGGGCGCCAGGCCCTCCATCACCTTCGGCACCCCGTAGACGAGGGTGGTCAGGCCGTCCAGCGACCAGTGCGTGTCGAGCCCTTCCAGCAGCAGCCGCAGCGACTCGCGGCCCTGCTCGTCCAGGGAGCCGAGCAGCTCCTTGTCCGCCTCGTCGCGGACGATGGTGCGGGCCTCGGCCGGGACCTGGGTGGTGATCCAGTTCTCGGCGCGGTCGAGCCGGGGACGCACCTCGTCGAGCGAGGTCAGCGGGCTCGAAGGGTCGAGCTCGCTGAGGATGCGCAGCGTCTGGTCCTCGGCACCGGCGGTGATGTCGGCCACCGAGGCGAGCGTGCGGTACGGCAGCGGGCGGGGGGTGTTGGGCAGCTCCCCGGCGGCCGTGCCGATGGCCCGTGACCAGGCGGCGGCGTCGGCGGGCAGCACCGTGCCGTCGGCCACCTTGCGGGCCAGCGAGTCCCACTCGTCGTAGAGCCGCTGGATCTCCTGGTCGAAGGCGATCTTGAAGGACTGGTTCGGCCTGCGGCGGGCGTACAGCCAGCGCAGCAGCGGCGCCTCCATGATCTTCAGCGCGTCGGCCGGGGTCGGCACACCGCCCTTGCTGGAGGACATCTTCGCCATGCCGGAGATCCCGACGAACGCGTACATCGGCCCGATCGGCTGGACGCCGTCGAAGACCTCGCGCACGATCTGGCCGCCGACCACGAAGGACGAGCCCGGCGAGGAGTGGTCCACGCCGCTGGGCTCGAAGATCACTCCCTCGTAGGCCCAGCGCATCGGCCAGTCGACCTTCCAGACGAGCTTGCCGCGGTTGAACTCGTTGAGCCGGACCGTCTCGGCGAAGCCGCAGGCCGAGCAGGTGTAGTTCAGCTCGGTCGTGTCGTCGTCGTAGGACGTGACGACGGTGAGGTCCTTCTCGCAGTTGCCGCAGTACGGCTTGTACGGGAAGTAGCCGGCGGAGCCGGAGCTGCCGTCGTCCTCGTCCGCCGCGCCCGAGCCCTCGGCCGCTTCCAGCTCGGCCTCGTCGGCCTTCTTCTGCTGCGGCTTCTTACCGCCCTTCGCCCCCGCCGCGCCGTCCTTCTTGGTGCGGTAGCGGTCCAGGACGGCGTCGATGTCCGCCCGGTGCCTCATCGCGTGCAGGACCTGCTCGCGGTACGTACCCGCCAGGTACTGCTCGGTCTGGCTGATGCCGTCGTACTCGACACCCAGTTCGTCGAGCGCCTGGGTCATCGCGGCCTTGAAGTGCTCGGCCCAGTTCGGGTACGCCGACCCGGCCGGGGCGGGCACCGAGGTCAGCGGCTTGCCGATGTGGGCCTGCCAGGAGTCGTCGACGCCCTCGACGCCGTTCGGCACCTTGCGGTAGCGGTCGTAGTCGTCCCAGGAGATCAGGTGGCGCACGGTGTACCCGCGGCGGCGGATCTCGTCGGCGACGAGGTGCGGGGTCATGACCTCGCGGAGGTTGCCCAGGTGGATCGGGCCCGACGGGGACAGGCCGGACGCGACGACGACCGGTTTGCCAGGCGCACGTCGCTCCGATTCGGCGATGACATCGTCCGCGAAGCGGGAGACCCAGTCGGTCTCGGTGCTGCTCTGACTCGAAGCCACGGTCGGCACGTCCTTCTCTCGTGTAGGACTCGTAGGGGACGCCCACGAAGGGCACCCCCATTCTCCCAGGTACCGACCGCAGCGCGAAAACGGCTTTACGCCCCGTGGGATACTGGGGTGATCCTTTGTCTCCTACGGAAACGGCAGCCGGCTCATGGCTTCGGTCCCTTCCCTCGCTTCCACGCTCCAGCAGCAGCTGGCGGACGCCCTGACGGCAGCCCTGCCGGATGCCGGCACCGCGGACCCGCTGCTGCGCCGAAGCGACCGGGCCGACTTCCAGGCCAACGGCATCCTCGCGCTCGCCAAGAAGCTCAAGGGCAATCCGCGCGAGCTGGCCTCCCAGGTCACGGCGGCCCTTCCGGCCGGTGAGCTGATCAAGGACATCGAGGTCTCCGGCCCCGGCTTCCTGAACATCACCCTCACCGACCGGGCGATCGTCGAGACCCTCGCCGCCCGCGCCGCCGACGGCGACCGGCTCGGCGTCCCGCTGAAGTCCGCCGCGGGCACGACCGTCGTCGACTACGCCCAGCCGAACGTGGCCAAGGAGATGCACGTCGGCCACCTGCGGTCGGCGGTCATCGGTGACGCGGTCGTCCAGATCCTCGAGTTCACCGGCGAGAACGTCGTCCGGCGCCACCACATCGGCGACTGGGGCACGCAGTTCGGCATGCTCATCCAGTACCTCTTCGAGCACCCGGACGAGCTGAAGCACGAAAGCGACCAGGCCGACGGCGAGGCGGCCATGTCGTCGCTGAACCGCGTCTACAAGGCGTCGCGGGTCCTCTTCGACTCCGACGAGGAGTTCAAGGCCCGCTCCCGCGACCGGGTGGTGGCCCTCCAGGCCGGCGACCCCGAGACGCTGGCGCACTGGCAGCGATTCGTCGACGAGTCGAAGATCTACTTCTACTCCGTCTTCGACAAGCTCGACATGGTCATCTCCGACCCCGACATCGTCGGCGAGTCCGGTTACAACGACATGCTCGAGGAGACCTGCCGGATCCTGGAGGAGACGGGCGTCGCCGTCCGCTCCGAAGGTGCCCTGTGCGTGTTCTTCGACGACGTGAAGGGTCCGGACGGCAACCCGGTCCCGCTGATCGTCAAGAAGACCAACGGCGGCTACGGCTACGCGGCCACCGACCTCTCCGCCATCCGCGACCGGGTGCAGCAGCTCAAGGCCGACACCCTGGTCTACGTCGTGGACGCCCGGCAGTCCCTGCACTTCAAGATGGTCTTCGAGACCGCCCGCCGCGCCGGCTGGCTCAACGAGGGCGTCACGGCGCACCAGCTCGCCTTCGGCACGGTCCTCGGCAAGGACGGCAAGCCCTTCAAGACCCGTGAGGGCACCACCGTCCGGCTGGAGGACCTCCTCGACGAGGCCGTCGAGCGGGCCACCGCCGTGGTCCGGGAGAAGGCCGAGAAGGTGGGCCTGTCCGAGGACGAGATCGTCGAGAACGGCCGGTACGTCGGTGTCGGCGCCGTGAAGTACGCCGACCTGTCGACCTCCGCCGTGCGGGACTACAAGTTCGACCTGGACCAGATGGTGTCGCTCAACGGCGACACGTCGGTGTACCTCCAGTACGCCTACGCCCGGATCCGCTCCATCCTTCGCAAGGCGGGCGAGGCGAAGCCCGCCGCGCACCCGGAGCTGGAGCTGGCCCCGGCCGAGCGGGCGCTGGGCCTGCACCTGGACCAGTTCGGCGCGGTCCTGGAGGAGGTGGCCACGGGCTACGAGCCGCACAAGCTGGCCGCGTACCTCTACCAGCTGGCCTCGCACCTCACGACGTTCTACGACCAGTGCCAGGTCCTGAGCGACGAGAACGCGCCGGAGGTCGTCGAGAACCGCCTGTTCCTCGTCGAGCTCACCGCCCGCACCCTGCACCAGGGCATGAAGCTGCTCGGCATCAGGACGCCCGAGCGCCTCTGACTCCGCCCCCGGCCGCCGCCACGGCGTCCGCGCGCAGCACGGGGACCGCCCGTGCGGGACACCGTCCCGCACGGGCGTCCGCCTGCGAGGCTGCTCCCTGCCCCGCCGTACCGGACTCGGTCAGTACTCCTCCGGAACCCACTGGGCCGTGTCCGAGCGGTACTGGTACTTCGGCCGGGCGGTGAGGCTGCTCGTACGGAACGGTTCACCGCCGTCGTCGATGCGCAGGGTCCCGCTCCGGCCGCCGCTGGTCCACTCCAGCTCCAGGTACCAGGTGACGTCGTGCCCCTCCACGTGCGCGTCGAGGTTGAAGACCTCGACGTCGGTGGAGCTCACCCGGTAGGGGAAGTCCTTCGCGGGGACGACCGTGTCCCCGTCGGTCCCCGCGACGGGCTTCGAACGCGGCCGGCTGTCGTCGAGGTCGATCTCGAAGGACTGCGGCGTGATCCCGCTTCCGCAGCCGCTGCCCATCGAGTACGCGGACCGGGCGAGCGCCGCGTCGCGCCCCAGCACCCGCACGTGCAGCCCGTTCAGCACGACCGCTTCCCCGGTCGTCCCCTGAAGGGTGAGTTCGAGCATCATGTCGCCCCCGTCCACACCCCCGAGCGCTCTCGCCCAGCCACGGGTGTCCTGAGGCGGGGGCGGTGGGGGGACGTCGTCAGGCTCCTGGTCGAGCAGGTAGTACTGCCCGCAGGGCGACTCCCAGTTGTACGAGCTGATCGTGGCGCTCACGGGCACGCCCCCGCTCCGCGGCCGCTGCGGCGAGGACGAGGTCGTGGGCTTGTCGCCGCCCCCGCCGGCCTTCGGGGAAGCGGTGCGGCCGGCCGTCGCGGAGGGGCTGCCGCTGCTGCTCGGCTTCCCGCTCCCGCTCGCGCTCGCCCGCCCGCTCGGCACGACGGGCGCATGACTGGGCGCCGCGTTCGACTGCTTGTCGTCGGCCGGCCCGTCGCCCCCGATCCCCCGTACGGCGAGGGCCACCGGCACGGTGAGCGCCACGACGGCCACGGCGGTGAGCAGGACCCTCAGTCTCCTGGTGGTGGGGCGCCGGGGACCGGGGGCGGTCCCCGGATCGCTTCCCTCGGGTGTCACGTCCTCCGACACGGATTCCGCTTCGCCCCCAGGGCTCGCTTCCGTATGAGGCTCGGCACCATCAGGTGCCGCGGCCTTCTGGGCGGCGGGCACCGGCACGGCCGCCTCCGGGACGGCGGGCGACGGCTCGGACAGCTCGGGTCCGGCCGGGGACGGTGCGACGGGATCAGGGCCGGCGAGGACGGGCGGGGCGGCGGCAGGATCGCCGCCGGTACCGCCCGCCTCCGGCTTCCTCGCCCCGCGCCGCTTCGCCTCGTCGGCGAGGATCCACTTCCGGTGCAGTGCCATCAACTCGTCGGCCGACGCCCGGCACACCCGCGCGAAGCGTTCGACGGGCGCGTAGTCATGAGGGACGGCGTCCCCGTTGCAGTACCGGTGCACGGTCGAGGTGCTCATGTGCAGCTTCTGCGCGAGCGCCCCGTAACTGAGCCCGGACCGCTCCTTCAGCCCCCTGAGCAGCGCCGCGAAGTCCTGGATCTCTGTGCCCACCCCGACCGTTCCCCTTCCGTTCCATCCCGGGAAGGCGTTCCAGGGAGGTGATGTCCGCGCAGGTCAGAGGGTGCGAAAGCGTTCCGGCGTCCCGCATGCCCCGGCAGCCGTTGCGGCCGGATTCCGGGGCCGGAAAGGTTGTGGACACACCGCGGCGTTCCCCGCGATCCGTACATCCCACCCTCACCCGTCCCGGGAGCCGCCGTGCGCAACCGACCTGAGATCAGCCTGACCGACGCGGTGGCCACGGGAGTGCTGATCGCCTGCATCGCGGTCGTCATCGCACTCCTGTAACGCCTCTGACCACGCGTCACCGCTCAGTACACCCGCCCGCACCGCAGGGCGCCAACTCGGCGCTCCGGGCGCTCACCACCTTCGAACGGGGAGATCCACTCATGCGTAACCTTCGCTTCCGCCACGCCGCCCGCACCTCCGCCCTGGGCACCGCCGCACTGATCGCCGCCCTGTCCCTGACGGCCTGCCAGAGCGGCGGCCCGGAATCCGCCGACGGCTCCGGCGGCTCGGAGTCCCAGGCGTCGGCCGCCGGCACCTCCGCGGCCCCGGTGGCGGACAGGAGCAAGGACGAGGCCACGGACAAGGCCGGGACCACGGCCGAAGACACGGGCACCACCGGCTCCGGTTCGGGCACCGCAAAGGATTCCGGTTCCGCCACCTCGAAGCCCGCCGCGAAGCCGGCGGGAGCACAGCGCGGCAGCGGCGGCGCCAAGGACGGGGCCCTGCCCACCTGCACCGGCGCGAACACGGAGCTCACCATGACGAGCGTCCAGCGCCCCGTCAACCACATGCTGCTCACGGTGACCAACACCGGTTCGAAGTCCTGCTACGCCTACTCCTACCCGTTCCTCCGGTTCGGGGAGGCGCAGTCCGTGCCCCAGGTCGTCGAGGACAGCGTGCCGCAGTCCGTCGTCGTCCTCGCCCCCGGCGAGTCCGCGTACACCGGCGTCAGGACCTCGTCCGCCGACGGCAGCGGCACGGGCGGCTACTCGACCAAGGAACTGACCGTCGGCCTCCAGGGTCGCGACGGCGGTTCCGAGGGCCCGATGGTGAACGTCCCGCTCGGCAAGGAGGTCTACGTCGACAGCACCCTGGCCGTGACGTACTGGCGGACCGACATGGACGACGCCCTCATGTACTGACCGGCGCGGCGCAGGTGGGGGCAGGGCCGCGACGGGACGTCAGGCACGCCGCAGGCCCGCCCCCAGTGGCATTGATCACAGCGAAAGCGCGGACGGGGAAGGCAACTGCGCCCTTTCGCCACCTCTGTCCACCACGAGGGTGTGGTAGAGGCGGGAACGTGTGAAGAAAACGTGACGCTCGATCGCCGCCCCGGTCATACGATCACCTCACGTCGCATCTGCGTGCCCCATTTCCGCTGCGACCCCTTCTTCTTGTTCTCGTTCCGTGCCTCGAAGGGCCCTTGTGAAGATTCGCCGCATACTTGCCACAGCCGTTGCCGCCGCAGTCACCACGCCGGTGGTCCTGCTGTCGGTCACCCCCGCGTTCGCAGACGACAAGCCGGCGGCGCAGACGCAGAACAAGCCGTCCGTCGCGGAGCTGGAGAAGGCCGCCGCCGCGGCACAGGCCGTGTACGACGACGCCGTGGCGGCCGAGGAGGCCGCCGAGGCGGCCATGGAAGCGGCCGCGTCCGACACCGCCCCCCTGGCCGTGACCGCCAAGGCCGCCCGGGACACCGCGGCGGAGGCCGCCACCGCGAAGACCACCGCCGACGAGGCCGTCGTCGCCGCGCAGGCCGCGGTCGACGACCTCACGGACGCGGCCACCGACGAGGAGAGGAGCGCGGCGGAGTCCGCGCTCACCGAGGCGAAGACCGCCGCCAAGGCCGCTGACGACGCCAAGGTCGCCGCCGACGACGAGGCCGAGAAGGCCGGGAAGGCGCTCGACGACTACCGGGTCGCCGCCGCAAAGGAGCTGCACAAGGCCCGGAAGGCGCTGGAGCAGGCGCTCGCCGACAAGAACTCCGCCGACGAGGCCCTGGCCAAGGCGAAGGAAGAGGAGGCCGAGGGCGGCGGCGAGGACGAGACGTGCGTCCCCGAGCCCAAGCTCACCACGGTCGTCACCGGCCTGCCGTCCACCGTCGTCGCCGGCACGAAGACCGACTTCAAGCTCCGGGTGACCAACGGCACCGGCAAGACGATGGACGAGGTGTACCCGTTCGTCTACGTCCACGCGACCGACAAGAGCGGGCTCAAGGGCCTCGACGACCTGGTGCGTCTGCAGTGGTCCTCGGGCTCGTCCAAGACGTGGAAGAACGTCGACAACGAGAACTACATCGACCGCATCAGCCCGCTGAAGGCCGGCGCCCACGCCGACATCAAGATGCGCCTGACCGTCGACGCCAAGGCCCCCGCGGGCAACGGCGTCACCTTCGTCGCCGGTGACTACTGGAACGACAACGGCACCTGTGGCGGCAGCCCGGACCTCGAGGGCTACGAGTTCATGATCGCCGCGGCAGGCAGCAAGCCCGGCAAGACCCCGGACGCCACGGTCGGCACGACCAAGCCGAACAACTCGAACCTCACGCCGCAGACCGGCGCGTCAGCCACTCCGGCGGGCGGCACCCTCGCCGCCACGGGCTCCTCCGACGCGACGTCGCAGCTCGCCCTCGCGAGCGGGGCGGCCATGGCGATCGGCGCGGGCGCGGTGTTCGTCGTACGCCGCCGCAAGGCCGGCACCCACGCCTGACCCCTGAGGCGGGGTGCCGGCCAGGCACCCCGACCCGGGCGATGACCACCCGGCGGGCCCGGCACCGGACAACGGTGCCGGGCCCGCCGGTGCGTCACGGCCCGCGCCGACGTCAGGTGCGCCGTTCACGTGACGTGGTGACTCTCTGTGCCTACCCTCAGGTAGTAGGCGAACCGGTACAGAATTCTTGTACGGGCCGCGCATGCGTGAAGACCGGCTGCCAGGAGAGCAATGAGCACCGCACGTGAGTGGTTCAAGTCGACCTACGGCAGCGACGAGGGCGGTGCCTGCCCCGAAGTCGCCTACGCATGGCGCAAGTCCAGCTACAGCGGCAGCGACGGCGGAAACTGCCTCGAAGTCGCCGCCCACCCCACCGCCATCCACATCCGCGACTCCAAGAACCCCGACGGCCCGGTCTTCACCGTCGCCCCCGCCGCCTGGTCGTCCTTCGCCGCGTACGCCGCACGGCGCTGAGCCGCGAAGCCGTGGCGGAGGAAGCGGTCGAGGTCGAGCTGAGCACGCAGGACCTCCGCGAGGTGACGGCGTTCGCCGCAGCGTGCGCGGAGGCGGTGCTGGAGGTCTTCGAGGCCGACCGACCGGACGATGCACGCCCTCGTGAAGCGATCGGCGCCGCCTGGGAGTTCGCGCGGGGCGGTAAGCGCGGAAAGGCCCTGCGCGACACGGCGTGGGCGGCGCTCAAGGCGGCGAAGGGCGCGGACACCCCTGCCGGCCGTGAGGCGGCGCGGGCGGCGATGGCAGCTGCGGGCGCCGCCTATCTGCATCCACTGCCCAAGGCCACCCAGGTCAAGCACATCCTCGGGGCAGCCGCGCACGCCGCCAGGACGGCCGAGCTGCTCGCCGACGACGACCCGGCCGTGGGCGCCGACCACGTCGAGCGAGCGGTGGGGCACGCGACGCCGGGCGTCGTGGACGTACTCACGCGCTATCCGGCGGCACCGACCGGCGGCGGACGCGTCGGTGAGCTGATCCGCATGCTGGACGAAGGCCTCCGCCGGTGACGGCGGCAGACCACGCCCGACAGGTGCGTCCGTAGCACGATCAGCGCCGCCGGCCGGTGCCGCCGGTCACCGCCCTCGCAGCGCGCCGAACCAGCGGATGATCGCAGGCGTGGCCGCGACGTTGGATCCCGAGTGGCGCGACTCCTGGTGGTCGACTGCGCCGACATCGACGACCGGGGCCCTCACACCGTTCCGCCGCAGGGCCGACCGGCATTCCTCGGTGTTGGCGGTGACGGCCTGCTCGTCCCCGGTCGCCATGTACAGCCGGACCGGGGCGTCCGGCACCCAGTCGGTGCACACGGCGTCGGTGGTGCGCAGCGCGCCCGCCAGCGCCCCGGTCGGATGCTCCAGCACGGCACGGCCATGGTCGGTCAGCAGAGCGTCCACCGTCGCCGGGAGGCCGCCCATGAGCTGTTGCCCGGTGTGGGTGCCGTCGAACAGCGCCTCGACCTCGGGCGCGTAGTCCTTGTCGAAGACCTCGTAGGGGCTGTCGTAGACCGGGTGGAGCCGGTTGAACGCCACCAGCGTGTACGCCGCGTAGACCACACCCGACTTCGCGTGCAATTCGCCCCCGAACAGCGCGGGCAGCTCCGTGCCGCCGAAGTCGTACGCGCCGCTGACCGGTGCCAGCGCGCCCAGCCTGAACCACCGGTCCTCACCCGCTTCCAGGGCCCGCCCCAGCCCCAGGGCCGCGGAGGCGCCCTGCGAGAAGCCGGTGACCTGGACGTCGCGCTCCAGCGCATGGCCGGTGCGGGGCGCGAAGGCGCGGGCGGCGCGCAGCATGTCCAGGGACGCCGTGGTCTCCGAACCGATGTCCATCCAGGGGTGCAGCCCCGGGCCCGTACCCATCCCCAGGTAGTCGGGCGCCACCCCGGCGGCACCCGCCGCCGCGTGCGCGACGACCGGTGCCGACACGAACCTGGCACGCTGCATGGACGGTGAGTCGTCCTTGTGGACGCCCGTCCCGTGGGCGAAGGAGACGGGCTGTAAACGCCGTTCGGAGGCGAGCGGCAGCACGAACAGCCCGCTCGCCGTCGTGGGCCGTCCGTGCACGTCGACCGTCCGGTAGACCAGCCGGTACGCGACCACCCCGTGCCGGACGGTGTCGCCCCCGAACCCGGCTGCGGCCAGTTCGGCGACCACGGCCTCCGGCGTGGCGAGCGTGTACAGCTTCTCTGCGGACACCAGCGTGCCCCGCGCCTGCGCACGGGCAGGGGGCGGCCCGGCAGCGGCGGCGGTGGCGGCAGCGGGCCCGCCGAGCAGGAGCGCGCAGCAGAGGGCGGCCAGCGGCGCCCTCAGCCGGCGGCGGTACCGGTTCCCGGCGGACGGCAGTGGTGGTACGGAGGTGGTCATGCTTCTCCCGAGTGAGGCCGGACAGCTACCCGTCCAGCCTCACGAGCGGCGAGCGGCACCGCATTGGGGCGGGCCCCCGAACCACCGTGAGGGATGCCCCCGGCCGGGCGCCTCCGAGTGCGGACGTCCGATCCGTTCAGGACGACGGCACGGCCGGCTGGGTAGCGTCGCTGCCATGACCACATCTGACGCCGAAACCCTCCACATCAGCATCCGCATCGACCGCCCCGCCGGCCAGGTCTACGCCTACGCGTCGGAGCCGTCCCACCTGCCCGAATGGGCGGCGGGGCTCGGGGCGTCGATCGAGGAGACCGACGGGCAGTGGATCGCCGACTCCCCCATGGGCCGTGTCGTGGTCGACTTCGCGCCCAGGAACGACCTCGGCGTCCTCGACCACCACGTCACCCTGCCCTCGGGCGAGACCGTGTACAACCCGGTACGCGTGATCGCGGACGGCTCCGCCTGCGAGGTCGTCTTCACGCTGCGCCGACGGCCCGGTGTGAGCGCGGAGGAGTTCCGCCGCGACGAGACCGCGGTCTCCGCCGACCTCGCGACGCTCAAGCGGATCGTGGAACAGGCCTGAGACCACGGGGCCCACACTGCTCGTCCAGCGCCGAGGCCACGGCCTGCTGTCCGTAGAGCGGGAGCTGCTTGGCCAGACCCTTGACGTCCATGGCGGCGCCCTCGGGCAGCTCGTCGACGAACCGGCGATGCTGCGCTCCCGCAACGGCAGCAACACGAAGTCGTCGGCGCGGCGCGGCTGCTGGTCCGGAGCGGATCGCTTGCCGTAACCGGGATCGGTCATCGGGTACGGGCGCGAGGAAGCAGGCGCGCGCCGGCACCGTAAGCAGTCGCGACTCTCCGCCGCAACTTGTCCACCATTAGCCATACTTGCTGGCCGTGACGGGTGCCCCTCACATGAACCGTGAGCTGCCCACCGGTCCGGACGACTGGAGCCGGGCCCGGTCACCCCCCAGCCACGTGCCGCGCACCCCCGCGGCGAACTCCGTGAGCGCTTCGACGGGGTCGGGCGGCGTCTGCCCGTCGCCGCCGTCCGGCTCCGGGTCCGACGCCACGATTTCCGCCGCGATCTCCGCCTCCGGCCGCGTGTCGGGCTCCCCGGTCTCCACCGCGCCGTCGGCGCCCGGCAGCAGCCGCTCACCCCACGGCGCCACGACCGACTGGTGGAGGAAGGTGACACTGTCGGCGGTGACGGCGGGCGGATCGGTCCAGCAGCTCGCGTGCTCGTGCAGGACCTGACCCGGGGCCCGGTGGAAGAGCTGCTGGACGGCTTCCGCGCCCTGCTCGGTACGGCCGGTCTCGTCGAGGTCGTAGGCGATGACGACGGTGTCCTCCCGGCCTGCCTCGAACGGCACCGTCACGAGCCCCAGCACCTCGGCGGCGGCCAGCCCCAGGATCCGGCTCCCCCGGTCCGGCAGCAGCGACACCGAACGCGGCTGGACCCCGGCGGCCGCCAGCACCGACTTCAGCCTCAGCAGGCCGTTCAGGCACTGCTCGTGGCTGTCCTGGATCCAGGCGTACCGGCCCGTCATCCCCGCGTCGAAGCCGAACGGGGAGAGGGTGCCCAGCACCGTGCCACCCATGACGTACTGCCAGCCCCGCAGATCCGTCCCACCGAGCGGACTCACCGCCCCCGCACCGGCCGCCCGCTCCAGCACCAGGTTCTGCCGGTCCCGTGCGCCCAGCCACATCTCGTCGTCGGGAGCGGGCAGACGCGCGTGGTGGAGCCGGGCCAGCTCCAGATCCCCCGCCAGCACGGCGTTGAAGACCAGGAGGTAGCGATCGGGCCAGTCGGCGAGACCGCCCTCGCGCGCGAGCAGCACGTCCACCGCCTCCCGGTGCCACTCCTCGCGCTCGTACGCCGAGACCAGCTCGCGCAGCAGCCCCGCCGAGTCCGGCGCCAGCCGCACGGCCTCCCGCAGGGCGGGTATCGCCAGGTAGGACACCCCGCGCTCCACACACGCGTACCCGTAGTCGTACAGGGACCGGACCCGGTCCGGGTGCTCCGCGAGCTCCTTGGCGGCCTTGCGCAGGTCGTCGAAACCCGCCGCCCCGGCGGCCCGAGCGACGACGACGGCGACCTCCCCCAGCGGCGCCGACGGGGCCTGCCTCAACTCGCTCAGCGCACCGGGGACATCACCTCCGTCGAGGCACTCCCAGGCAGCGGCGAGTTCGGGGGACGTGGGGCGGCGATTCCTGCGCGAGAACATGCGGGCGATCCTCCCCGTAGCCGGGTGCGCCCTCAACCGAATTGATCGCCTCGTGGTGCCTGTCCCCCGCGCGAGCTACGCCGAGGTGTCCACCGTGAGGTGACGATCGCGGACCGCCGGATCCGTAGCGTTCGAGGCACCGCGGCACTCCGGCCGCGGACCCGCAGAAGGAGCGTTCATGAGGTTCGTCTGGCAGCTGTTGGCCGTCGTGGTGGTCGCCATGATCGGCGGTCAGGCCGTCGCCGCCGTGGAGGACAACCCCTGGCTCCAACTCGTCCTGGGACTCCTGACAGCCGTGGTCGCCGTACCCGTCTACGGATGGGTGGTCCGCAGGACCGAGCACCGCCCGTCCACCGAGGTCGCCCGCAAGGGCGCCGAGGCCGCGATCGCCCGGGGACTGCTGATCGGCGTCGCGATGTTCGGCGCCGTCATCACGAACATCTACTTCAACGCGCACTACGAGATCAACGGCCTGGGCTCGGTCACCGGCGCCATAGGGCTGGTCGGCTTCATGGCGGCAGCAGCCGTGACGGAGGAACTGCTCTTCCGCGGCGTCCTGTTCCGCATCATCGAGGAGCGCACCGGCACCTGGATCGCGCTGACTCTGACCGCGGTGCTGTTCGGCGCCTCCCACCTGCTCAACCCCGACGCCACCCTGTGGGGCGCCCTCGCCATCGCGATCGAGGCCGGTGGCATGCTCGCCGCCGCCTACGCCGCGACCCGCAACCTGTGGGTCCCGATCGGCCTGCACTTCGGCTGGAACTTCGCGGCGGCCGGCATCTTCAGCACCGAGGTCTCCGGCAACGACACCCCGCAGGGACTCCTGGACACCGTCACGTCGGGCCCGGAATGGGTCACCGGCGGCGCCTTCGGCCCCGAAGGCAGCGTGTACTCGGTGGCGTTCGGATTCCTGATCACCCTCGCCTTCCTGTGGCTGGCCCACCGGCGCGGCAACCTGGTGCCCCGACGCCGCGGCGCCGCCAAGGAAGCCGCCCCCACTACACTCCCCCGATGACCGGACTCGCGCGGATCCAGGACCTGTGGCGCCGGCCGGACGCCGCACTCTGGTACGCCCCGCTGGCCCTGCTGCTCCTCGCCGCGTCGATCCTGCCGGGCTTCCGCAACAACGGCACGGAGCTCGGCGGCCTCCCGTCCCGCCCGTTCGACGCCCTGGCGATCGTGGCGATCGCCCTCCAGTGCCTCCCGCTCGCCGCGCGCAGGCGGTGGCCTGTCATCTGCTTCGCCCTGGTGGCGCTCGGGTTCGCCCTTGACCAGCTCCGCGGCTACCACACGCTCGCGGGCACCGCGCTGCCCATCGCGCTGATCAGCCTGGCGTCCCTCCTGGAACACCACCGGCGAGCCACCGCCCTCGCCATCTCCGCGGCGTACGTCCCGCTGGCGGTCGCACTCCACCGGCTCGGCCCTGGCTACCCGCCGAGCGAGTTCGTGACGTTCTACCTGGCCGTGGCACTCGCCTGGGCCGTCGGGGTATGGCTCCGCGACACCCGGGCCCTGGAGGCCGAGCGCCGCAACCGCGTCGCCGAGGACACCCGCACCGCCGAACGGGCCCGCATCGCCCGCGAACTCCACGACGTCGTGACCCACCACGTGACGGCCATGGTCGTCCAGGCCGAGGCGGCACGCTATCTGACCGCCGCACCCGACCGCCTCGACCAGAGCCTGACCGCCGTCACCGACACCGGGCGGCGGGCCATCACCGATCTGCGGCACCTGCTCGACCTGCTCAACCCCGACCACGGCACCGAGCCGAGGACACCGGCCGCCGGCCGGCTCCTCACCCTCGTCGAGCAGACCCGGCGGGCCGGGCAGCCCGTGGAGTTCACCGAGGAGGGCACACCGGCCGAATCGTCCGGCAGCGCCGACCTCGTGGCCTACCGGGTGGTGCAGGAGTCCCTGACGAACGCCCTCAAGTACGCTCACGGCAGCCGCACTTCGGTCCGAGTGCGTCATGGCGAGAAGGAAATCACCGTGGAGGTCGGCACGGACGGCTCCGGCTCGCGGACGGCCGGACTCTCCGGGAGCGGGCGCGGCCTGGCCGGCCTCCGCGAACGGGTCGACGTCCTCGGCGGCGACTTCAGCGCGGAGAAGCAGAAGGACGGCGGCTTCACCGTCCGGGTCCGCATACCCGCCGGGAGCCCCTCGTGACCGAGCCGATCCGTGTCCTCATCTGCGACGACCAGGTCCTGATCCGCACCGGCCTGTCGACGATCATCGACGCGCAGCCCGACCTCGAGGTCGCGGGCGAGTGCGGGGACGGGCGGACCGCTGTCGACCTCGCCGGGGAACTGCGCCCGGACGTCGTGGTCATGGACATCCGCATGCCGGTCCTCGACGGCATCGCGGCCACCCGCCTGCTGGCCGGCGCCGGAGTGCCCCACCCCGTCAAGGTGCTCGTGGTGACCACGTTCAACCTCGACGAGTACGTCTACGAGGCACTGCGCGCCGGCGCCAGCGGCTTCCTCCTCAAGGACGCCCCGCCGGACCGGCTGCTCCACGGCATCAGGACCGTCGCCGCCGGCGCGGCCCTCCTGGACCCCGACGTGACCCGCCAGCTGGTCGGCCGGTACGCCGCCCGGATCCGGCCCACCGACGACAAGAGCTCCGGCATCCCGCTGACCCCCCGCGAGCTGGAGGTCCTGCGCCTCATCGCGGACGGCCTCTCCAACAACGAGATCGCCGCGTCCCTCGTGATCAGCCGGGAGACGGTCAAGACCTTCGTCTCACGCATCCTCACCAAGCTCGGCCTCCGCGACCGCGTCCAGGCGGTCGTCTACGCCTACCGCCAGGGCCTGGTGTCCTGAGCCATCAGGACGTCACACCCGGCCGCTGAGGCCGCGTGAACGCACACCACACGACCTTGCCGGGCTCCCGTTCCCCGACGCCCCACCGGTCGGCGAGCGCGTCGACGAGCAGCAGCCCACGCCCCGACTCCCCCTCCGGCCGCAGCACCGCAGGCACCCCGCCCCCGCTGTCGTGCACCTCCACGGACAGCACCCGCCCCTCCCCCTCCAAGCGCAGCCGGACCAGATACCCGCGCCCCGGCGGTACCCCGTGCAGCAGCGCGTTGGTCGCCAGCTCACTCACGCACAGCAGCACGTCGTCGAGCCGCGCCCCGAACCCCCAGTCGGTCACGGCCTCGCGCACGAACTCCCGTACCGCAGGCACCGAGCGACGTTCACGCCGGCAGAAGCGCTCACGGAGCAGCGAGAGTTGCGTCGTCTCGTTCATGAGACAAGCGTCACTCTCTGTGTCTATCGTTAGCAGTAGGTGAGCACGTACAGATCCGTTGTACGGGTCTCCGATGCGTGGAGTACGCACCAGGGCGGGGAGGCCGAACCGTATGCACCCCAGGAAACGGCAGCGCAGGAACGCGTCGGCCATGAAGCTCGTCGGCAAGCTGGTCGGCCTGTTCCGCGTCGCGGCGGGCCTGACCCAGGCCCAGCTCGCGGACCGGGCGGCCGTACAGGTGGAGACGATCGCCTCCATCGAACAGGGCCGCCGCGCCCTCCTCCCCGACCTGGCCCGGCGCCTGGACGCGCTGCTGGACACGAAGGGGGCGCTGGAGACGGCGGTGGACAATATGCCGGAGGTGGACCTGATCCCGGCGTGGGCGGAGCAGTACATGGACCTGGAGCGGGAGGCACTGGCGCTGTCCTGGTTCGAGAACCAGGTACTGCCAGGATTGCTTCAGACGGAGAGCTACGCACGTGCGGTGTTCCGCACCGACGTCCCAGCTCTTGATGATGAGGAGGTCGACAGACGGGTCGCCGCCAGGATGGAACGTCTGGAGATCCTGCACCAGCAGGAGCCTCCTACGGCGAGTTTCGTCATCTCAGAGGCGATCCTCAGGGACCGTCTCGGCGGGGACGACGTTTACATGGAGACCCTCCGACACGTGCGTGAGTGCACCGAGATCACAGGAATCACCATCCAGGTCATGCCCCTGGGCCGATACACGCACGCAGGCCTCTCGGGACCTTTCATCCTTGTGGAAACCCCTGACCACCAACGCCTCGCTTACACGGAAACCCAGCGCGGCAGCCAGCTGATCTCGGTCCCAGACGACGTGAGCATCCTGGAGCGCAAATATGCGATGCTGCGAACACAGGCCCTCAACACCGAGGAATCTCAGGGCTTGCTGGAACGGCTTCTAGGAGAGCGATGAGCACCGCACTTGAGTGGTTCAAGTCGAGCTACAGCAGCGAGCAGGGCGGCGCCTGCATCGAGGTCGCCGCACAGCCCTCCGCCATCCACGTCCGCGACTCCAAGGCCCCCGAGGGCCCCACCCTCACCGTCGCCCCCGCCACCTGGTCGGCCTTCGCCGCATTCGCGGCCAGGAGCTGACCTGACGATCAGGGCGCTTTGAGCAGGTCACGCAACTCGGCGACGTAGGTACGCGCATCCCGTTCGGCGGGCAGTTCGACGGAAGCCTCCGGCGTCCCCTCGGCAGGCTGCCGACAGGCGCGGCAGAGGCCGTCGGGCAGCGCCTCGGCGCGGCCGGGCACGCCGCACTTGGTGCACTCCATCATCACCCGCCGGACGGTCGCACCGGGCGCGGGCGGCACCGGGGCGGCGGCCACCTGGGGCGGTAGCTTGTCCGCGAGACGGCGGCGGACGAGGCCGACCGGCGAGTCGACCCCGGCGGGTAGCCCGGCAACGAGCGCCTGCACGAGGTAGTCGGCATCCACGCCGCGCGTGAACCACGCGGCGGCCAGCGGCTCCAGGACCGCACAGTCAGCGGCGGAAAGTGCCAGACGGGCATCGACGCGGCCCAGTCGCGCCAGGGCGGCGTACGCGGGCGAGTCACCCTCCAGCACGGGCGGAACCGGCTCCGGCGCCCGCTGCTGCGGCACCACGTCAGTCACCGGCCGGACGGCAACGGGCTCGGCAACCATCGGCTGCGAGCGCTCCGCACCGACGAGCGCGCTCCACCACTCGTTGTCGCGGGCGGTGCGGGACCAGAACGTGCGGAAGACCCAGCGCACTTGCCCACCCTCACCGGTCACCAGGCATCGCACGCGTCGCAGGTACCCGGCGACGGACAGGGCTTTCAGGGCCGAACCGACCGCCTGCTGCCCGTAGAGCGGCAACTGCTTGGCCAGCCCCTTGACGTCCATGGCCGCGCCGTCGGGAAGCTGGTCGATGAACCCGGCGATGTGCCGCTCACGCATCGGCAGCAACATGAAGTCACCAGCGCAACGGGGCTGTTGGTCCGGGGCTGATCGCTTGCCGTAGCCGGGATTGGCCATCGGATACGGGCGCGAGGAGGCGGGGACACGCAGGGCAGAGCTAGGGTGCTCGATAGCCACGGGATCGCTCTTTCGATCTTGCGGTGAGACCCCGGCCTGGTGTTGCTAGTGCCGCATCAGGCAACGTTTGCCCTGTTGTCGGTGGGCGGTGCCAGCGCGTGCTGAGTAACGCGGTTACTGGGCGTCGAGCTGGTGGTCAG